>CAMWJV010000025.1 GCA_947174665.1 uncultured Lachnospiraceae bacterium
ATCCGGCACCTGGACCATAAAGTTCTTCATCAGATAAAGTCCCAGGGTTCCTCCCACCGCCGGCAGAATGACCGCCCAATAAGTGTCAATCATATGCAGCCCGCTCATGATCAGATAATTGGGAATTGCCGTGACCGATGTGCTGAACATCAGGGCATACACGATCAGGTTGCTCATGAATTTGGAACCGGGGAATTCATACTTTGCCAGCGGATATGCCGCCATAGACCCCAAAAATACGGTTCCGAAGGTTCCCACCCCGGTAATCACCAGCGTATTGAACAGGTATCGCGAAAGAGGCACCGTAAAGTCCTCAATAATGGTTCCCAGATCAAAGAAGTTATCCAGCGTCGGGTTATCCACCGTAAGTCTCGGCGGGAAGATAAAAATCTCCGACAGCGGCTTGAAGGCGCTGACTATGGTGTATACCAGCGGGAACAGGCTGAACAGCCCGAACAATCCCAGCACCACAAACAGGACAATATCTCCCCCGAGACTCCTGTTTCTCCTTTTGAGCTTGCGCTGCTTTAACTTGTGGCTTATAAACTTGAATATTTTCATATCGATACTCCGCCTTTCTGCAATCTGCGAATTTGTGCCGCGCACAAATCAATGCCACGGAGTCTAACGACTCCAGGAAGAACGCCTGGCGTTCTTCCGTGCGAGAAAGGTTCGCTCTGCGAACCGTAGAGTTTCTCCGCGGAACAGCCTTTGCTGTAAGCGGAAACTGCCAAAGGCAATTCGAAACTCTTCTCGGACTTAGCCCAGTTTCCGCAGCAGTTTCTGCACAACGATATTGCAGAACATCATTATCAGGAACAGAATTACCGCTATGGTGCAGGCATAGCCCAGCTCGTAGCGGATGTTGCCGAAGTCATGCAGATGGGTCAGGATAGTATGGCCCGCATAACTCACGGACGGGAATCCCACCAGATCGATAGACAGCTGGGATACGGACAACGAACTGGTAATCTGCATCACCGCGCCGAACATCAGCTGAGGCTTCATGGAAGGCAGGATAATATACCAGAGCTCCTGCCAGCGGTTCTTAACGCCTTCCACAGCCCCTGCCTCCAGCAGCGATTTGTCCAGATTCTGGAATCCCGCGATGAAGGTCAGGAAGCTGACGCCGAGACTCAGCCACAGCTGTACAATGATCAGAATCGGCATAATGTATTCCTTTTTCACCAGCCATTGAACTGCCTCCTGTATAATGCCCAGCTTCATCAGCCAGGCGTTCACCCAGCCGTAAGAGTCGGATGAGAACAGCAGCTTCCAAACCAGGTAGGCGTTTCCGGAAATAGACGGTGCGTAAAATACAAGCGTCATGATTGCCCTGGGAATTCTGGGCAGATCGTTTACCATCCACGCAAACAGAAAGCACATGATGTAGCTCACAGGTCCCGTGATAATGGCAAAGAACAGTGTGTTCTTGATGGCCGTCAGGAAAATCGGGTCATAGACCATCAGGTTCAGGTAATTGCTCCAGCCCACGAACTCAGGAGCCTCCACCATGTTGAAGGAGGTAAAGCTGAATACAATGGACACAAGCACCGGCAAAAGTGTAAATATGAAAAATATAAGTCCGAAGGGCGCAATCATCATATATTTATACTTATGCCTTCTCCAGGTATCGCCAAAACTGCTCTGCTTTTTATTCATGTTCTCCACCCCCCTGCTCCTTCACCGACAGATGCAGCTCTTCCCGTTTTCTGGTAAGCTCCTGGTCGATGTCTTTGATATTCAGGTACAGCGTCTCTCTGGGATTTGCGTGATCGGACACCACGTCGTTAAAGGAGTACTGCACCATACGAGTCGTCATATAGTTTCCGGGGACAGCCTCAATGCCCACGGTCTGCTCAAACTGGCTCAGCAGACTGTTCAGCTCCGCATTGCTCCAGGGCAGCTGCTTCAAGACTTCCGGGTCGGCCGCCGCATATCTGGCGGAGGTTCCCATGAGAGCTTCCAGAGAATTTGCAAACTGGAGCTGTGTATCCGTGGAGGTCCACCACTTCAAAAACTCCCAGGAGGAATCCAGATCCCTGCACTTCGCCATGATGACGGACTGGGTCGTGTCCACCGCGAAGGATCTGTCTATGGTTCCGTCTTCCTGCAGCACTCCGGGAATGGGATGAAAACTCCACAGACCCTTTATTTCAGGAGCGAAGATTTCCAGCTGGTTAAAGGTAGTGTAGCCGGTAATACCCACCGGAATCTCTCCCGTTCGGAAACGGTTGCTGAAATCCACCTGCACATCCAGGCCATAACCGGTAAAGAAATCCGTATAATCTTTAAAAGCAATCATGGCCGCGTCGCTGGCAAGACCACTCTCAATGCCGTAATCGTCACCCTCGCCCAGATAGGGATTGCCGCCGTTCTGCATAACCATCCCCAGGTAAAGGTTCATGTTGTAGGCAATAGAGCTGCTGTTGGTAGTGGCCTCTGTCTGCTGTACGTTAGGTATGTAAATATTATAATTATTTTTCTGAAGTTCCGGTATGATCTCCCGAAGTTCCTGCCAGGTATCAGGCACCTCCAGCTCCAGATCCGCAAGAATATCGTCTCTGGTAAACAACATCATAAAGGTGGTCTGTTCGGGAATCCCGTAATAACCCCCCCGGAAAGCGGATGCCTGCAGGGAACTCTCATAAAACCTTTCCGTCGCCTCATCGTAGCCCTCAAGTCCGGACAATTCCTGGACTGCGTTACGCATGGCGAAATCCTGTAACGTACCCTGCCCCAGGCCGATCACCACGTCGGGCCCGTTTCCCGCAAGAGCCGCCCGCAGTACCACATCCACCGGAATCAACTGAAGATTCACGGAAATATCCTTGTCAGGAGTAAATTCTTCCTCGATCATATTCTGAATCATCTGAGCCTGCTCACGCCCGTAGGAGGCAAGCCACACCTTGATGGAACGTGCGCCGTTTCCGGAATCCCCCTCCGTAATCTGGCTGTTCTTGATAAAGAAGGTGGAGAAAAACCGCACCGTCCCGTTACCCAACCCTGCAAAGAAGGAATCCTGTGCCTTCGGCAGTTCCGCATTCTCGGCACTGAGCACCAGATAATCCAGTTCCAGAGGCATGGATGCCACGTTCACAAGCCATGTGCCCAGAGCGGAGACGTTATTCTTGAACTGTCCCAGCTCCATGATGACGCTTTCGGGGTCATCCGCCAGCCAGGAAGCTTCCATGGCCATCTTCTCCAGCATGGCAGTATTCTCACCCTTCTCGCCTGTGATAGCCACAATCTCATCAATGATGGAATACAGAAGGTCACTCTGCTCCCGCATAGTATCCGCAAAGTCCGGCAGCTTTTTTACGATCTCATAATCAATAAATCTGTTGGGCACCTGCCCTGTCAGCTGGATCACATCCAAATAGGCTCTGTTGAGCACGGTCATGCTCTCCTCCACCTGGGTGATAATGCTTCCCATGGGTCCCATGACATTCTCCAGTGTAATTGTATTTATTCCCTCCTGCAGATGGAACAGGTATGGATTCCCCTCCGCATCCGCAACGGTATAATTGTTCATGCCGTTTTGATAATCAAAGCCGATGGCCTGCATCTCCGCATAGGGAACCTGGCCGTTTACATACAGCCTGCGGTAGCTGGTAACACCCCTGTTCAGGTTCTGGCGTCCCTTGAAGGAAAGTTCATACAGCCCCTCCACGAGCACCTCGATCTGCCACGTGATGGAGTCGCCGGGCTGAGCCCAGTTTTCCGCGCCAATGGTATTGTAGACTATGTAATAAGGATGAAATGGCTGCAGCTCGCTGTCCGAATAATTTTTCTGGATATTGATGGAGGAGGAACTCTTGATGATTCCCACCGTCCCATCCACCTGCCGCTCCGCCTGGTAAATGAAGTTTTTCCCTCCGTAAACAGGATATTGCCCTTTCAGAGCATCTATCACTTCTGCGTAAGCCGATGGCTGTTCCGCCGCCTTGAAAGTAATAGATGTGAACTCCAGGGGCTCCTTGATGACCTCAAAGCCGATGGTATGCTTTCCCTTTTCCAGGTAGACGATCAGGGCTCCGTTATTTCTTCTCTGATAATCCTCCAAAAACCACCTGGTCTCGTCGTAAACCTCATCCGCCTCAGGACGAATCTCATTTTTGTTCTTTTCCCGGATCTCCCTGTCCTGCCACCAGCGCTTGATCACAATCTGGGACAGCGCCTCATAAGGAATCTCTCCGTCTATATACACCTTCCTCTGGATATCGGATGTGGTTCCGGGCAGAGCGATATACCCCAGTTCCACATTATAAAAGCCGGACTCCGCCACCTGAAACTCCCAGGTAATGGTTCCGTTATCCTCAGTCAGAATTCCTTGCTCTCCTATATTCGCAACCATATCCGCCGACAGGGTAAACTTTTCCAGATCCACCGTCACCTCGCTGCCGGACAGCTTTCCGTCATAACCGTTAGCCTCCAGGTAATCCCTGTAGCTTTCTTCATATGAGGCCGTCACCTGCTTCGGAACAGCATTCGCCTCACCACGCGCCCCTGACCTGACTCCTATGACCACCAATATAATGATGATAACTGCCGCCGCAGCCAGTACCGCTATTAATTTACTGTTCGTTTTTAATTTCATAGGGTGCCCTCTCACTTCCCATTCCGAATTTCCTGTTCACTCTGATCTCCCACGACACTCGCCATATGCTCCGGCTCACTGCACTCGCTTTCAGTTCGGCACAACGTCACTGATATGGACTTTACTCACTGCCTGCGGGAATTACAAAAGGGCGGGTAGGTTCCCAGCCTCCCGCCCTTTTTACAGCATCGAAAATTTACTTATTCGGCAGCTGCCACTGTAACCTCCAGCGTCACGCTGCTTGTATTTCCTACATAGTCCGTCACGGTAACTTCTACATTGTAAGTGCCTGCGGTAGTGGTATCCAGTTCGGACAGGTCTGCGGTAATGCTGTCCTTGACATCAATGCCATCTGCGTCTACTGCGGACTCAATGTAGTTCTTCCAGTCAATAGAGGAAGCATCCGTATCAATTGCCACGGTATCCGGCTCAGCCTTGGGAGTGATCACAGGAGCCTGGGTATTGTCAGGATTGTATACCACAACCTTAAACCGGGAAGTCTCCTCGTTCCCTGAAGAATCGCTGATATGAATCTTCACGGAGGAATCGCCCTCGTAAACGCCTACGGTATTCAGGTTATCCTGGAAGTTGCCGCCGGTCATATCTTCAAAGGTTGCCGTTGCGGGATCCAGAACGCCGTCAACAGAATCCTCTGCGGTGAAATACTGTGTCCAGTCGATATCCTCATATTTGGTTCCCACAGGAAGCACAACCGTCTCCTTCTTGATGGAAGGCTTCTGGTTGTCATGGATGGTGTCGGATGCCAGGTTGTTGGCAATGTCACTCATCAGGTTATTCATAGCATCCTTGTTTGCCTTGATGGTCACATCATAGGATGAGGTGCCGCCCACGCCTGTCAGGGACTTGCCCAGCAGGGTTGCAAAGGAAGCGTCATTGTTCTCCCAGATGCCCAGCAGCTTTGCAGGATTTCCTGCCAGATTGTTTGCAACAGCCTGGAAGCATGCCAGGGCGTTGTCTCCATAAGTCTCGTTGTAAAGGTCCACGCCGTAGCTTGCCAGCCGCTCAGCAGCTGCGCTGTTCTTGTACTCAGTCACGGAGTCAACTCCGCCCAGCGTTTTCCAGTAAGTATTCCAGTAAAGGATATAAGCCTTGATCGCAAGCTCGGTATCTACCTTGCTTCCCTTCAGGATACCCACGCTGTCGCCCATATCCAGCACCTGCTTGTAATCCTCGCTGTCTGCAGCAAGACGGTCAGCTCTGGGCCAGGGGATGATAGCGATACTCTCTCCGCGGTCACCGCAGGAAGAAGCATAACCGCCGATAGACCAGTTGGGAACATCCGAAAATACGGTAGCGCCACGGCCGAAGTCATCTCCGCCCTCACACCACCTGGGCACAAACCCGTCATCATAAAGTCCGCAGTCGGTCAGCAGCCCTGCAGTCCTCAGCTTCTCAATAAACTGCACTGCCTCAATGGATTCGTCTGAATCCGCCGCGATGGCTCCGTCTCTGTAAATTCCGCTGCCGTTGGCATACATAGCAGCCAGAGCCGCAAAACGGAAGTCTGTCTCATAGGCCTGTACTGTGTCATAGTGGCCTGCGTCCGCAGGAGCCGCTACATTGCTGTAGTAAGCATTCACCTTGGTCAGGTAATCTTCAAAGGTGCTCCAGGTCCAGTTGCCCTCCAGATATAAGTCCATAGGATAGATGGTATTGCCGTCCGCATCCTTCAGTGCATCCACCGCCTCCAGCAGAGTCAGGTTTACAACCAGAGGGAAATAGGGCGTATAATCCATATCGTTGTCCATAAGATAATAATGTCCGAACAATGCCTCGTCCAGAAGCCAGGAAGTTTCATCATCCTGGAAAAGACCCACATAGTCATCCAGCTTCTGCAGCACGTTCTGTGCAAGCACCGTTGCCTCGGAACCGTTCCACAGCACTGCGATATCACAGACAGGATCGCCTGCCAGCACGCTGGTCAGCAGTTCCGTCCGGGTATCCTCGGCATACTGGATAAACTCAAATTCTACATTCAACTCATCTTTGATCGCCTGCAGTGCGGCAAGAGCTGCCTGCCTATCCGCCTCGTTCATGGTGTACTCGCCAGACACATCATCCACATGGTTGGGATCCAGCCCGTTTACCCAGTGGGTACCGTAACGGATCACCGTGGGTTCTCCGGAAACCACCGGCTGATCCTCAGAGCTTTCCGGCGCAGGCGTGCTCTCCGGCGTGCTCTCACTGGGTTCTGAAGAAGCGCCCCCCCCATTCGGGTTAGCGCTGCCGCTGGTCTCGGTATTACCGTCGCCGCAGGCTGCCAGCGAGAAAGCCATAACAGCACTCAACATCAATGCCAAAACTTTCTTTTTCATCCTTATCCTCCTTTAATTACTGGAACTGTTTTGAAATCGGTTTCACAATTACATGATAAAATTGCATAGGCATTTTGTCAATGGTTTTTTTTAACTTTTTAAATTGTATTGTCTATTTTGTCACTTTATACAAATTATCTCCCATTATATTTGTGCATATATTTGTTTATATTGCAGACATTCTGAAACCAATAAAAAATCAATATCTGTAACATTTATTATCTAGTGACAAATGCCCCAATTTGTTGTATAATGGCACATAATGTAATCGTATTATTGACTGCTTTCATGAAAGCGCTTTCACCATTCGAAGTGCATCGGATATACAAGATACATAAATTGAGTAAGTAATTGTTCGTACGAATTAAAGGGGAATGTACTGTAGTTATGGAAGACTTGCGAGCCATAGAGGGGAAAAAAATTACAATTTATGACATTGCCAGAGAAGCAGGTGTCTCTCCTGCCACCGTATCCAGGGTGCTGACAAGCAACGCAAAAGTGAAATCCGATAAACTGGAGGCGGTTCAGGCGATCATTGCCAAATACAACTTCCGCCCCAATGCCCTGGCCAGAGGCCTGACTGAGACACGCAGAAAGGTCATCGGTATCATCATGGCGGATGTCCGTAACCCCTATTATGCTAATCTGTTCGTGGCCTGCGAACAGGCGGCGCGCGCAAAGGGCTATTCCCTCCTGCTGGAAAACTCTCTGGGGCAGCAGGAAATTGAGGAGCAGCAGCTGATCCTCATGGAAGAACAGCGAGTGGACGCCATCATATTGGTCGGCGGCCGGGCCGATGACCTGCACTCCAACGAGGCTTTTGTGGAAAAGGTAAATCAGGTCTGCAATTCCATCCCTGTCATCCTCACCGGCAAACTGGACGGCACCTCCTGCTATCAGGTGCGCATCGACGCAATCAAGACCATGGATCTGGTCATGGAACATCTGCTCGCACTTGGGCATCGGGACATTGCTCTGGTCGGCGGCCTGGATACCGTTGCCTCTTCCTACGAAAAGAGAAAACGCTATAAACAGATCCTGGCAAAATATCAGATTCCCTGCCGTTCTGAATATTATGAAAACTACGGCCGCTACGATTATGAAACCGGCTACAGTCAGACACAAAAGCTGCTTGCCCTGGACAATGTTCCCACCGCAGTCATCGGTATTAATGACTCCGCTGCCGCAGGTGCCCTGAACTGTATTCTGGAGCACGGTCTTCAAATTCCTGAAGACATATCCGTGATGGGCTATGACAATACACTTATCTGCGATGTGGTAACTCCAAAGCTTACAAGCATCGACTATAACTATGATGATTTTGCGGAAAAGCTGATTGCCACCGTGGAAGGTGTCTATAGCTCCGTCTCTCTTCCTCCGCTGCAGCTGATCGAGCCTTCGCTGGTCATTCGGGATTCTACCGGTGTGGCCAAACACTGATCATTTCAAAGGAATTTTCCATACCATCAAAAAAGACCAACCATCCCACAGATTCGCAGGATGATTGGTCTTAATTTTGGGGTTAGTCCTGAACGTAGGGCATCAGCGCAATATGGCGCGCCCTCTTGATAGCTACGGTCAGCGCTCTCTGATGCTTCGCGCAGTTACCGGTGATACGACGGGGAAGGATTTTACCTCTCTCAGACACGTATCTCTTCAGCTTGTTTGTATCCTTATAATCAATTACATTATCCTTGCCGCAGAACACACACACCTTTTTCCTTCTGTGCATCCCGCCTTTTTTCCTTACCGGCGCATCGGGTTTCTCTGCTTTATTGTAAGCCATTCTAAATGCCTCCTATCTTAAATCAAACTTAGTTAAACGGTAACTCCTCATCAATGCCGTCCGGGATGTTCATGAAGCCGTCACCTGCTCCGGATGCTGCGGGTGCACTGTTTCTGTCCCCATAGCCTCCGTTGTTGTAACCGCCGTCCCCGTTTCCGCCCGAGGCATTTTTGCTCTCGGCAAATTCAATCTCATCCACCATAATGCGGACGCTGTAAACCATCTGCCCATCCTTATTGGTGTAGTTGTCATTCTGGACTCTGCCGCTTAAGACAATCTTGGTCCCTTTATGCAGATATCTTTCGACAAACTCTGCCTGCTTGCCAAAGCAGGTGCAGTTGAAGAAGTCAGCGTCAGGCTCACCCTCTCGCTTGAATCTTCTGTCCACTGCCACGGAGAATCTTGCTACCGCGGTCTGGCTGGCTCCCTGGGAATATCTTACCTCAGGGTCTCTTGTTAAACGTCCCATAAGAATTACTTTGTTCATAATTTACTCTTCTCGCTTTCTAATTAAGCCTCGTCCTGTCGTACAATCAAGTATCTGATGACATTGTCCATAATGCGGACACGGCTCTCAATTTCAGCGGGCGCAGTACTCTCAGCGTCGAATTTAATGAAGTAATAAAAACCTTCCTTCATCTTCTGAACTTCATAGGCAAGTCTCTTCTTGCCCCACTCGTCCACTTCCGCAATGACGCCGCCGAATCTTTCAACCAGAGCCTTGCACTTGTCAACAACGGCTGCTCTCGCTTCGTCTTCGATATTAGCGGACACAACTACGGCTAATTCATACTTGTTCATCTTGTTACCTCCTTTTGGTCTCTGGCCCGCATCAAAAGTGCGAGCAAGGAATTGATTCATCACAAATTCATATGTTACCATAAACTGCCTGGTATTTCAAGGGGTTTCCGAAACTTTGCAACATTTTCTTATATTCCATACTCCGCCAGTAACTTCTGCCGAAATCCGGCGTCTGCCGCAGCCTGAAGCAAGTCTTCCTGCCTCCCGTCTGCGAGCAGACAACGCACCAACTCATGAATCCCCCGGATAAACAGCAGGGGGCTTTTTCACAAGCATCTGCTTCACGGAGGCAGCTTGGTGCTTAGTCTGCTATTGCAACAGACTCAGCACGCCCTGACTGCTCTGGTTTGCCTGAACCAGCACGGATTGAACAAATTGCGAAATAACCTGGTTATTTGAATAGGAAATCATCTCCTTTGCAATATCGGTATCGCGAATCCGTGATTCCGCCGCCGTTGTGTTCTCCGATACATTTTCATTTGAGTTGATCGCGTGCTCCATCCGGTTCTGCAATGCCCCAAAGATACTCCGCTTACTGCTCACTCTTTTCAACGCACCGGAAACTATACCAATGGTATTTCTGCTGGAATCAGCCGTCAGGCAGCTGGCATTGCGCAGACCCAAGGCTGTGGTATTCAGCGCAAATTTTGGTATGGTAAGATAATTGGGGACATCCCCGCTTTTTTGAATCCGAATAGTTTCCGGTATTTTAACTCTCTCCTGGTAAGGCATCTTCAAATAACGTGTACTGTAAAAGGAGTCAATGGCTATATTGGGATTTTCCTTCCCGGTGATGTCCGCCTTTGTATAATCCTTTGCAGCAAGTGCTACCTTGGTCGCGTTTGACATGTCTTTGATTACTTCAGCCGCATAACCGTTCAGATCTAAATTTCCCTCCGTCTTAACAGTCATGGTTCTGCCGTCCGCAGTATAAGTTTTAGTCCCGGCCACAGAGTTATCCACATTGCCTTTAGCATCGGTATAGCTTACTTTAATATTATATTTTTCCGTTGCCGAAGGATGCAAAGCGGCGTCCTCATACAGCCCGGTGGCATCATTATAAACATACATTCCGGCGGCATCATCCCGTTCCACTCCCACCTTAATCCTGTCTTCATAATCAGAATGGTCATAAAGATATTTGATGGATTGTGATCCATTTGTATTGCTTTTCAGATTCACGGTATACTCATTTCGGTAGTCCATATTGGTATTGTAAGGAGTTGTATAAAATTTTGCCTCAACATTCGCTCCCGTATATTGGGGTCTCTCATCAAGGATATAAAACACCCCATCTTTCGCCGCATACTGCTGAAAGTGATAACTAAATCCCGCAGCACTTATTTTCGTGAGCGCTGCCGCAATCTCCTGGCCCGGATCCGCACTGCCTGCGATCCCCTGTTCAATCAACGAGGACACAGATACCTCCAGCACAGGATTCATCGAATCCGATTTGTCTATCAGGTATCTCACACCATCCACCTGACTTCCGCCCTGAACATCAAAGACAAACTTAAAACTGTAATGCCTGTCGCAGGTATTACAGGTGGAATCAAATCCGCTCCCGACCAGTTCCCAAATTTTCTTCGGAGTGTTAATCTCGGAAAAATCAACCTTCCCGCATCCATATGTCTTCCCATCGCTTAATTTTGATGATGATCTTATCATCGAACTGTCCAATGTCACCGTATCAGACATTTTACCGGATGTGGTAATTTTATCCGCACCGAGATAATCCTGTAAATCCTTCGGTCCCATGTCATATCCCAAGGCATCTGTCATAATCTTTTTCCTGACAATAAGTTCCTCCCGGGCTTCCAGACTATTGATCATATTCTTTTTGATATCAGTATCCTGTCCCTTATAAGTAATTACATCTTTTCCGGAGGTGTCGGCATAGGACAGACTGATCTCAGAAGAATCTGCGTCATATTTTAAGTTATTGGTGCCTATCTTATAATCTTGAATTTCAAAGTCTCGTCCCAAATCAAGTTCATTTTCAAGGCTTACCACGCTATTACCATTCAGATTAGCCGATATAACATTGGATCCAGCAAGATCCAGCTCCAGTTCAGTTTGATATTTGTTTTTTATATTATGATGTGAAATCTCAGCGCCGTTCAAACCGTCTATCACGGAATCTTTGCTGGTAATGTCTGCTAAAGTGTAGGAGAAGGATATATGTGTATCGTTTACCCCCTCATCATCCGAATAGATATAATCATAATCCGCCTTGATATCGTCCCCTGCGTCCCACGATTCGATTCCCATCTCCGCCCAGGTTCTCTCGGAACCGTCAATTTTGCTTTTCGTGTCTGTCTCCTTGTTATAAGTCTCAAGCCATACCCCCGTCTCATCTGCCCCAATGAGATATTTTTCTTTTGCCGCTATCTTTTCGGCAACATCGCGGGATATCCTGACATTTTGAATATTGCTGTTAATATCCACTGCCTGCACCGGCTTGCTGCCGGCATATCTCGCGCAAGCCCTGTACCTGTATTTGTCGTCATGTCCGTTATTTATTGCTTCAGCCATTCCATAAAATCCGGTACTGACATTGGCAATCTCAAATTTCAAGGTCCTCCCATGATATTCCGCTGCCCACACTCCATTGACATCGCTTGCCTCGTCTACAGTTTTTCCTTCTTCATTTTTTACATTTTCCCAACTTATCAATTCACCGTCAATATGTATTCCCCGGCCATCTGCAGAGATATCAAACATTCTCGATATCGTTGGCACCGTATCGCCCTCACTCGTGGAAAAGAGCAACTCCCTGCCCTGGTCATCCGTATAACTCCATTCGCCTGCATGAAATTTCTGTACATCACCATCTACATATACCATATCGGGCGATATCTTATCCCAGGTTATTCTGTTGCCAAAAGAAACAAATCCACCATAGGTCACCTCTCCGGTATCAGCATCATAAGAAGAGTTAAAAATGTCCAGATTTTCAAACTCGCCAGTCAGGCCTTTGAGCGTAAATTCTCCGGGTTCCTCGGGCGGTTCAGGGTTTGTAGAAAAAATACGCATATCATTAAATTTTGTAGTTTCATTAATCCTGTCAATCTCTATTTTTAACTGCTGCATTTCAGCATCAATAGCTTCTCTGTCCGAAGCGGAAAGAGTTCCGTTGGCACCTTTGACGGCAAGTTCTGTCATTCTCTGCAGAATATCCTGCACTTCTTCCATGGCACCATCTCCAATCTGAACCCACGACACACCATCCTGCATGTTTTCCGTACCCTGATTTAATCCTCTGATCTGTCTGCGCATTTTTTCAGAAATGGCCAGCCCTGCGGCATCATCAGCCGCCCGGTTAATTTTATAGCCGGATGAGAGCTTTTCCATATTTGCCTTTAATTTCCTGTCATTGATTCCCAACTGCCTGTTGGCATAAGAAGCCAAATGGTTATGCATGATGATCATGTTATGTTAACTCCCCAAAAAAGTTTCGCTTTACCTATCTAGTCTCGTCCCGCCTATCGTCATGGTAAATTGCTAAAAACAACACAAGACATTCTGTTATAATATTTCGGCATAGCATCTGAAATACTTAACCTAAAATGAAATTAATCAGAGTCTTCATAACGATTTTCATTTGCGGCATTCCCTTCCGTTTTTCATTTTTCCCTGCATTCCTTTGAATCTGCTCCAGCGCATAACACATATCAGCTTCCTCATATGAGTTCAAGCAGGAATTGACTGACTGTCAGATGATCAGATATCAATGAGACCGCATAATGTGCCGAAAATAGAATATCCTGCTCGATGAAAGAATGTTTTTGTTAATAAATTTGTTGCCAAAATAGACGCAAGCAGCAATAATCTTATCATCACCGTATCTTATACTCCACTAATAACTTCTGCCGAAATCCGGCGTCTGCCGTAGCCTGAAGCAAGTCTTCCTGCCTCCCGTCTGCGAGCAGACAACGCACCAACTCATTCATTTGCTGTATTCCCTGCTGCTTTCCTTCCTGTATTCCCTGCCGTTTTCCTTTTTTCTCCGCATTCCTCTGAATCTGGTCCAGCGCATAACACATATCAGCTTCCTCCTCACTGTTATTTTCATTCAGCACAAACTTTAGGTGATTCCTGATGTTTTTTATATTCGTGCATGCATCTATCACATCCACAGCACTTTTCGGTATCCGTGAAAAATACTCCCTGTTCTCACGAATATATGTTTCATATTTCTTTGATGACTTCGTATGCTTCATTATTCCCAGCACATATTTCAGATCCGAATCCATTTTCTGAAGTGCCTCTTCCGGAATCTGCCGCATATGGATGATATGTACCTTATAGTCTCCTGCCAGCTGCTGCATTTTAAACGGCAGTGCGGAAATGTCGTCTGTCATTTCGCGAAGAGACAGCGGCTTCTCCCACTTTTTCTTTCCCCAATACAGCATCAGGTTCAGAACCGGCTTCGCTCTGTCTTCCTTCCTGCAGCGGTACAGGAAGTCATCTTCTTGCTCATAACGCTGCCCTGTGTTCCGGTTTTTCTCACAGACTGCCTCGATCTCCTGTCTGTATACCAGGCTGTCCATCTCCATCAGACGCAATGGAAAGATCAGATTAATCCGCTCCTGATTCTCCAGCCCCAGCAGGAAATGCGTTCCCCAGGCGCTGGCCTTTCCTATCAAATCCCTCTGCCTGTATGTCAGTCTTCCTTTGGAATTCCTCACCGAGTACATACCCTTAAGCTCTTCATACTTCCAATCCTGCGGCAGTTTCTCCCCCAGATAATACTCCAGTACAGAACGTATCCTGGCCGGATCGTTCATGTACACGCCAAGTGCAGCATTTGGCTCTCCCATATTTCTCCTCCTGCTTTTCATTATGTGAGTTCAAGCAGGGATTGACTGAATATCAGATGATCAGATATCAATGAGACCGGCATAATGTGCCGGAAAAAGAATGTCCTGCTCGATATAAGAATATTTTAGTTGATGAAATTGTATCATATTTTATTTATTCTGGCAATGGGAGATTATGCAAAAGTTTCCATTTTATCTTCAAAATCTGAAATACCCTGCCAGTCCGGCGCATTCTTACGGAAAGTCTCCTGCTTTTATTTTGATTTGATTGAATTAAAAGCATAGACCTTCGTTTCCTGTCAGCCCCGCAGATATTCCATAAAACTGTCCCTGTTCTCTTTCGGTGAGGTTTTCGGCCTTCCCAGGTCTGCCCTGGCACTGACTGCGCACTTTACCTCAATCAGGCTGAGTACCGCCGCATCCCTTGCCTGCTGCAGCTTCTCTTTCAGCTCCTCCGGCGTCTGAACCGAAACAGCCGACTCATACCCACAGCCCATTGCAATCTGCGGAATATTCATGGTGCCTGCCACTGTAGGCATTCCACCCACACTTTCATGCGCTTCGTTGTTGATCACCACATGCACGAGATTTTTGGGCTTCCTGTTCCCAATGACAGCCATGGCGCCTAAATGCATCAGAACCGCACCATCACCATCAATGCACCAAATCCTTTTATCGGGTTTATGCATTGCAATTCCAAGAGCTATGGAACTGCAGTGCCCCATAGAACCCACTGTCAAAAAATCATATTTATGAGACTGCTCATTGCGTTCGCGAACCTCATACAGCTCTCTGCCGGCTTTTCCCGTTGTTGCTACTATGACATCCTGCCCTGCTGCCTCTGCAACACATTCAATGACCTGTTCACGCAGCAACACATGAGAATTCTGATATTGAATCTGTGCATCATTCTGTAATGCACCCTTTTTCACTACAAAGGCAAGGCTTCTCCCCTGTGCAAACCATTCTTCACTCTGCGCCAGTTCACGACGAATATCGCTCTCCGAGGTATCTGCATCAATCACATACACCCTTAGCCCCAAATCCTCCAGCAGACGAATCGTCAGTTCTCCCTGGTGGATATGCTGAGGCTCATCGTGAACTCCCGGCTCACCACGCCACCCCACAATAAAAATACAGGGAATACCATAAACCTTTTCACTTGTCAGAGACAAAACAGGATTAACCGCATTCCCAATCCCGCTGTTCTGCATATATATAACAGGAACCTTGCCGGTGGCCAGATAATAGCCCGCTGCAAGAGCCGTACAGTTTCCCTCGTTTGCGGCAATAATATGGTGTTTCGGCGCAATGCCGCAGGGATTCACCAAGTAATTGCACAATTCTTTTAACTGGCTGTCCGGAACCCCTGTGTAAAAATCAGAACCGATAATTTCAACAAATTTTTCTGCTTTCATCTTATCTATCTCCCCCGGCAATCACTCGCCCTGCCCGGCGAGCTGAGGCATTATGATCTCATCTATAATAAACTTTGCAGTGTCATCAATATCATCATACGCAACACTTTTTGGCAATTCTACACCGAATGCCCGGAAAACCTTCTGAATAAGAGCCTCTGTGTATATCAGTTTTCCATCGACAACATCCTCAACACCGTCAAGCGCTATAGAGGCCCTGTCAACCTTGTTCATCTCTTCAAAGCTGAACACAGACTCATCAATCCAGGCTGACAGTTTTTCATCCCTATAACCGACAAGAACAGGATAGCCGCCAATATTACCGCCAAACCCGGGTGTAAACACCCTTTGACTCTCTCCTGTGCGGATTGTGTCAATTATAGCCACGATAATCTGATAGTTACTTGACGCATTCATCATATTTCTCGTCTGGTCAACCGGCATTGCTATCCTGCAGGCCCTGTAAACCTCATCATGAGACAGATTCTGCTCTTCACCCCTGTAATATATTTTAAGCGGCAGTTCCACACCTTCCGTCTGTCCTTCCTTACTGATGCATACATCATGGAAATGTCCTGCTGCAAACATAATGTCAACATTCCAGAAATCATTCACTCCAAGCATATTTGCCGCCGCAAACTTCATTCTGGGCACAAGATGATTCAGATTACCGCTTCCGAAATCGGGATAAGCCTTACCGGCACTCTTGAGCCAGGGAATGACAACATCAGAATATGACGTGTTGATCACAATAGCATTTGTATCTGCCAGGTCGCAGGCATCCATTACATTCTTTGTAAAGCGGATTGCAAGAGGACTCCAGATGCCATACGCTCTTAAATTTGCCCATGAAATACTGCCGTATTTAAGTCCCGGATAGGCCCGGCTTGAATTCACAATGAAATCCGGTTGATGCTTCTCAATCGCATTCTTAATCGCATTGATGTCATTCAGATCCACACCGCCCTCAACTTCAATATGGGATCTGTTCACGCCTCTGATAAGTCCTGCAACCCTTGTAATGTTTACCTTTTCCTGCATCTTGTCAGCATCGCGGCCAACCACCACTATGCTGATTGCCTGATCATTCCTGCTCATCAGGTAATCAAGCAGATAAGAGCCAACACTTCCGAGACCAATGATCATTACCTTAACTTTACTATTCTTTACATGCTCTTCTACAACTCTTAATCTCTGATCTAATGGTTTCACTTTGCATCTTCCTTCCAATATTCCAGTATTTTTCCGTAGTCTCCCCTCGTATTACAATTGGTCCACCTCAAAAGTCCTATTAACTCAAACGATTCCGTATCGCACAAATCTATATAATTCTGAATGATTCGGAGATTTGTACCATCCCCTCCCGTCTCATAAAACTTCTCGTTCGCAGCCCTTAGCTTTTCTGTATCCGTAAACTTCCAAATCTGTCCCGAGTTGAGAATCAGGGAAAAGGCCTCGTCAATCTTCAGTAATCCATGACTGCTGTTAAATGCATATTTATAATGCTCTTCCGCATCCTTATAAAGAACTACCGCCTTTCTGGAATATATTGGTTCAAAACTGTATGACAGGACATTGGAGCCGGAACCTGCAACCTTACTGAATGAATCCCTGTCGATATCCAAATCGCCCTCAACAAACAATACTCCTTCAACATCCTCAGACTTATCGAATATCTCTTTCAGACCTACATACAGGCTATACCCGGATCCAAGGTCTGCGTAATGCTCATTATATGTAAGAACAAGCTTGTCCTTCATGGAATTCGGCAGTTTTTCACAGTAAGATTTCAAATCATCATATTTGTAGCCGCCTGCAATTACTATCATATCGGCAAACATACATTTCTCTAACAGGTGATAAAGTAATGTGCTCGTCCTGTCCTCTTCGAAATAGATTGCCTTGAGACACTTATCTTCCTCAGGTATCCCTTCATTGAATCTGCTGGAAACGCCTGCCACAGTTATGATTGCTGCTTCCATTGATGCCTCCCGTCTATCTGCTGAGATAATTTGCAATGCACTCATCAAGACCCTTGTTAAGGTCAACAACAGGTTTCCATGAGGTGCGTGCCGTGATCTTCTCAGTAGAAAGAAGTCTTCTCTCCGGATCGGACTCTCTGTAACCCTCAAACTCAATAACCGGGTTCGTAATCCCCATCTTTGCCGCACAGAGTTTTGCAAGATCAAGGATCGAGATTTCCTCATCCGTTGCCACATTGTACACAGTTCCGTCCAGTGCCGAATCTGTGTCAGCCAGAGCAAGTACGGCGCTGCAGCTGTCATAATTATTGAGGAATGTTCTTCTGTTTTTCCTTGAGTTCTCTAAAAGAACCACCTTGCCGTTATCCCGGAAACTATTGATGATAAACGGAATAATATGCTTGGGAAATCTTTCATTCCTGCTGTATACATTGGCAAATCTAATAGAGCAGCCCTTTATCTTTCCAGTATCTACAGCGTCTCTCATAAAGAACTCCGTCATAAGTTTTCCGACTGCATAGCTTGTTCTCTGACTATGCTCGGCATCGGCCATGGTAAGGAAATCATCTTCCCTTACGCCCCCGCTTTCATTCCATGAGTGCATCGAATAAACCTCTGATGTAGAGCAGTTGATATACTTTTCCGCCCCCACGCGGATAGCCTGCTGCAAAAAATCATTCATACCTGATACATTTGTTTCAAAAGTATCGTATACATGATAAAAATGCTCCGTATGAACAACTGCGGCACAGTTAATATAAATTACCTCATCATATGCCTGCTTTTGATCGGCTACCATTTTACCGAAATATTCCATCTGCACTTTATTGTTGAGATCATATTCAAAAAACTCAAATCTCGCATCGCCTATACAATCCTTCACCGTTTCAACAGACGACGCAAAAAAATTATCAAATCCCAGAATATGGTCATTGCCGTCTTTTTTCGCCAGGATCTGACGGACAAGCTCATTCCCCGTCATGCCTGTAACACCGCTGATTGCGTATAACTTACTCATAAAAACCACCTTTCATTCATATGCCTGACTTAAGTCTCGACTTATAAAACTCATCTATTTCATCCGGGAACAAAGACTGCTCATACTCCACATCATACTCCACAGCCCTTAATTCCGCTCTTTTTGAAGGCAGATGCAAGACTGCGTATTGAGCACGGGGATTCTGATTTCTCGGCTGCCCCACAGATCCGGGATTAATGAATATTACTGCCTTCTTATTCCTAAGCTCTACATTCCGAACATCATAGAACTTTGTAAAGCAATGCGAATAATGCGAATGTCCGGAGAAGACAAGGTCAAAGCTGCTGTAATCACCTTTCAGATTATCCGGCATAATAGCCTTCCAATAACAATCCTCACGAGAACCATGTATGGCAAGCGCCTTAAGACCGTCCAGCATAAACTCCTCATAACCGTTTAGATTCATTCTGTTCTTCATATACTCGAACGAGGATTTTGTCAGCCGCTGTTCTGTATATATCGCCATCGCACGTCCCCTGTCCGAAGATAAGCGTTCCAAATCCTTATCAATGGCTAATTTCTCATGATTCCCCCAAATATTGACAAGAATCTTTCCTTTCCAGAGGCCGCTTTCAAGCTCCTGCAATTTCCTGATCACTTCATTTGACCTCATTCCATAATCAATACAATCACCCAAAAGAATTATTCCGTCAAATATCTCATTTCCGCAGTCACTCATCACCGCATCAAATGCACTCATATTGCCATGTATATCGGAAAGGATCAAATACTTTTTTCCCATAGGACTCCTCACATATCATCAATCAGCGTAATGATTTCCTTAAACGGCATCAGCTTTGAATCAACTTCCAGAGCTCTGTGATTTTTCAATATCTCAACAGCGGTACTCTGCATTGCAGGAAAAGCGCTTCTGGTCAGTTGATTCGCATATATCACTATATTTATACCATGCTGTGCCAATTCTCCCTCAGTAATGCTGTTAAACGATGTCGGAACCACCACTATCGGAGTAGTTTTATCCTTTGCCCGGAACGCATCGCAAAAGGCCAGCACTTCATCCGCAGACTTCTTTCTGGAGTGGATCATAATCCCGTCCGCCCCGGCATCCACATACGCAAAAGCTCTTTTCAGGGCATCCTCCTGCCCTTTCTCGAGTATCAGACTCTCGATGCGGGCAATGATCATGAATTCTTCCGTTCTCTGTGCCTTTTTACCGGCGCTGATCTTGGCGCAGAAATTCTCTATCGTATCCTGTGTCTGCTCAACCTCCGTCCCGAACAGTGAGTTCTTTTTAAGCCCCGTCTTGTCCTCAATTATTACCGCCGATACTCCCATACGTTCCAGCGTGCGGACATTATACACAAAATGCTCGATCAGCCCGCCAGTATCACCGTCAAGAATGATCGGTTTCGTAGTGACTTCCATGACGTCATCTATCGTTCTGATTCTTGAGGACATATCCACCAGTTCAATATCCGGTTTCCCTTTGGCTGTGGAATCACATAAACTGGACAACCACATGGCATCAAACTGGTCAAGTTCTCCATCATGCTCAACGACTGTCTTTTCTGCGATCAGCCCTGTAAGCCCGCTGTGTACCTCTATAGTCTTCACGATAGGACAAAGCTTAAGCAGCTGTCTTAACCGTTTTCTCCTATACTCCGGCATAGCAAGTTTTTCTTTTATATTATCTTCAATTCGTCTGACATTCTCATTGTAAGTGTAAGGGATCTCTATTAACTCACCCCCTCCGTACCGTGCCAGATTCATGATAACATTTTCTCTTATAGCGCTCTCCGGCCCCTGGCACCAGTTGTCACCATGTATCACATAATCCGGCTTCAGCTCCCGCAAGATATTATCATACATGATCTCCCGCTGAACAACAACCTGCGCCGCAAGCCCTGTATCCCGCACATTCTGACAGCGTTCTTCCAGCGATACAGTCGGAAATCTGTTATACTTAATCATGGATTCATCACTGAGAATACCAACGATAACTTCACCGTATTTCGCCGCCTCTTTTAAAATATTCAAATGACCTTCGTGTATTACATCAGTACAAAAACATGTGTATACTCTCAAAGCAGTTCCTCCAATTCCCATTATCTTTTACTTGCTTCATACTCCTTCATGCATTCAACCAGATAATCATTTTCTTCCTCGCATCTTACCGCCAGGCGGATATACTGTTTGCCGTTTCCTATTTTTTCCGACAAATCTTTAATCAATATATTTCTTCTCAATAGATAACTCGCCATATCAATACTTTTGGTCCCGTCAACAATTTCGCACATAATATAATTCGCCTGCGACGGGATTGGACGCAAAAACGTCAACTGTTCCAGCTTCCTCAAAAAATCTCTGCGCGTGATCTTTATTTTATTTATTGCCGCCACATAGTCTTTATTGTATTTCTCGGCAATCTGCATATAAAACTCACCAAATGAATTAATATTCCAAATGGGAATGTTTTTCTTTATTTCTTTCACCATCACTTTATCTGCACTTGCCATGACCCCAAGCCTTATGCCGGGAACCCCATATGATTTTGAAATACTTTTAATTACAAACAACCCTTCTTTATAAGTTTCTAAAATATCATTGGAAATTAATGTTAATTGTTCCAAAGAGTCCCCGTTATCAACAAAATCCACAAAACTCTCATCAACAATCAGCTTGATCTTTTCCTGCCTGCACCATTCTATCAGCCTTTTTAATTCTGCCATGCTGATATAATTTCCACTTGGATTATCCGGGTTCACCAATACCAGAATATCCACTCGGTTTCTCCCGAAAAAATCAATAATATCATTCACAGAATAGGTAAACTGTGCATTGTCTACACCCATATAAATGCTATCATCTGCATCATACCGATTAGGGTACTCCTCGAAAGTCGGACGTATAAACCCAGCCTTCCCATGCAAGCTATCCATTAAAACCTGAATTAATTCGGCGGCACCGTTACCGAGAACAATATAGTCCTGATCCACACTGAAATTTTTTGATGCAAGCAAACTGTTTACTCTCATTCCGGACGGGTATTGTGTCAACAGCGTTTCAAAATTGGCCTTTATTTCTTCTGTCATTTTTACAGGCGGATAATATGGATTCACTAAATAGCAAAAATCCAGAAGCCTGGGATAGCGCCAATATCCGCCATAACGCTTCGTTATCGCTCTATATTTATCGGCATCATTCTCTGTAAATAAGCTGTTTGCTATATCTAAATCCTGAATATCATCTATCTCATACCATGCTTGTCCTTCCAACCGTTTCGCGCGGATCTCTTTTGTATCTAACATAGCGATCAATTTAATGACCGATTCGTAATATTCGTTATTTCCCATTGCCGCTTTATAAGCTTCTAAAAACGGTACATATGTATTTTTCGAAAAATGCTGGCTGAATTTATATATATTGACTGTCTTATAATATTTATCTTTTTCACCGAATTTCAGGTATTTCCCCGGAATAAACTCACAAATGCCGTCTTCAGCATCAAGAATCATACATGTCCCGTCCATCCAGCTCTCAAATTTATCTACTAACGCAAGCGTTTCCCTCTTATCCTGAAGCAGAATATCAATGACTTCTTCTTCAAATATCAGATCAGATTCCAGGATCAAAGTATCTTCTGCGATAAGATGATCCTTTGCAAGTGCCAGCGAATAGATATTATTTGTTTTATAGTATACACTATTATCGATAAACTGGATAGGTGTCTTAATATTTAAAGAATAAATATAATCCATCAGTCTTTGTCCTTCATAACCGACAACAATTACTATACGGCTCAGATATTTCCGGTCAAGTATCCTTAACGCTCTCTCTATCAGCGTTATGCCATTTACCTTTACCATACATTTTGTATTATTCTTTGTCAGACTTTTAAGTCGTTTACCCATTCCGGCTGCCAATATTATTGCCTGCATATACTTCATCTCCCTTAGTCTATATATGAATTAGGCGTTTGCAAAACGCCATAATCTGCATAAATACGGCGCCTTTTTGTTGCCAAAAACAACTAGCCGCTCACCGGATATGACATTAAGCAACTTTCTTTGACCGATATTTTCAGGAACTATTCTTGATCTGTTTTTTCCTTCCACCACTGCATCATTTTGCAAAAACTAATATAATAATTTTCGGATGAATACTTCTGTACCTCTGTAAATGCCTGTTGCGCCATAGCAGTTCTGATCTCCGGATTATTTTTCATCCACAAAATTCCCTCTGACATTTTTTCAATAATGTTTTCATCCCTACAAATTACTAAACCTGCCCCATTCGGAACAAATTCTGTCATACCACCTGAATTTGTTAATAATAATGGTAATTTACTACACATTCCCTCCAGTGCAACCAGTCCCACAGCTTCTTCCCACATACTTGGCACCGCTTGCATATCAGCACTTCTGTAATATATCGGCAGATCAGCATTTGGGATATAACCCAGATATATTATTCGCTCACTATTTTCGTCTGACATTCTCTGTATTTCTTTCGCATATGGCGTTTGATTGCCATTTGCAAAGCTATCACTTCCTATCAGCAATAATTTGACATTTTTATCGGCTATCCCTAAAACAGCTGAAATCAATTCCTTTACCCCTTTTTCCGGAATCAGCCTTCCGACAAACAGAACAACAAAATCCTCCTCACGCAATCCCAGCTTTTTTCGGATTTCTAAACATTCCTTTTCATTAACCGGCCCCACAAACTTTTCAACTTCTATTGCATTTCTCAATACATAGGTTCTTCTTATATTTTCTGTATCCCCCTTATTCCACTCTCTTGCCGAAAAATCGCTTGGTGCAATCGTAATACCAAATGCTTCTTTATAAATTCCTACTCGTTCAGAGCAAGAATGAAGATGTATTGCCCTTCGTTTTTTTGAAGATACCTTTTCGAAATAATTACTAATCCTGGACGCACAACCCTCCATTATTATGTAATCTGCTTTTTCATACTTGGCAATAAGAGATGCCTTATAATCATATGGGTAAGCTTCCAGCAGCTTAGTTTCTTCTGCATTCTCCGGATGCGGCATCTCCTCCGGAAAATTATTGATCTTCGTACTGCAAGTGTAGCATTTTGAATACCTCCACTCCTGAATCCCATCAACACTGTCCGGAGAAACAAAGATAAACTTAAAATATCCATATTTTTCATTTTGTTTCAAAAGCATTGTCATTAAGGTTTCAATCGCTCCTCCCTTTTTGGCAGGAACAGGCATTGCATTTGAATACATCACGAACATTATCTTTAACATCTTCTAACCTCTTTCAGCACATTTCGATATAGCCTTTTCTATAAAATCAATAGAATTTTTCTTTTCCTCATTTAATATTTCCTTTGCTGCCTTAAACTGTTCAGTCATAGTATCACAAGTAATCTCTTTAACAGAATATATTTTCCGCTTTTCCAATCCTATTTTCTTCAAAAAATTATCTTTTCTGGCATCTTTGTTATATACCGCATAAAAAGGTCTGCTAAAAATAACAGAAAACGCAACTCCATGAAAAGAATTCGTCAAAATATACTCTGCTTTATGAAAGTATGTCAGGAATTCCTCCGGACCGCAATCTGCAATTTGATAACGTTTTTTATCCTTCAGCCGATAAAAATGAATTTCAATTAACGGTAACGCAAGAATCTCTGCCGCCTTTCTTGCACATTCATCCAGCATTTCATCTTCGCATAAATAGTAGGCCAATACAAATTTACTTTTCTCTTTAACAGGTTTCTCTAAAAGAATATAGTCTGCCTCATCCAATAGAAGGGACGGATCCAATACTGTTTTTATATCTAAATCTGCTGCCTTGGATAACTCAATCGCTAATTGTTCTTCTCGAACAGAAACCGCATCAAAAGCCTGTAGCTTTTCTCTGAAATACTCTTTTTCAAAATCATTGAGTTTAGTGTAATATCTACTTGCCCCATAACTAATTTTAAAGATATCCTCTCTAAAATCAAGAAAATAAACTTTATCCAGTCCCCCTGTCAGAGACGCATTCCATATTTGATCACTGCCGCATATAAATCCGTCTATTGACATTTCTGTCAAATCATGTTCGTATATTCTCTTTTCATTTCCCTCAAGCAAAACAGTATTAATAAACTCATTAAATTTATCGCACTGGCGGCCCCAATCTGATTGTTTATACCGACACTCTCTCCATTCCTTCCAATATTTTAAAAAAGATTTAGGCCTTTTCACGGAACACTTTGTTCTCGAAACCCTCAGCTTTTTTAAATAATTATTTTCTATCGCCTGATTGCGGTAATTAATAATACATGCTTCATGCCCCATTCTTCTTAAAATAGTCCTCAAAGCATATGCCTGCATTACCGCACCATAATTATGTGCATTGTGAAAAGTCAATATACCTATCTTCATTGTGTGCCCCATTTCTCACTTATATCATATGCAAACATCATTCCTTTGCCTGCATATCTGCATTCAATGTCTTTTTTCCCCAAACTATCATTCTTGACATACCTTCTTCAAATGTAACACAAGGCGTCCAGCCAAGTTCTCGAAGGCGATTGCTGTTGCCATATATACCATGTTGATCACCCGGCGTTCCTTCTACATACTCATGTGTAATATTCGGCAAACAATTCTCAATATAATTTATAATATCTGAGACATAAATCTTTCGTTCATTTGATACATTATATATCTCAAATCCCTCACCGGTACGATTTAAAAACAAGTCTATCGCAGAAACCACATCATCAATATATACAAAATCCCTGAATCTATCGCTTGACCCCTTAATAACAATATGCCCAGTCTTAATTGCCTGAGCAAGATAAATACTTGCCATTCCCTGTTTTAAATTGTCCATGTTTTGCCCCATTCCAAACACATTAAACAGTCTCAGGGCAATACATTGAATTCCATAACTTGAAAAAATCCTCATGTAGTTTTCGCTTGCCAATTTCCCTACTGCATAAAACGATTTAGGAATTGGCACAGTATCTTCCGTCACGAGTTCAAATTCCGCATCTCCATATACTGCCATGGAGGACGTATAAATAAATTTCCTGCATCCGGTTTTATGAGCAATTTTAAGCAGCTGCAATGTCGATAAGGTATTTGTTTTAAGGTCATATTCAGGGTCTTCAAAACTTACCTCCCCCGAACTTTGTCCGGCGATATGAATAATAGCGTCAAATTGCTCGTTTTGAATCTTTTCTAACACAATTGCATCATAGTCGTTTCCCTCAATAAAATTGATTCCCTCCGGAAGGTTGTCCTTCTTGCCCGTAGACAAGTTATCTATCGTTGTCACTCTATGTCCATTAGCCAATAACCATTTTGCCACTGCTCCTCCAATAAAGCCTGCGGCACCCGTCACCAGATAATTCATAACAAACCTCCTCACTCTTCATAATTTTTTTCTACCCAGTCCCTTGCAATCAGCAAATCGATATTATGGTGTATATCTATGGACGCATCTATTACATACGGAACAATATTATTTCCCATAAAACTCCACGGCTGCTGTCCTCCCCAAAGATTATGTCTCAAATTATCCACTCTCAGCACCCAGAAGTTATGTGAAAGGAAATAACAGGTTGTTAAATCCTGTCTATTTGTTGAAACCTTTCCCACAACATTTTTTTCATACATCTGAATTCGTCCATCTTCAATTACTTTTGCCCTAAGCGGATGATGGTCATTGTCCTCGTACACAGGAACCACTGCCGACACACTATCGTCTGCCATCATAGAATTAATGCAGTCTGTTATCCACTCCGTCTTAACAGTAACGTTATTCGCCAGCATAACCACTAAAATATCCGGATAATCGCCATTAGCATTAATGACATCCAATGCATGTATAACACAGTCTATATGCTGCGATGTGGGGAGCGCAAGTTCAACAGGTCTAACTATTCTGGTAAACCCCTCTTTAGCCGCCTCCGTGAGAATTTTCTCATCGTCACTGCTACAATAAAATGTGTTAATTAAAGGACATTTTCTCGCTGCATGAGCCGGATAATATAATACAGGATGACCTAATACGTCCAAAACGTTCTTATCCCTAAGAGTATTATTTCCCCTGCCTGTTAAAAGTGCTGCAACATTCATAAATAGCCTCCTTCTATTACCTCGTATTAATGACTGAAGTCTCAATTAAGCGCTCCCTCAATTCATCAAGTGAATGAATCAGGTACACTCCGCCATAGACGGCATTGAGTTTATTAATATAATTGATAACCACGTCTTCATCATAAGCCGGATATGCCTTTGTAAACATTGGATATAGGAGAAAAACTTTTGCCGCTGAGCGAAAAACATACTTTATTGTACATAATGCCCCGGATAAACTTGTAATTAAAACCTTATCCTGCAATTCTCCCCGCAGCTCATAAATCTCTATTGGTAAACTATCAACAAACGTCTTTATAAGGGAATTGTTAACCTCAATGGGACTTCGCGGGTGCGCTTTATACAGGAAATTTTCATATCCCACCAGTCCGGCGATTTTATTTATCACGTTTATATACCCGGCATCATGACCTATTGCCGTATCGTTCGCTCCCCCCAGAAAGATTACATTTTCATTCAGTGAGGCAAAAGGCTGTTCTTGGATACTATAACACGATATAATGGCATTCCTTTCTTTTTCAGCAAGTGTATCTTCAAAAATCCTGACTGTTTTTCTTTTCATAACATTAGAAATCAAATCCGGGTTACATACATATACATCGCATTCCAAGTCACTATAATCAAGCCCTCCAAAATGCTGCTGATTAATTTTTCTATTTCTATCTGTATCATCAGCAATGTCTCTTCTGGATAAATACTCATCTCCGGATATATATATATTGCGTCCCTCCTCATAATGATGTAACTTATACTTTATAGATTTTCTTGCGTTATTTCTCAGAATACTTTGTAATGCCCCACTTCTGTTGTGAAAAAAAATATCACTATAATCAGAAAAATCCTGCCCAAACTCCTCTATCAATTTTTCATTGCTGTCATATTCTGTTTGCGCATAATATGTACCCCATTTATTGTTATCTGTCCAATACACTTCTTGAAAGTAACTCTTCAGGGCTTCATAATTACAATCATATATTTTTTTCAAACCAACTGTCGAACTCAGTATCACTGTGCTATAGTAATCCTCAAATTTTGTATTCCTTATAGTAAGCGCAATCATAAACTGCATATGTGTATTACATAAAAACAATACTTTTTTACTCGTCATACTCCTTCTCCTCTGGTTTTATGGATAAAAATATTTTATTTTTCAACAGTATTCCAACTGCTTTTTAAGCAAACAAACTTCATATTTTCATATTCTTTTTTAGATTGTAATCTTTTCAAAATGATAGAGGTATTATTTTCACTTTTTGAACATATAACAATACTGCCTTCACTGTCTAAAAGCATCTGTTCCCTAACCACTTCATAGCCAAAATAGCGTCTTCCCACATATTTTTCATTTCGATCTAATAAACCGATTATTTTAATATCTATATTCGATTCCTGTATATGATATAAAATCTGCATCATAGTGACTCCTATACCATACAGATAAACTTCATTAATCTTTCCTTCTTCCAGTTGAGCGCATAGACTCTCGTACAATTCCGAAGCCCAGCGTTCTTCTTTTCCTTTGTAATCACAATATTCCTGAACAGCTTTCAAAAATCCCCTTTCATAATACAACTGCCAAAACTCATCATACTTTTCTGATTTTTCGGTTGGACTCATCAGGTTTCGTTGTTTACAATCGGAAGCCGGCGTTCTTTGATAAACTATTTTATCTTTTATACATTCAAATAATTCCTTTCCTTTTTCAGTATTTAAAATAACAAGAGAAGTACCCAGATTGTCATCCATATCCGGATAGCTCTCCTTAATTCCCCAATAATCCCCTATTGTTATATCACTGACCCTATGCATTGAACTATACCGACATACATAGCAAGATTCATTTAAACATACACTGCTGTAAAAAATATTTACAAAATCTCTGCTAAAAAATTTTTTACCATTAACTTTGTAACTGCACACATGATCCCCCCACCCAAATAACTTATCTCTAAAATTAAATGAGTGCACGTCCTCCTCATATTGATTTTCAAGAACAGATAAATAATCTTTAAATATTCCAGGGCTTGGAACACCGTGGCAAACCAAATCGATAGTATATAAATTTGAAGTCCGTACTCTTTTTTCTTTAAGACATTTAAGTAAACCTTCAACGTAACAAGGTGTACCTGCATACAATACTACCCTTCCATCTGCCAAATCGCTTTCAACCTGTTCAATTACATTGCCCATGTTCGCCTGAATATACTTTGAACCCTTTAGCAATTCCAGTTTATTTATTTCATCCACTCTAATGTAAACAGCTTCATTTTTTTCAAAAGATACTCCGTAAAGAATTCCCTGATCCTCCAAAATAGCTTTTGCAAAAAGTGTATACGCTCCACCTGATTGACTTTTTAATCGCTTTTCCCCATCTTTAGCCTGAACCGCATAGATTTGCTGAACTTCGTGCATTTCAGGTTTTCTTTCTTCTTGAGTATAGTGGATTGGGCACACGCTCAAACATTTCCCACAGTTGATACAAACCTCACTGTCAACTGACACAGAATAAAATCCCTTTTCATCTACCACCCTTTGTATTGCATGAACCGGACACACATTTATACATGCCATACACCCACAGCACAATTCACCATACGTTTTCATGCCTGTTGAATCCTTTCCTTATTTTTCCTGCTCCCGGATTATCCCCATAACCTTTCATCAGTTTGAAATAAGCGCAATAATATTATGAAAGCCCATACTCATCAGTTTGTTCTCTATCTCACTCTTATATTTGGCAGCCACTGCCAAAAGCACGGTCGAATCGTTCCGATACAGGCTCAATTCCTCAATTGGGAATACCTTTACACCACAAATCTCCTTAGGATTGTTCTCTAATGAGCTTACTGCTATAGCAAAAATAATGATACCTCTCCTCCGCAGCATGTATACCACTTCAGTCCCGATAGTCCCGGCACCATATACAATCACTCTGTCGCACCGCCTTAAATATTCAATTTGACTATCGCTTAATCTTGAACACTTATCTTGCAAACCACGATTATATAATTCAAACATACATTTCTGTACGTCATTCCCCAAACCCGCTTCATAATCTTCATTAATATACAGCATTGCACGCCGGCAATCTGCATAAAGCGTAGTAATATACTTTTTTATTCCTTTCCATTGACTTTCCGTCAACTCACTTGCATGAGATCGACACCAACTGAGTATCTCACACAATACAATGAAAAAAGATTCTGCCCTTCTGCCATCTTTCGTGCTATTTAAGCTTCCGCTATGTTGTCGATAAATATATAATTCTTCATTAAAATTCACCGCTTTCTTTGCGGCCATTGCCACCTGAAAACTGTATAACAAATCCTCATGAATTATTCCTTCATAAAACCACAGATCATTATCTATCAGAAATTTTTTCCTGTAAATCTGCCTCCAGGATTCTACCTTCCATTCATTATTTGTTATAAACACAGGGAATAGATCTCTGCCAAGATACGTCCCCTGGTACGAGCCATAATCCTTCTTAACATTCTCTTTTATATATTCATATCCGTTTTCTCTCAAGTAAGTGAAATTGAAATATGCCACATCCGCCTTGTTGTCAGCTATATATTCATATGCTTTTTTTACAGCATCCTTTCTTAAGATATCATCGGAATCAACAAACATAATATACTCGCCATCCGCATATTTTAAACCTGTGTTTCGTGCCGCAGATAATCCTCTGTTTACATCATGGCAATACACCCGCATAATACTCGTATGTTTTTCATACTCTCTTAAAATCTTCATACTATCATCAGTGGAACAATCTTCAACACAAATTATTTCAAACTCTTCGAAGTCCTGACTCAATATGCTGTCCAAGCAATCTCTTAAGTATTTTTCAACATTATATACAGGAACTATAACTGTAACTCTCTTCATTATTAATATCCTTTCACTTGTTCAGCCACCTTTACCGGATTTTACCGTTTGTCAAACTTTTGTTTATATTCTCTGTCAACTCCTCAAAATCATTTAAATTCATAATACATTTACCCCCTGATATTGTCAATATTAGCTGACACTTTTACAGGGATATGAATACCTCATACATCCTTTTTTATCTTCCGAACCACCGCTTCATGCACTTTTTCCCCGCAGCTGCCGTCAAGGTTTGCCGCAAAGGATTCAAGCGCATCTATTTGCCGTTCCCTGATTTCTTCCCATCCGGTACTTGCAAAGTGATTTAAGAAAAAACCCAGAGAATATATGCCGGACTCTCTCATGGCAAAATATCCGTCCTGGCTGTCCCTTCTAAATCCATCATTTTCTTTGATTACTGTTTTAATATTGTCTTCTGACAGTTGTGGAATAAATTCTGTATATGTATCATCTGATACATTAATCAGTGCCATTCGTTTATCCGAAGCTCTCTGCAATAAAACATGGTGTGCATCCGTTCCAGCAACCCTTAGAACAGCTCCGTTTTTAGCTTTTGGAAAGCCCTCCGGCAGCGACTCCCAGAAATTCTCAGCCAGAAGGCTTATTTCACCGCTTTTACGGTTAATTCGAAAGATATGCTCATATCTGCCCGGGCAGATTACCATATACTCGCCAATCTCATATGCACCGAAAAAAAATCTTAGCGGTGCTGCATCTTCATATCTGTCCTTACTTCCGGATATCAAAGGAAAATATTTCCATTCGTTTATGTTTTTAAGATGATTCCATGGTGCCAGATAAATTCCCACGGTACCGGACTTTCTGTAAGCATTACTTAATACTTCAAGCCAGAGTCCCTCCTCCGAAGCTCCCAGCAAAAACATAGGAATATCTTTTGTTACAGCTTTGGTTCCCATGTCTATTACTTCAAATTTCCCTGTACCGCCGGAAATACATAAAACTCTGTTTGTAACTCCCGTAGAAAAATAAACGTTTCTTTTGTAGCTTGCGCTTCCCATAATCCTCGCATTCTGATCCATTCCTGATTTTTCAAACAAGAGTTCACAGCTGTGGTTGTGATATATCCATTTGTGTTTTCTGACGCAACATTCCGCAATCATATCATGATTTGCCGTCACAAGAAAGACAGAGTCATCACAGGTTCGCAGCCCGTAAAAATATGTATCTTCAAAATTAATATCTGCATGGATGTTCTTAACCATATTTTTTTGCGGGTCATACTGCGCAAGTTCCGATGCGGCCGTTGGTGAAAAGTACAGCTTCCCAAGCAGCTCATTCATAGACCAATAGGGATATGTATATGATCTGTCCTTTGAAATATTTGTTATCGGCCTTATCTTCGCCTGTACCACGCCGGAACCGTCCGACAGCTTGTCCGTATCCACGCAATCCTGTACGCTGATCTCAAATAAATGATCCGGGTAATGACTGTAGGCAAAAATCCTGTCACCGACAAAACAACAGGAGTCAAAACCAAGTATTCGTGACTCTTCCTCCGGTATGATGTCTGTTACCTTATCATCAAATAAAAAGATAGGTTTCCCGGCTGCTCCGAACAGATTAATAACAGAACTGCCGGGTGATCCTATATAGCCATCTGCAGCAGCTACTGTAAAGGAAATATCCGGTGTAGTATCAAGAACGCCTATGCAATTGTCCACAAAAAAATTTTTCAATTCTGTATATTGTTGTAAAAGCTCGGGTCTCATCGAGCGTATTGTAGCTTCATATAACGGATGAGGTCTCCAGATAATTGCAATTTTTTTGTCATTATTAATATATTCAAAGAAATTCTTTAATTTAATAAAAATCTTTTCGTTATGTACAAGCAATTCTCCAAGGGTCGAATTAAGCATCAAAGTCCTGCGGCCATCAATAACTTTTTCCCAGCTTTCCGGTACACTCACGCCCTCTTTGCACTTTCTGATTACC
>CAMWJV010000026.1 GCA_947174665.1 uncultured Lachnospiraceae bacterium
CTCTTATTCAGTTAAAAGCTGATGTAGAAATGCAGGATGACAAGACCGCAAATGTCTCCGCTTTTATAGATAAGGTTAAGCGTTACACGGAAATCAAAGAGCTTACACCTGCCATTGTTAATGAGTTTATTGACTATATCATGGTATCAAAGAAGCAGGTCATAGATGGAAAGACAGTATATCCCATTGACATCTTCTATAATGGTATCGGTATTATCAACGCTCCATCTGCTGAAGAATATGAAGAAATGTTCCAAGAACGCTTGAAACAGAAGCGTTCAAAAGAAGAAAAAACGGCGTAGCCACGAATGACTATACCGTAATTTGATACAGAGATGCCCTCGTACCCTTCACTTCCTTATGTGAAGGGCCCGAAGGAACCGCTCTCATTTTCTGCTATTTATTTTTTTGAAAATATCCGGATGAGAACCAGTATCTACCAAAGTCAAGGGGTTGAAAATCAGGTTTACTCATCTGTATATCTTTAATCCGGAATGATGCGATACTTCATATGCCTTGCCTTGAAATAACAGTATTCCGGCGTAATCCGTTCAACTGTCATATCATTATCATCTATGAAATAAACAAATCCATCCTGCAAAATAACTGTCGAGCCGAACCAATATGGATCACTTGTCTCCGAGTCTCTGCCGGAAGTATCATATTCAAGATCACCCCAGAACCAGACTTCTATCTCGCAGCCCCAGGTTCCATCAAATCGCAGGTATAACGCTCCGTCTTCCTGTATCTCTTTTTTGGCAATACGCGCATCATGGAATCCACCGGATGCCCATTCCAGATTTTAAATATCTTTCTCGCTTCTGATCTCCAGTATATCATCATATACATATCCGGCATCCATCGCATGACACTTTTCAAGAATATCCCGCGGTTGATTCTCTTCATCAAGGAAAGAATCCAGCAATGCTCTATCAAGAAAATCAACGCATCCCACGCCCTGCTCATCCTTGATCCAGTTACTCTGATCTGCATCTACGATAAGAATCTGCGGAATGATATATTTTATATCAGGAACCATTGTTAACCACCTGATCAATCGCTTCTTCTCAGAATCCCACACAATCCAATATGGTTTATGTATTTCTTCCAAATATCTCTCATGACCATCCGTGGCTGTGATATCTTTATAGTATCCGAAGACAGCAGAGATATAATATTTTCCATCACCCTGACGAATTATCGCATGCATGACGCCATCACCTTCTTTCAGTTTTTCAGCGATCAAGTTCTTCTTCCCACATCTCCTGATACGCTTCAATATAAAATTTAATGCAGCTCGGGTATATGTGCAAATACCTTCTACACACACTTTTATATAATTCAAGCATCTTCTCATTGCAAGCAAAATCCAATAAATAATCAAGAACATGTGATAATTCTTCTTCAGACACTTCTCGCCTACACAAATCATCAACTAAGAGCAGATAAATATCATACGCATTTTTATACAGTTGGTTTATCTGTTCTGTAGCTTGAAATATACTTTCATCTGATTTTTCTTCTGGCAGATATTGTTTCATCCGCTCTGCAATTTTGTCCAAGAGCACCTTTACCAAACCCGACCTTCACATTAATATGACTATCTGATAATTTGCGGGACAAAAGCACAATCGTCTCAACATGCACCGTCATTCCGAACTGGTCCACCCCCCTTATCCTGCACAGCTTGTACCCGCCTTCACACAATACTTTCAAGTCCCTTGCCAGGGTGGCGGAGTCGCAGCTGACGTATACAATGCGGTCAGGCTGCATTTTGAGCATGGTGGCAAGACAGGCTTCATCACAGCCTTTGCGGGGCGGGTCCACCACGATGACATCCGGACGGAGCATGGCGGCAGATCCTCCCTGCGCCCCACTGTCTGCAGTATCTCCTTCGCCTGCAATATCCCTACTGCCTGCGGTGTCTGCACCGCCTCTTCCCTCCGACATTTCATAAAGCTCTGCTTCACCCTGCTGATAAAATGCCGGCAGCACCTCCTCCGCCTTACCTACAAAGAACTCTGCATTTCGGATATTGTTTCTCTTTGCATTTTCCCTGGCGTCCTGAATCGCCTGAGGAATCACTTCCACGCCATAAACCTTTTTGGCGCTGCCCGCCAGAAACAGGGAAATCGTTCCGATGCCGCAGTATAAATCCCAGACCGTCTCCTGCCCTGTAAGCCCTGCATATTCCAGCGCCAAACTGTACAGCTTCTCTGTCTGTATGGGATTCACCTGATAAAAGGAAAGAGGTGAAATGTAAAAACCCAGTTCTTTCCCCGTATAAGGATACCCTGGCTTGTCCATATCCCGTACATGGATTGTGTCGGAAATGGTATCTTTTCCCCAGATAGTGTACACTTCCTTACCCATAATTACGTTGGATTGCTCCTTGTTAAAGCTGACTGATACACTTGTCATTCCTTTTACAGATGCCAGTCTCCTCAGCAGCTCTTCCTGTCTCGGAAGTATATTTCTGTATTGTTCGCCCCCATCCCACTCTTTATCGCCATCTGCTCGGGCTTCATACCTCACACATACCGTTTTTCCACCTTTTTGAGATGCTTCTTTCCCGTTTTTGTCCGTTTTTTCCCTTTTGTTTCTTTTGTCTGTTTTATCCTTCCGGCCTTTACTGAAAGACTTGCATAACACATCTGTCATGTACCTGTTGATCACCAGACACACCATCAATTCCCCGCTGGTAAAGCCCTTTCGAATCAGCACATGGCGCACCAGACCTGTTCCGGTAGTCTCATCGTAGGCGGAAACCTTATTTTCCTTCATATATTCCAGAATCATCTCCAGGATTTCCCTGTTTTCCGCTACCCCAAGTGCACAATCTGTATTGGCAATAATGGAATGAGTTCTTCCCGCATAAAAGCCAGTGACAATATTTCCCTCCTTGTCCCTGCCCACAGGATACTGGGCCTTATTCCGATAATGCCAGGGCTCCTCCATGCCAATAATAGGCTCCATCTTCCCATCTACCACAGCTTTGTCGAAACCACCCAGCCTGATAAGATTATTTCGAATCTTGTCTTGTTTAAACTGCAGCTGCTTATCATAGGACAGGGCCTGAAGCTGGCAGCCGCCGCACTGTCTGTGATAAGCGCATTTCGGCTCAACGCGAAAAGGGGAAGGTGTCACCACCTTCTCCACTCTTGCATAGGCATATTTCTTCTTCACTTTTACGATCCTGGCTTCCACCAGGTCCCCCACCACGGCATCCTTTACAAAGAGGGTGAAACCGTCAACCCTTCCGATACCTTCCCCCTCTGCGCCGGTATCGTCAATCTTGACCGTGGTAATTTCGTTTTTCTGAAATGTCATACTATTTTCACTCCTGTATAGGGAACTACACTGACATTCGCCAGGATGCTGTCAGCCCAAGCCATCACCGGCCTAAACTGCTTTTCTGCCGAACTGCTTATCACTCGACTGCTGCTGACCTAAGCCACTATCAATGTATCAGCTCCTCCGCAAGCTTCTCTATCTGTACCTTGTTCTCCGGCTTCACAGCTGACAGTATGCTCACTTTGTTTTCTGCAAAGGTCAGCTCCTTGCTGCCCTCCAGCATTTTTTCCATGACCTTTGCCGCCGTGGGCGCCCAGGAACCGTTTTCTATCAGCGCCACCCTGCGCTTCTGGTAATTGCGCTCCGTCAGTTCCTCAATAAACCGACGCATATGAGGGAAGACTCCGCCGTTATAGGTACTGCTGGCCAGAACCAGCCTGTCATACCGGAAGGCATCCTCCACTGCCTCCGCCATATCGTCCCTGGCCAGGTCATGCAGAACTATCTCATCCAGGCCTTTCTTTTGAAGCTCCTCCTGCAGACATTTTGCTGCCTCAGCCGTATTTCCGTAGATAGAGGCGTAGGCTATGACCACGCCCTTACTCTCCGGCTCATAAGAGGACCAGGTATTGTAATGGTCTAAATAATATCCCAGATTTTCCTTCAGAACCGGCCCATGCAAGGGGCAGATGACGGCTATATCCAGCCCGGCGGCTTTCTTTAACACCGCCTGCACCTGAGCTCCGAATTTTCCCACAATGCCGAAGTAATAGCGTCTGGCCTCGCAGAGCCACTCTTCCTCCACATCCAGCGCGCCGAACTTGCCAAAGCCGTCTGCAGAAAAGAGCACCTTGTCTTTCCTGTCATAGGTCATCATGACCTCTGGCCAATGCACCATGGGCGCAAAAACAAACTGCAGGGTGTGGGCTCCCAGACAGAGTTCTCCTCCGTTTGCGGCATTAACCTGTCTGTCCCCCAAATCCAGAGAGAAGAACTGTCCCATCATCTTAAAGGCCTGGGGCGTAGCCACCACCTTTGTATTAGGATACTTTTCCAGAAATATAGGAATGTTCGCAGAATGATCCGGCTCCATGTGCTGTATCACCAGATAATCCGGCTGACGCCCCTGAAGCGCTTTCTCCACATTAGCCAGCCATTGCTGCCCAAAGTGAGCATCCACCGTGTCCATCACCGCAATACTTTCGTCCATTATCACATAGGAGTTATATGCCATGCCATTAGGTACGATATACTGTCCCTCAAACAGATCTACCTCATGGTCATTGACTCCTACATACAAAATATTCTCTGTTATCTTCATATTTGCATCCTCCTATTCAATTGTCATAAACGACAATTTGTTCCGTCTTTACATTACAATACCTGTATTTCAAAGAAAAATTTATTTCAGAAAAGTGTTCCCATTAACTATTCCACAAAACTGTAAAGTTGTTATATCGTTTTTAGCCAAAATGCCGGACGGATGCAACAGTTAACAGCTACTACATTATCTGCGCCATATTCAATATATCCGTCAAAATTTACGCAACTGATAAAGTTGAATTTTCCTTCTGCCTCCTCGTCTTCTTCACCATGATAACGCAGCCACCAACAACCGTTATTTTTTTCATCACAATCATCTTCCAAAAACCATGCGCCTTGTTCTCGTGCATAGGCGGTTGTAGTTGCCCCACGCTCTCCAAAATCAAAGTATTTTTTTGCCTCATCGCAGCTCAATAGAAATATATAGTCATGGGTGTTCTTTGCAGGGTTTATCACATTAGAAAAAAGGATATTCTCTCTTTCTTCTGACGAAAAAGCGGATAATAAAAAATCACTATTCAGCCATTTTCGTAATGTACAGTCTTGCCATATTACTTTTTCTGAAAGATTGTGATACTGTTTACAGTCTATCAAATACTTGCTTATACAGAGACAACGGTGTTCCTCTTCTTTCAGTACAATCCATTCAATCGGTTCTTTTTCCAATCCACAATTTTGTGGATATTCGCCCATAACAATTGTGTATTTATTCATAGTTTCTTCTCCGCACCTCAGCACTGCTTTATTCCATTCGGGTAGCCCGCAGATTCGACTCAAACAGCCTGTTATATCCCAGCCACCCCGCATTTTCGCTGTTGTTCTCGAGAATTTCCTTAAAGGTCTCCAGCTTTGCATCCGTATCGTCCGCATAATTTAGTGCCAGGGCTTCGATTAATGCTGGAATCTTGGGAGAACCGAACTCGTATTTTCCGTGATGGGCCAGGATGCAGTGCTGAACCTCCGCCAGCAGGCTGTGAGGAAATCCTTCAATCTCCGCCGCTTTCTCCGCCACCATCTGAGAACCCATTACAATATGCCCTAAAAGCTGTCCATCGTCAGTATAGTCATTTTGGGGAAAAGGAGAGATCTCCTTTGTCTTCCCTATGTCATGACACATCGCCGCCGTCAGCAGCAGGTCTCTTTTCAGTATGGGATATGTACTGCAATAATAATCACACAGTTTCGTCACACTTAAAGTATGCTCCAGAAGCCCTCCCACAAAACCGTGATGCACTGTCTTTGCCGCTGATGATTTTTTAAACGCTTTTGCAAAAGCTTCATCCTTCACGAAAAAGGCTTCAAGGAGCTTCTTCAGATAGGCGTTTGATATGCTTCCGATCAGCTTCAAAAGCTCATTGTACATGTCATTGATATTTTTGGAGCTGACCGGCAGGTACTCCGCAGGGTCATATTCTCCCTCACTGCACACACGAATGCGCTTCACGCTGACCTGAAGAACACCCTGAAAACTGTTGACCTCACCGTAAACCTCTATGTAATCCAGAGCGTCATAGTCTCCGATGCCCGGATTGTTGGGCTCCCAAACCTTTGCGTCTATGGTTCCCGTCTTATCCTGCAGGATAACATTTTCGTAGGGCTTTCCGTTCTTCGTCACCGCCGCCTGCTTGTGCTTGCAGAGATAGATGTCAAAGACTCTGTCCCCTTCCTTCAAATCCTTAACATGCTTCATTTTTTTGCCTCTCCCACTTCTATACTGAAATTCATTTCCTTATATTCTTCCTGGGACTGCCGCATGATCGTAATCTCTACGGTCTGCCCCGGCTCAAACAACATTAACGAGCTTGTGTAGTCATTAAAACCGGTTACTTCTCTGTCGCCTACAGCGGTGATGACATCACCCTGCTGAATTCCTGCCAGCATGGCGGGCGAATCCATATCCAACTTAGTCACAAAGCCTCCCATAGGTACCCCCAGCTCCCTGTTCGCCTCGGATGTCACGTCCAAACCGCTTATGCCCAGATAGGCCACCCTGTTATTGTTGGACATTTTTATCATGATGCTCCGCAAATCCGTGATTCCATAAGCATAAATCATGCCTTCCATGCCGGAGTTTGTCTTGTTGTCAGTGATGATACCCACTATCTGTCCGTCCAGGTTAAAAAGCACACCGCTGGCATTCCGGCTTCCGCCGATGTCAGTCTGAAGGATTTTGTAATTCCTGTCAGGCACAGAATAGATATAACTTGCCGAAGTCACCATGCCATAACCCACGGAATTACCGATTCCCATAGGTCTTCCTATAGCAACCACCGGCGTACCTGCCAGCCTGCTGCTGTTGGAAGAACCCAAAGCAGGATATGTTATGCTTTCCTTGTCAATACCCGGCGGCAGCTCGGTAAGCGGCACGGACAGGACGGCAAGGCCGGTATAGCCGTCCATCTGCTTGATCTGCGCATCTGCCTGTCCTCCGTTATGAAAGGTAAGCGTCATACTTTCCGCTGAACGAAGTATCCTGGCATCCGCCAGTATCAGCAGTTCCCTGCCGTTGTCATTCAGAATGATTCCCGATGTCTGGTTTCTGCTCTCCTGAACATTACTGAACCAGTCGATATTGGAAGTCACGGCTGTCACAGTCACCATATATTGCTCCAGCTCCGCCACATAGGCAGACATTGCAGAATAAAGTTCTTTATAGCTGTCCCTGTCCAGAACCACGCCGGAGAGGATCTCTTCAATCTGCTCCTGATTCAGCATAATACTCTCCGGTTCAGGTTCAGGTCCCGGTTCAGGGGAAGGGGACGGGCTCTCTGTAGGAAGGTTTTCCGCCAGCATTTCCTCCGGCAGCATTTCTTCCGGGTCTTCCGGAAAGACCACCGTCTGGGGTTCCTCTTCCACCTGGGGATATAACCAGTTGCTGATCACCGGCTCCAATACCAGAAACGTAACGCAGGCAATCAATCCGAAGATAACCGCCATGGAAGCCGTAATCACGGTTCTACGAAGCAATTTCTTACGGTTGATAGGACGCTGCTTGATTTTCTCTATCATAAAATCTTTTTGAGTATTTTGCTCTTTGTCCGGCATGAGAACTCCTTTCTCGACCTTCTAAGTATATCCAATGGCAGATGAAAAGTAAAGGTCAGCTGCTTTTTTTACAGAGCGGAATACCCGCCAGAAGCAGCAGGGGAAAACAGACTGCGGCCAGAATTCCTTTTTTCAGGTCATCCCCAAAGACGCTGGAGATCATGCCCACCAGGGTGGGCCCGCCGGAGCATCCGAGATCCCCGGCCAGCGCCATCAGGGCGAACAACGCCGTACCGCCCCTTTTGATAGATGCTGATGCCTTACTGAAGGTGCCGGGCCACATGATTCCCACGGACAATCCGCATATGCCGCACCCGATCAGCCCGAACAGCGGGCTTGGCACCAGGGCAATACACAGATAGGATATCACACATAGAATACTGCTGCCCGCCATAAACCGTTCCAGATTCAGCTTTTCCCCGTATTTTCCGTAAAAGGCTCTGGCCGTTCCCATAAGGATAGCAAAAGCCATGGGGCCCGCCAGGTCTCCCACTGTCTTGCTGACCCCTAATCCTTTCTCCGCAAACGTAGATGCCCACTGGCTCACCGCCTGTTCACTGGCTCCCGCACAGAGCATCATCAGCATGAACACCCAGAAGGCTTTCATTTTTGCCAGCTCCCGTATGGTAAGCCCCTTTTCCCCTTCCTTCATCAGAGAAGCCATGGGCACTCTTGTAAATAAAATCCCGTTACACAGTGGCACCAATGCCCACACAACAGCCAGCATCTTCCAGTTTTCTATCCCGAAAATTCCAAAAAACAGAGTGGACAGCAGCACTACACCCACATGCCCCCAACAATAGAAAGAATGGAGCAGACTCATTGCCGTCTCCTTGTTGTCTGTGGGACATGCCTCCACCACGGGGCTCACCAGCACCTCCAGCAGGCCGCCGCCTATAGCGTAAATTGTCACTGCAGTCAGGACTCCCGCGAAAGGGTCCGGCAGCAGCTCCGGCAGAATGGGCAGCGCAGCCAGTCCCAGCGCAGCCATGGCATGCGCCAGAACCATGGATACTCTGTAGCCTATCCTGTCCACAAAGGTCACTGATACCAGATCCACCAGCAGCTGAAGTCCGAAATTAAAGGTAATCAGCATGGTAATCTTTGACAGCGGAATATTATATGTATTCTGAAACGTTAAAAACAGCAGCGGTACAAAGTTATTGACGATTGCCTGCACAATATAGCCCAAAAAGCAGGCATAGATTGTCTTTTGGTATTTATCTTTCATGTTAAGTGCCTCTTTTATCCTTCACCGGTCCCGCCGGACGGGAGTACAAATTCTTTCCTGACCGTGTCATAATCTCTTGCCTTTCCCGGTTTCTCCTCTGCAAATTCCCCAAACCGCCTTGTGATGGGAAGCGGACATTCCATGTAATCAAGAAGCAGATCCAGCCGGTTGCGCAGGGGCACCGGGTTCTTATGAATCAAATATGCCGGCATGGTTTTGCCCAGAAAGCTTTCTTTGGGATATTTATTTTCCACATTTATATAGGTCCCTGTATCTGCCACATAGTATCGCGCCTCTTCCGCAGGGTCCTGCAGGCAGAGCATGGTACAGCGGTCTCCGTCCCTCTGCAGAACAATATGGCACTGCATGGGGTTTCCCGCCCGGCGGGCCAATCTATCCTCAAAAAACTGCGGTGCAAAATATTTCCGGTACTCATCAGGTGAAACATCCCAGGACAGCCTCAACCAGACTGTGTCCCCCCGGAAGAACCGCTTCATTGCATCAGTAAACACGGGCTTCTTTTTTCCGTCTATCTGCGTTATACTGACCGTTCCGTCCTGCGTCCGCTGCTCCAGTTCCACGGGATGCCGGTTTAAGGTCTCCGGATCCTGATCCAGCAGCACGGGCTGTCTTTCCGAACTGTAAGCGCGATCGAGAGGGAATTTTCCCAGCTCCTGCTTCGCAAGATTATATTTTACGCGGCGGTTTTGAATGAACACGCCTCCCCAGGCCTCCCGCCAGGCGCAGCCGTCCTGCAGGGGAACACTGTCCGCCCTCCGAAATGTCCCTGCTTCGGAAGCCATCCGCAGAATCTGCTCTAAATTGCACCGTATCGAATCAAAAGAATCAAAATCTGACTGCGTGGGAAGCTTTTTGTGAGTCAGCGAAATATACCCGTTGTCTGCAGCAGCGATACTGTTGTTCCTCTTGTAAAGGGCATAAAATATGTATTTGGTATCGTCGAAATAAAAGCAGTTATATACTTTATCCTGCTTCAGGAACACAAGAGCGCGCTTCCTGGGATAGGTCTCCACCTCTTCCGCTTTCAACTCCCACCGGTTGGGTGCAAAGGAGAATTCCAGGCGGTTCAGTGTCCCTTCGACAAACTGTTCCAATAGTCCGTTCAGCGCCTCTGCAGTAATATCTCCATTCTCCAGAACGCTCACAGGAGCAGCAGGCTTTGTCACATATACGGTCTCCGGAAGCTTCTTCATACAGCTGCAGTCGATGGACGCCGGGGCGATCAGCTGTTCCAGAAGCTTTTTCCCCATGGCTGCTGCCTGCAGATCATTTTCCACAGGAGGGTCATTGACTTGTGAAGAATGGCATATCCGTCCACTCATCCCCTCCTCCGCATAAAGGTATATCCGCCGTTCCTCCGGACTCCACTTAGCATAATAGAGCGCGTCCGGAGTCTCCCGGTATATTATCAGGGGCAGGGTAATTCCTCTGTCCTCCGCATAGCGTCTGTTTTCATATCTCTGCACCAGCAGCTCGCTCAGGTATTCCGCAATTTTTGCCCGGTTCTCCACGGGAAGGGCCGTTTCGGCCAGCCGTTCCTGCAGCTCCTCCGCCAGCTTTCTATGCTCCGGACGCACATCGGTATCCTGTAAATTTGGCTTTGACGGATCATCAATGGGAATAGCCACTGGCAGCAGCAATAACAATTCCTCCGTCTTAAGCGCCGCGGCTTTCTTATAGGAGACAAATGGCCGGAACATTTCCCGGCCGTCCACCCGGTACTCCACATAGTATAAGTGCATCAGCACTTCTATTTCTGTGCCGTCCAGCACAATGCGGCGGCTGATTGGCGTTATCTCCCGGCTTTCTTCCAGGCCAAACAGCCTTTTCGCCCACTCCGGCGAATAAGGCAGCTGCCTCTGGAGATAGAGATTCTGATCCGGAATATCCCAAAGGGCCGTATTCAAGAAATAACGCAGGAAAGGACGGTAATTCACAGAAACATGCTCTTCGGATGCCGGCGCCTCCGTGTCTTCGGTATTCTGCTGAAATATTCTCCGGTCATCCTCCGCCTCCGCGATACTCTGCAGGACCTGTCTGGCGCAGGGAGCCGTCATATCCGCTTCATAAAAAGCGCGCAGACTGCGCAGAAACACAGGACTCCTCCGAAAGCTGATCCAACAGTTCAGCACATTTTTCTCCACATACCCTCGGTTGCGCAGCGCCCGTTTCAGATCCTCCCGCTCAAAAAACTTCTTTACCGCCGTCTCTTCCTGCTGTGGGTCGCCTTCCTCCTGTTCAATATAAGCAAAGTAATCCCTGTTCAAGTCAAAAAAGCTTCCCGTATCTTCTTCATTCAATTCCGGACATTTCTCCAGACAGATTTCCCGCAGCCTGCCGTACAGCAGCTTGTTGCGTCCCATGACCGCCTGTTTTAGCCCCAGGGTCTCCCACGCCGTCTGATAGCACTCCTCGTTCAGCTGAGCCGTGTCAAAGAAGTGATTCAGCAGCCTTAAGCCCAGAGGATGACGGGCGTGATCCGGCATCGCACCCCCGTTATAGCTATCCTTGATATAGGCCGAAACATAACGCTCCAGCACATTCCTCAAGCTTCGCATGGCCTGGTCTGTCCAGCCCGCTCCTTCCGCCAGGGCTCTCAGGTGATAATAATTACTGAAGGCCATCTTCATGGTATAGTCATTCCCTGTCATTTTCCTGGGAATGGGGTACGCGCGGGCAATGGCAAGAATCGGCTCCGGCACCATATAGGTGTTTTGCTCCCGGCGGAATTGGCGCTGTTCCTCACCATATCCGCCTGTGTCTATTGCAGTAAAGCAATACGCGGTATACAGGCTCTTAATAAATTCCTGGCCCGGGCGGAACTCAGACTCCTTCTCCCGCACCGTCTCCTCTACCAGGGCGCAGAATTCCTCCTCCTGAGAAACAGACAGAAACTCCGGGGATGTGACATATTCCGTCCAGAGCTTCCAGTTCTTCTGGTTTTCTTTTTTGTAGACAGCCAGAAATGCCCGATAAGCCTCGCTCTCCCGATAAGGGTTAGGTCCGCCGGAGTCCTGCCGGAAGACAAAATGAGGAATCTCCTCTGACCGCGCCGGCTTTCTGTCCGATTTGGGCTCCCTGTTCTGTTCCGTTTCGTCCTTCCGCATCGGTTCCCTGCTCTGTTCCGGCTCTTCCTCCCGCATAAGGACCAGGTCCTGCCCGGTCTGCCCTTCGCTCACGGGTTTCCGGTTCTGCAGCTGGGACGTCTTTTGCCTCTCCTCATGAAAGGCACTTTCCCCGTCGGAAAAAATCTCTTCTCCCTCGGAGTCTTCCGCCCACTGCATAGCCAGGTTATACGCTTCCCGCAGACGCATGAATTCCTCCGGATTTTCCTCCGGATGAAAAATCCTGCTCTGGGTGGCGTATGCTTTTTTTATCCGGGCCTGATCCGTGGTGGGCTCTATCTGCAGCAGTTCCCATATATTGTTACTCATCCTCAGGCTCCTCCGTGTCCTCATCCCAATCCATGCCTAAACCGTACAGCTGCTCGAAAGGATCTTCGCTCAGCTCCTGCCGGAAGCGCTCTACCAGTTCTTTCAGATATTCCTCCGCCCTGCGCACGGCAATGATATCCTGCGCATCCTGAGCCCCGCAGTACAATTCCAGCCCACGGCTGAGCGCCGCCCGCCTCTCGTCCCCTAACCGCTCATACAGGGAAAGCGCCTGCGCAAACAACTGCTCGTCCCGGTGTGCCTCCGTAGTGAGCCGGATGCTGTTGATGCGCTCCATGGCCTCCTTCATTTCCTCATCCGTCAGGTGAAGGTTGGGATTGAGGATTACAGTCTCCCTTTTATCTCCTCCGCTGCTCTCCACACTCACATGAAGGATGCCGTTGATATCATAGGTAAAGACTACTTCTGCCCACTGAGAGCCTGCGATTCCTCTGGGAACCCTGACCTTAAGCTCGCCCAGCTTCAGATTCCCGGATACAAAATAGTCTTCGCCCTGATAAAATTCAAATCTCAGATGCTCCTGGCCGTCATGCAGAGTATAAAACCGGCTGCTGTGGCTGACCGGCAGCATACTGCTGCGGGGAATCAACACAGCCATGTGAGGCTCCCGATCAATCTGGCTGTTGTAAGTAGCAACACCCAGGGAAAAGGGACATACATCCGTCATAACGATATCCTGAAGCTCCTCCCTGCGCTCCTTAATCCCGGCGCACACTCCGGCGCCCAGAGCTACGATCTTGTCAGGGTCGGCGGCAATCACGGGACGGGCTGACATCAGTTTTTCCAGAAAATCATGAAATACCGGCATCCGGGAGGAACCTCCCACCAGCACCACCCGACGGATTCCCCGAGCCGCCTTTTTATTCTCCAGAGCACGCCGCAGCACCTTCTCCACCCGCTTAAAAACAGGTTCACATAGCTCTGCCAGCAGCTCCCGATCCAGATTCAGCATGTACTCTTTCTCTCCCGCCGAAAGCTTCATCAGCGTGTTTTCCGCTTCCGGCTCCGACAGCGCGGTCTTTGCGTTTTCCGCCTGCCGCATAAGCGCCGCCTTTTCCTCCGAAGTAAGCGCCGCCTGGGCCAGATGATTTACCTCACAGAAGTGCTTTGCAATGGCAGCATCTATATCATCGCCGCCCAGGTGATTATCACCGGCAATACACAAAATTTCTATGATGTTGTCAAAGCATTCCACAATGCTCACATCCAGCGTACCGCCGCCGAAGTCCACGATCATCAGCTTTCCGTCCTCCGCGTCGGGATCGTTCCATCGATAGTACACCGCAGCCGCGGATGGCTCGTTGATCAGCCTGGAAACCTTCAGGCCCGCCAGCTGTGCCGCAAGCTTGGTGGCGCAGCGCTGATTGTCATTGAAATATGCCGGAACACTGATGACAGCCTCCTCCACAGGCTCCTGCAGAAATTTTTCCGCATCCTGCTTGATCTGCCTGAGTACAAAGGCAGACAGCTCCTCCGGCTTGAAATACTGCTGCCCGAGACAGGTCTCCCATTCCGTGCCCATAAAGACCTTGTAGGATGCCGCCGTGCGGTCGGGATGCGTCAGAAGCCGTTCCTTTGCCGCTCTTCCGGTGATGATCGTGCCGTCTTCCATGACGCTCACCGCGCTCTTGGTAAGATATCCTCCCTCTCCGTTTGGAATCAGCACCGCCTCTCCGTCCCGAAATACGCAGGCGAGAGTATTTGAAGTTCCCAGGTCAATTCCGATAATACTCATACAAACTTCCTTTCATACGTTAGTCTTCTTCCTCACTGTCCGCAGAGAGCTGCAGGGAGAAGATGAATTCGCTTCCCACGCCTTCCGTGCTGATGACATTGATGTGTTCGCCGTGACAGCTGATAATCTCTTTTACAATGGAAAGTCCCAGGCCGGTTCCCTTTTTGTCCCGGCCTCTGGAAAGATCAGATTTATAAAACCTGTCCCATATCTGTTTCAGGTCGTCCTTGGGAATGCCAATCCCCGTATCCCTCACTGATACAAACAGTTTATTTTTTTTCAGTGAAGTCTCGACTTTGATGACGGAATCATGATGGCTGAACTTAATGGCATTGTCGATCAGATTGTAGAGAACCTGCTGTATTTTTTCCACATCTGCGTTGACGAACATTTCATCCCCGGTAAGGATGAGTTCAATGGCAATGTTCTTTTTCAGACAGGTGCCCTCGAATGACGCCGCTGTGCTGCGAATGACGGGATTAATATTGAAATCCGTACGCTCCAGCAGCATACCCTTTGTGTTCAGGTTGTTCAGGGTCAGAAGACTGTTTGTCAGCTTTGTCAGCCGCTCTGTCTCATTCAGTACAATATTAAGATACTTTTCATGGGTCTCCGGAGGAATGGTTCCGTCAAGCATGGCCTCCAGATAGCCTCGGATAGAGGTCAGGGGAGAACGGAAATCATGGGATACATTAGCTACAAATTTCTTCTGATCATCCTCCGCACCTGCGATCTGACTTGCCATATAATTCATGCAGGCCGCCAGGTATCCGATTTCGTCATCGCTTTCCACCTGAAATTCGTAATGCATATTTCCGGCGGCATACTGTTCCGCAGCATAGGTAATCTTCCGAAGCGGGATATAAACCATCTCGGTAAAAAAAATCAGAATGATCAGGGACAGAAGCAACAGGATTACCAGAGTGATATAGGATATATTCAGCATGCTGTTGCAGGAGGCCTGAATATCGTTCATATCACAGTGTATGGCTACATAACCCTTCACCATATAACTGGAGGTGATGGGAGCCAGCACACTGAGCATCTCCGATTCAAAGCTGCCGAAAAAGTCATTTATCATATAGTAGGAAGTACTGGTGGCAGTGGGGTCAAAATTCTCAATCATCATCACCTCTTCCACGTTCAGGGGCTCATTTGTATCCAGCACAAGGCGCCCGGAAGGGTTGATAATGCGTATGGAAGAGTCCAGATAGACAGAGAGGAAGTCCAGCTGTGTTTTTACCGTCTCCAGATCCGTTTCGTTGCTGTAAAGGCCGGCGGCGTATGTATCGGAAATCATCATTGCCTCGGAATAGAGAATCTTCGCCTTTTCTCTTACCAGCCGTTCCTTTGTTATGTTGGGCACGAAAACGGTAACCATCATAAAACTGAAGATGCCGAATATAAGATAAGCCAGCACAAATTTCAGATAAAGGGTCTTTTTCATTAATTTCTTACCTCAAACTTATAGCCAATGCCCCAGATAGTACTGATCTTCCAGTTGGCATGGTCCTTGATCTTCTCCCGGAGGCGCTTGATGTGCACATCTACGGTCCGGGTGTCCCCGATGTATTCATAACCCCATATCTGGTCCAGAAGCTGTTCCCGGGTAAATACATGATTGGGTGAAGCGGCAAGGAAATAAAGCAATTCCAGTTCCTTCGGTGGCATATCTACGTTTTTGCCCAGATAAATTACGGAGTAATTAGTCAGGTTGATAGACAGATCCGTGTATTCCACGCATTTGTCATCCGGATTCTCAGGAACCGTATTCGCGGGCTTATAGCGGCGGAGTACGGCCTTTACTCTTGCCACCAGCTCCTTGGAGTCAAAGGGCTTCTCAATATAATCGTCCGCACCCAGCTCCAGTCCAAGCACCTTGTCAAAAACTTCGCCCTTGGCGGAGAGCATTATAATGGGGAGGGAATATTTTGCCCGCACTTCCCGGCACACCTGGTATCCATCCATGCCCGGAAGCATAATATCCAGCAGGATCAGGTTGGGAAAAAAGCTCTCCATGGCAGGCATCACCGACTCGCCGTCATTGACAATAAAGGTTTCGAAGCATTCCTTTGTCAGGTAAAGAGAAATCAGTTCCGCAATGTTGTTGTCATCATCCACAATTAATATTTTTTGCCTGTTTGCCATTCTTATACCATGCCTTTCCGCTGTTATTTAAACGTTACGATCGTGACCCCTGCGTCGCCTTCCCCGTACTCGCCCAGACGAAATTCCTTTACATACTTCAGCCGTTTTAAGTGGCTGTGGACAGCGCTCCGCAGCGCTCCGGTTCCTTTGCCGTGTACCACCCGGACACTGGGCAGGCGGGCAAGATAGGCGTCATCCAGATATTTGTCAAGAGCCGGCAGGGCCTCATCCACTGTTTTTCCCAGAAGGTTGATCTCTGCGGAGATGGATAGAGTCTTTGACATTTTAATTTTTCCCATACCGGAACGCTGCAGGGAGGGCGCTGTGACTGCGGGTTCGTCCATCAGAACCAGATCCTTTACATTTGTCTGGGTGCGCATGATGCCGCACTGTACAAACAGGTTGCCCTTGGCATCCGGCAGAGTGCTGACCGTACCTTTCAGCCCCATGGAAACAATTTTCACTCCATCTCCCTTTTTCAGTTTTTTGGGATCCAGGGCCTTTCTTTCAGGCTCCTTTCTGCCTCCGCCCACGGACAGCTTTTCGTTTTTCTCGCCGATCTTATCCCGGACTTTCTGACGCTTTTTCTCCAGCTCCCGAATATCGGTTCCCGCATCCGCCCTGTTGAAATCCCGTATGGTCTCGTCGGCAATCTCCTTTGCCTCCTGTAAAATCTCCCTGGCCTTTTCATTTGCTTCCCTCAGAATGCGGTCTTTGGCCTGGTCGATCTTCTCGTTTTTCTGCTTCAACTGCTCCTGAAGAGTGCGGATGTGTTCCTTATACTTTGCAATCTCCTGCTGCTCTTTTTCAATGGTGACACGACTCTGCTCCAGGTCGGAGATCACGTCCTCAAAGCTTTTATCCTGGCTGCCGATCTGCTCCCGTGCCGCGTTGATGATCTCGTCGGAAAGCCCCAGCTTGGAGGAGATGGCAAAAGCGTTGCTCTTTCCGGGAATACCGATGAGAAGCCGATAGGTGGGCTGCAGCGTTTCCACATTGAATTCGCAGCAGGCATTTTCCACAAAGGAGGTGGAAAGGGCGTAAATCTTAAGCTCGCTGTAATGAGTGGTAGCCATGGTGCGGATGCCTCTGTCATGGAGGAAATTCAGGATGGCAATGCCGAGGGCCGCGCCCTCCGTGGGGTCTGTCCCTGCACCAAGCTCGTCAAAGAGGCACAGGGAATCCGTGTCCGCATGCTTTAAAATGTGGACAATGCTCTTCATGTGGGAAGAGAAAGTGGATAAACTCTGCTCAATACTCTGTTCATCTCCGATGTCCGCATAGACTTCGTTGAAAATAGAAAGCTCTGAACGATCCAGAGCGGGAATATGCAGTCCGGCCTGCCCCATCAGTACAAACAGTCCCACTGTCTTCAATGAGACGGTTTTTCCGCCGGTATTGGGTCCGGTGATAATAAGCAGATCAAAATCCCGGCCCAGATGAATGTCAATGGGAACCACCTTTTTTTTGTCCAACAGGGGATGGCGTCCCTTGCGAATGTTGATATAATGGTCGGTGTTGAAAACAGGGGCCGTAGCGTTCATGTCCATGGCAAGCTCTGCCTTGGCGAAAATGAAGTCCAGATCCGTCATAAGCTTCTGGTTCAGGGCAAGTTCTTTTGTATGCTCTCCCGCCATGGCGCTTAAGGTTGCCAGAATGACGCCGATTTCTTCCTTTTCCTCCAACTCCAGCTCCCGAATTTTGTTGTTTAACTCCACCACGGCAGCAGGCTCAATGAAATAGGTGGAGCCTGTGGCGGACTGGTCATGGATCATGCCGTTTACCTGCCCCTTGTACTCCGCCTTGATAGGGATACAGTAGCGGTTGTCGCGCATGGTGATCACCGCATCCTGAAGATAGGTGCGGTAAGCTCCCGTCAGCATTGAGTTCAGCTGAGAACGGATTTTCTCATTAGTCTGTATCATGGAACGGCGGATGCTTTTCAGCTTCGGGCTGGCATCATCCGCAATCTCATCCTCCGACAGGATACAGCGGTTGATCTCGTTAGCCACCTGCGTCAGGGGCGTCAGCTGATCAAAATATTCCGTGAGGCTGTCATCCGGAGTATCCTCCCTGTCCTTACGTCCATAAGTTTTAATACGAGACACATTGTCCAGCAGTGAGGCAATTTTCATCAGTTCCAAAATGGAAAGGGTACTGCCGATTTCCAGGGACTTGATGGAAAAGCCCAAATCGCTGTTGCTGCCGAAGGAGGTGCCGCCCATTTTGAACAGGCGGCTCAATGCGTCCGCAGTCAAAAGCTGATTCTTACGGATTTCCTCTAAGTCCGTGGAGGGCAGCAGCTCCCGGCAGAGCTTTTTGCCCGGCTCCGAGTCTGCCTTGTCCTCCAGCAACGCGATAATTTTGTTATATTCCAAAGTTTTTAAAACCTTCTGATTCATTTTTCCTCACATTCCGCCGCAATCGGCACAGATCAATCTACTAACTTATTCCGTTCAAAGTATATCATGAGTCTGCGAAAAATGCGAGAGTGATTTGCTCCGATTAGCAGTTCAGCCGCGAAGCAAGTCACACCGCCGGACGAATAACGGCTGAATTATGACTATATACAAAAAGAACTGTGCACTGATTACCCGGCACACAGCTCTTTTGTACAAAACTTCATTTTCTAAACAGGGACATTCATCTGCTGTCACATACGCAGATCAAAACTCTGACCTATCAGCTTCTCCTCTTCCGTCTGAACGCGGTCGCTCATTCCGGCATAGATCACATCATCCACCTTGCGCAGCAATTCTTCCAGACTGGACGCTGTCACCGTGACAAGGTCTTCATCCTCATCTGTCCGTTCGGCCTTAAGCTTCTCAAGCTTCTCCTGCTGCTCTTTCTTTGCCGCCTTTTTTGCTTCAGCCTTTTTTGCTTCCTTTTTCTCAGCCGCTTTTTTCTCGATGCGTTCCTTCTGCGCTTTCATGGACTTATCCACCACGGCAAAGAAAGACATCGTCCCGCCGTCATTGACCTTCACGCCGTATGATTTCACATTTGACCGATTGCCCAGGCTTGCCTTCAACTGCTGCACGCCGCTTGCCGCCCGGTCCAAAACTCCTTCATACTGAGCGCGGAAGTTTTCGTCCGCCGCCATGCGCTCAATTTTTTCCTCGTCGATCAGCACTACCATCTTGTAGGGATTGTTAAAGCTCGCCGCCTGGGACTTGGCAAGCTCCTTCATATCAGAACTCACCAGGACAAAATCCATGTTGCCATATTTCTTTTTCAGCTGCTCGTAATACTTTGCCGCATTCTCACTGAGTTTAGGTTCACCGATGGTTCTGCCGGTAATCTTACCTGTCTTTTCCTGCTCCGCATCCTTAGTCTTCTTTGACGTCTCCGCTTTGCTGGCCTGGTTTATCACTTCCGCGGCCGCATACCTTTCCGCATTTTGTACCGTACTCATAACACACATCCTCCTTGATTTGAAAATTTGATTAAAATCCGTTTTAATCCTGTATCTATTATTTCGGCAGATATGCTGAGATAATTAATCCATCACCATTTTTTCATAGATTCCTCTGACTCTCTCACAGGTACTTTCATGCAGATATTCATGCCAGAATTGAAAAGAGACAATTAAATTAGCAGCATTCATATGTTTTTGTAACTCTTTTGGAGAGATATTTTTTCCTGTAAGCAGAAATCTCTCACGGCAATACAATTCTATCACTTTTTCCTGCTCTATGTTTACTCCGTCCGCTCCCAGACGGCTCAGAAAAAAGCTGATATCTCCGGATGCTCCGCCGGTGCCCACACCCTGCCAGTCGCAGACCACAATATCTCCGTTTTCATTTTTCAGCAGATTGTCCCAATGAAAATCCCCATGACTTAAAACCCGTTCTTCCCCATGGTGCCAGCTGATTATTTCATTAACTTTTGCCGCTGCTTCCGTCAATATCTGTTCGTCAAACTCTCCCGGATGCTCCGCCAGGACAGATCGCCATCCGGCAAGGCAGCCTTCAATCTGAGACTTATCAAAATATTCCGGTTCTTTCTGCTCCTGCCTTAAAAAGTCCGGTATATCCTGTGTGTGAATCGTTGCCAGCACCCTCATGATCTTCTGCAAAAGTTCCTCATCTGCTTCATCTCTGGAAAGCTCTTGGTATTTCTTCATAAGAATCAGTATTTCATGGTCAGAGACCTGTACATCCAGTACTTCAGGCAGACAGGACAACATCTCCTTATGGCTGTTATGTCTGTTAAACTGATAAAAATACGCTTCGTTCTGATAGAATGAAAATACTCCCTGATCCGGCAGTTTTTCCTTTTGCACGCGTTTTAAAACATATCTGCCCTCTGTCTCCCAGACCTCCGCACCGCTTTTTCCGTTTCTGATCTGGTGATTTTCATGTGTAGCCAAATATTCCTCAATGTTTGCAATATGAATCCTCATAAAATAACCACCTTTCCTATGATAAATTTTACATGCTGTTAACTGAGAATAGCATGCATAGAAAAAGTGGTGTGCAAATGGAAGGTTAGAAATAAAAGGTTTCAATATTTCTCCATCTCAGATTTCATCTCCCGCAGCTGCAGAGCTTTCTCGCGTAAGTGCAGTAACGCTTCCAGATAGCGGTCCGACCGATAGCAAAGTTCTTCTCTCTCCCTGGGATTTATCAGCAATTGTTCCGCTTTTTTTGGCTGTCCGTCATCATACTCCTGCATGAAGCTTCTGATCGTCATCATGCTGTAGCCTGTGTCAAGCAGCAGCCGTATCACATACATGCGGTTCAGGAGCGCCTGCCCGTAAAATCTCCTTTGATATGGTTCATAACATCCAAGGAGGCCGTTGCGCTCCCAGTTGCGAATCGCCTCCGGAGTTACGCCCACCATGGCGGCTGCCTGCTTTTTAGAATATTTTTTCTCTTCTCTTTCCTCCCGGCTCATTTGTGCCATACAGATATCTATGGCTTTTCGGGTTCTTTCTATGTCCTCCTCTATGGCTCTCTGATAATTGGCGCACTCTCTCTCATAGGCTTCCAAATCCCATCCGGCAGAAGCATCCAGCACTTTCAGGCTCTCTCTGCGCAGCCTTTTGTTCACAAAGCCGCCAAACACCAGCCTGCAGACGCGAAGCTGAAATACATTCCGCTCATGATAAATCCGATAACCGTTGGAGGCTCTTTCCACCGGCCCGACAAAACCACATTTCTCGTAAAACCGTATAGTTCCGGCTTTCACCCCCGTGAACCCGGAAAGCTCCCCAATCCTGTAAGCTGCGCTTGTTTTATCGTTCATTCCTGATTTCCTTTTTCTAACCTAAGCACTCTGCAACCAGCCGGTTCTTTTCAAATGTTAAGATACATCTGCTGCATATCCTATGGAAATACTGCCCTTTACATTTTCCAGAGCGCCGTCCGTGGCCCTGAGGAACAGCCTATAGGTTCCGGGTTCCACCGGCTGCCTGAATGTAAAACTCGCGATGCATTCGCATTTTTCGCCTTCCTGATCTGAGCTTTGCACGGAATAATAGGTCGTGCTTAAAAGCTCGTCATCAGGACTGGCAAAACCAACCTGTAAACCGATTCCTGTTTCCGCGTAAACATAATACCAAATCCTGTCTCCTTCGGACAAGGTATATTCACCCAGCCAGACGGTCTCTCCATCTGCAATACTCTCCTGGTCGACGGGGAAAACCTGAGGGTGCCAGACTCTGCCTCCGAAGGTTTCCTGCTCCGCCTCCTGCAAGTCTTCCAGTTCTTTTATCAGTTTTTCTTCCAATTCTTCAAGCAAGGCTTCCTGCTCTTTTTTACGTTTTTCTGCCAATTCAGCAACCAGGGCTTCATGTTCATTTTTTATCTTTTCTTCCAGGACCGATGAATCGTCAGTCTGTGGCGGAGCTGATTGAATTGCATCCGTAGTCGCAACAGAATATACACCGACAAAAACCGCCCCGGAAATTATGCACAACGTCAGCACACCCGTCACAAGGCAGATTGCTGTTGATTTCTTCTTGAAATTCATAATCGCACTTAACCTTTCTTTCAACAGCCGTTTATTTTCGTTTAATGTGACAGCGCCGAGATTTTCCTTGTATTTCCCCACTGCTGCCATAGCGTCAAGCAGGGTTTTCCCATATTCCTGTGCATTGTCGAATCCCATTTTTGCCAGGACAGCTTCATCACAGGAAAATTCACACGCTTTTGTAATTTCCCGGCTCATAAGATACACAAGCGGGTTAAACCAATGCAGACAGACTGTGACCTGCACCAGCCATTTGTAAAACATATCCCGTCGTTTATAGTGCGTCAACTCATGCAGAATGATATAATGAAAATCCTTTTCGGAAATATCCGCACTTGGCAGCACGATACACGGATGGAAAAAACCGATCAGCAGAGGTGATGAGGTCAGCGGATTGACACACAACTCTATCGGCTTTTTAATGCCTGATTGCTCCGCAATGACAGAAAGCCGGTCTAACATTTCAACGTCAGAAACCGGATCCAATCCGGCCTTAATATACCGCATAAAGCTCTGATAGATCGTTATTTTTCGTATCAGCAGCACCAGCGCAGCCACTAACCAAATCAGCCAGACATGATCTGTCAGCAACGAGCTGATGTCCTGAAGCGGGTGGACGGTCTTCAAATCTTCTGCCGGACTATATGCACTTTCTATCGGATTATCTGTCTTTACATTGTTTTGTTCGAAACCATCAACATGAGCGAAACTGCTTCCCGAAGTATTTTGTGAGGGCTGATACTGCGGTGAAGGTACAGTCCAGGTTATCGCCTGATCCACAGCCTGATAGGTTTTCCCCAGCAGATTTGTTTCCGGCCCGAATGGGAGCAGCAGCCGCAAAATCACAATAAGCCAAATGTAATATTGCCACTGGCGGCTGATTTTGTCTTTCAAAAATCTTTTTCCCAAAAACAGAGCCAAGATAAGCAAACCGCCGGAAAATGACATGGACAAGAAGATTTTCAATACTGCGTTCATTGTTTCCCTTTCCCTTTCTCCAGCAGCCTTTTCAACTCCTCATATTCCTCATCTGCCAGCAGATCGCCCGAAATCAGATTAGAAACCAGACCTTTCGCGCTGCCCTCATAGATTTTATCCAGGAAGTTTTTCGTCTGCGCCGTCTGATATTCTGTTTCTGAAATCAGCATGGTATATTCGTTGCGGCGCCCGATTTTCCTGGCGCTCAAAAAACCTTTGTTCATCAGCCGCGACAGGAGCACGATCAGAGTATTTTTCTGACATGGCTTACCCCTGGCCGCCAACCCGTCCATGATATGAGGGAACAATGTCACCTCCTGCGGGTTTCCCCAAATAATTTTCATAATTTCCAGTTCCGCATCAGATATTTGCTGTATCAAATCGGCTGCCTCCTTAATGTATAACAAGATGTTGACAAAATCAATATAACATAATGTCATACTTCTGTCAATGCAGTATCCGAAAAAAATCAAGACCGCCGTACAGAAATCATTCTATACGACGGTCCGCGTCTCTATTTGTCAAATTTTACTTTTGTGAAATTCTGCGCATTGCGTCCCGCACAGGACGATACAGCACCAGCATCACTACAAAATTTCCGATACAGTGCACAACATCAAAACGAATTCCCGCAACCCACCAGGTAAACCCGGCGTATAATCCGCCCCGGATTCCATTATCGATAGTACCTACTATCGCATAAGGAAGGGCGCAGAGAAGGCCGAAGAACAATCCGAAAAATGCAGACAGGATACTCCAGAACCAGACAGATTCCTGTCTTCTGTTCAGAAAAGCCAGCAGAGCCAGCAGGGGCCAGGCATAAAGATACATGATCCACCACGGCCCCATGCCGTAAAGACATCCTTCAATCAAAACAAATACGGGAACCACAAACAGAATCCTCCACCTAAAAAACAGAGTGAACATGATAATCCAAAAGGATACCAGCTCAATATTAGGAAGGAAGCTTAATATTTCCTTACAAACCACGATTACCGCTGTCATAACTCCTATCAGGGCTATGTCGCGAACTGTAATTTTACAGTTTTTGCTCTTTTTTTCCATCTCAATCCCCGTTTTATATTGATTCTTTAAAATACCAACACACTAACACTATTCTCCAGTGTAGGGCGGCGTGTACTCAAATCTGTAAACGTCTCCGTCCTTCACGGGCTGGCTGTCTATACCGTACTGGCCGTATTCACCATTTACGTATATAGACCAATAAGAGCCGTCCACATTCCAGTTGTGGGTTTCTCCGTTGATAGTATAGAGGGTGAACCCATAATCTCCCTCCTCGCCATCAAAGGTAAATCCTTTCGCCTCCTCCATGGCCTGGCGCAAAAACTCTGCATCCGTCTGCACCTGGTATTCCGAGGTCTGGTTTTCCTGGTTAAACACCTCAAGGGTGATCGCCTTGCTTCCCGCCACGGGTTTTTCCCGGAATACGTTGAAAATGACCAGAAAAGCAGCAATTGCGATTACAAGGGCTGCTGCTCCAATGATGATTTTCCTGTTTGGTTTTTTGGTTTCCATTTCTTTTCCTCCGTTTTCCTGCCGTTCATACGGCATATTTTTTTCGTGAAAAGAATTCCTGCAAAGTAAAACTCCTGCCACAATGGACAGGAGTTGACAACACAAAATAGCGCACATATCCTCGTCTATATCAAAGGATACCCGCTTCTTTCGTACTGACCAAGCCCTCGTGGTCACACAGTACTCACTATAGGCAGGTCTTCTGACTGAAGTATCATCACTACACTTCGCCTTCCCGGAACCCTGCTGCCCAGGCTTCAACCACAGATACAGCAATCTTCCAGTGACATGACTTTTTCCTACCATTTAACTTACACTGTATGTAAATCATATTCGTACAGAAAAAAGGAAATGCAGCTCCTCTATCACAGCGACGAGATCGTTCAGGTCTTTCACCTGATTCCCTTTTCACCGGACCAAACAGTATAAAACCTGCTCATCCGACACCTATAATGCTCTTATTCACTTGAAAAACATCTTAACACAGCTTATATTTAAAAACAATTATTAATTTCCTATAAAATCTCAATCACTTCATAAAGGTACATGCTTCCCTTTTTTCCTACCCTGGTCAGAATGCCTACATGATACAGGATATTCAGCACTGTCTGGGCCAGAGAAACAGGTATATGAGCCGCTTTGGCAAATTCTTTTGAAGTAAATTCACCGTTTATCTCACAGGGAACAAACTGCATGTAATCCTGAAGGCAGTTAATCTCCACCTCCTCCACAAGTTCTGTGGGAATCCTGTCATAGCGGCTGGCTCCTTTTTTCTTATCTTTGCTCCAACCGTTGAGTAGTTTGTATTCCTCCACATCCATCAGAACAAATTTCAATCGCAGATTAGGATCCTTCAGGAACATTTTAATCTTATATAACTCAGGAAATGCAATATAGGGATTTCCCTTTATGGGAGATTTCCTCTTTTTGCTCAACTCCCCGCTCTCCTCGTCAATCCAGATGATCCATTTTTCCCGGGGGATCGGGTACACAATCGTCACCGGATAGAGAGGCAGGAAAGCGGTGAGCTTATCCCGCATTTTATTGAACTGCCTGGTCTGAATCTCTATAATTTCCCCGTCTGCGTAAATATCCGCCACGTATTTCTCAATGGGAATCTCCTGTTTGTCTTCATCCGGTTCATAATAATTCTTCAGGATTGCATGAACCGTTTTTTCTGAAAGAGTACCGATTCCGAACCGCTGCCTGTCCACTCCGATTATTTTCTTTTTTGCCGTTTCAAAAGCCTTCCTGTCAGGCATATAAATTGATACCTTTCTTTATATGTTATGGGGTATAAAATTCGCTCTTAATACTATTCGGGAATTTTCTTTTATGACCCATTCATGAATCCCTGTATCACCTGTCAAAAATGAGAACTTTGTCTCAACAGGCAATTTTAAAAATGCACGATATAACTGATTTATCATACCGCCGTGACTGACAACGGCTATGGTATTTTCGTCATCGTTTTCCGACAATATCTTTGACAGCATATACTCTGCTCTGTATCTGAATTCAAGCATACTCTCCTGCTCATAAACGGACGCATGAATCGGCACATTTATCCGGGGATATTTTTCGTCAGCCACACTATGCTTCAATCCTGCGATTAATCCATTATTAAATTCCATTAATTTTTCATCCGGAATTAATGGTGCCTGTGTTTTCAAAGCCAAATGCTCAGCGGTTTGCTTCGCTCTTTTGAGAGTACTGTGATATATCTTTGCAAGCTGATAATTTTGACTTACAAATTCACTCATTGCGTCCGCCTGGCAATGTCCGCGTTCAGTCAGTTCAAAATCAGCCCTGCCTTCATGAACATCAAGAATATCCCCTTCACTTTCGCCGTGTCTGATTATCAATAGCTTCATAAAATTATTCCTCCCAATTTCCGACTTGACTTCAGCATTAATTATACCACAATCGCACTTACATTCCTACCGCATTATTTGACATTCATCTCCCACCAATGCTAATATGGGAATAACTAAAGATGGAGGATTTAATTTTATGAGAATTTATGCTGCAAAAGATTACGCGGATTTGAGCAGAAAGGCTGCAAACATTATATCCGCACAGGTTATTATGAAACCCAATGCCGTTCTGGGCCTGGCAACCGGGTCCACTCCTGTAGGAGCATACAGGCAGCTTATCGAATGGTATAACAAGGGAGATGTAGATTTTTTCCAGATTTCCAGTGTTAACCTGGACGAATATAAAGGACTGTCGGGAGAGCACGATCAGAGCTATCGTTATTTTATGAATCACAATTTTTTTGATCACATAAATATCAAAAAGGAAAATACCAATGTTCCCAACGGACTGGCTCCGGATGCCGAGACAGAGTGCCGGCGTTATAACCATGTTATCAAAAGCCTGGGCGGAATCGATCTCCAGCTCTTAGGCATAGGCGGAAACGGACATATCGGCTTTAATGAGCCCGGCGCCGCTTTTGAAAAGGAGACTCATCTGGTTACTTTGACAGAGCAGACAAGAGAAAGTAACGCCAGATTTTTTGCAGGCCTTGATGAAGTTCCCACACACGCCTTTACTATGGGCATAAAGAGTATTATGTCGGCAAAGAAAATCCTGCTGCTGGCAACAGGGGAAAATAAGGCAAAGGCTCTCTACGACTCCTTTTTCGGGCCTGTGACCCCCGGCGTTCCCGCTTCCATCCTGCAGCTGCACAATGACTGCACCATTATTGCGGACGAAGAAGCTCTTTCCCTGATTCGTGAAAAGACGAATTGGAAGGATGTAAACTATGATAATTAAAAACGGAATTGTTTTTCGGGAAGATAAAACCTTTGTCAAAGAAGATTTATATATTGAAAACGGAAGAATTGCAGAATCTGTCGACCAGGTGACAGATACTACGGAAATTGACGCTGCCGGGCTTTATGTCCTGCCCGGCCTGGTGGATATTCACAGCCACGGTGCAGTAGGGAAAGATTTATCTGACAATGATATTCAAGGTTTGCATGAAATCTTGCAATATGAATATTCTCATGGAATTACAACCTATTGTCCAACCTCTATGACCCTGCAAAAAGAAAAAATTTGCAAGATTTTTTGCATGATGGAAAATTGGCAGGACCAAAAGGGTATGTCTCATGTGGCTGGCATCAATATGGAAGGGCCTTTTTTAGATGCTGCAAAAAAGGGAGCACATCTGCAGGAATACATTATACCTCCTGATATCAGCTTTTTTCGGGAATGTAATCAGCTCTGTAAAAATAGGATCCGCCTCGTAACTCTGGCTCCCAACATGGAAGGCGCAATGGAATTTATCAGGGAATTAAAGAATGAAGTAACGATTTCTCTGGGACACAGCGCCGCAGACTATGACACTGCAAGACAGGCTTTTGAGGCGGGAGCATGCCATGTAACACACTTGTTCAATGCCATGAACCCCCTGGAGCACCGCGCCCCCGGCTTAATCGGTGCCGCTGCAGAGAACGAAGCCTGTGTGGCTGAACTGATATGTGATGGTATCCATGTGCATGAGAGCATGGTGCGCGCTGCTTTTAAGCTTTTTCCGGGTAGAATTGCCCTGATCAGCGATTCCATGAGGGCTACAGGCATGGCGGACGGTACTTATGATTTAGGCGGACAACAGGTACATGTAAACGGAAAGCTTGCAACTCTTTCCAACGGCACTATCGCAGGGTCTGCAACCAATCTGTATGACGGTATGTGCAATGCGGTCACATTTGGCATTCCACTTGAGGAGGCGGTAGCTGCCGCATCCATGGTTCCCGCAAAAAGTATCGGTATCTTTGACGAGGTCGGCTCACTGACTCCCGGAAAAAGAGCGGACGTGATACTGGCAGATAAAAACCTGAAGCTGATAAAAGTGATATAAAAATCTTATAAAGACTTTTTTCTGTAATCTGCCTTCGGCATGCAGCCAAAATGCTTCTGATAAGCCTTGTAAAAAGTGACATAATCCCGAAAACCGCACTTTTCATATATGCTTGTAGGATTTTCTCCGCCCTGCATCATCTCTCTGGCATGGAACAGGCGTTTTATCAAAATGTAGTTCCAGACGGTGGTTCCGGTAGTTTTCCTGAAAACCCTGTTTAGCTGGGATTTGCTCAGAAAGAAGTACTCACAGATCCTGTCAAGGGAGAGCTCATCAAAAAGATGCCGGTTTATATAGGATACAATCGCAGAGGACTTATTTGGAATCGTTTGCTCAGGGCTGCTTTTCACCTTTTCGTACCCCTCGGAAAGCTCATTTAACAACGGCAGCAAATAAATCATTTTTCTGTCAGGATCACTGTAGCTGCATATGCGATTCATGTAATATTGCCAGTGGTTATCCGGAAACAGGGACGAAGCAAAATGATTATATTTTCCCAGGGGCTGGTGAAACAGCATGGAAGAGAACGCCACATATGCCTCACTGTCACAAACCTCCGTATCTGTCAGTTCAAAATTGACTACAAGCCTTTCATAACAAGCCGTAGAGCGAAGAATCAGATAATGGGATTCCGACCTGCGCATCAGCATAATATCACCTCTTTTCAGACGATAGACATTACCTTCCACAGCGTAATCTGCATCCCCATGGATGAGGTATAAAAGCTCATATCCGTTGTGGGTATGCATAGCATAATTCGATTGAATCGGACATTCCGTGCGGGTATGTCCGGATTGAATATTCTGGATTTTCATTTTCGTTCTCCACAGTTCCGGGAATCATCTCAAAATCCTTCCCTGCCTGTTCATATTGTTTGTACCTCATGTTGTATGTATCATAACCGAATATGCATATATTTTCAATATTTTTATGCTTGTTTTTGAAATTGATATAAAAAATGTGCGGTTCTATAATAAAAACAGGAACAAAAACAGGGAGGATATGGGAATGAACACATTGAAAATATTTGCCTTTGCAGACGAGGCATCCTTGACATTAAACGGACAGATTGCCGCTATGAAGCGCAATGGACTGGATGGACTGGAAATCCGCAATCTGGACACAGGAAATGTCTCAGATATGAACAGTGTCCGGGCAAAGGAGGTGCAGAAGATTCTGGAAGAGGAAGGACTCAGTGTTTGGTCCATAGGCTCTCCCATCGGAAAAATTGACATTGTGTCTGATGACTATAAAGCACACCTGGAAAAATTCAGGAACACATTGGAGATTGCAAATATTCTGGGTGCTGAAAATCTGCGGATGTTTTCCTTCTACATTCCGCAGGGCGATACGCCGGAAAAATATAAAAACGAGGTGATAGACCGGCTGGGTGAAATGGTTGAAATCGCACAGGGAAGCGGTATTGTTCTCTGCCACGAGAATGAAAAAGGTATCTACGGGGACAATGCGGGGCGCTGTCTGGAAATACTGAAGGAATTTCCGTCCATAAAGGGTATATTTGATCCGGCGAACTTTATCCAATGCAGACAGGAAACTCTCGGCGCATGGCAGCAGCTGGCGCCATATATCAAATATATGCATATTAAGGATGCTCTTTCAGACGGAAGTGTGGTACCGGCAGGACATGGGGAAGGTCATGTGGCTGAGATTTTGGCCGATTTTATAAAAGGAGGAGGAACTGCCGTTACAATAGAGCCCCATCTTGCAGTATTCGATGGTCTTTCGAAACTGGAACGATCAGGGGAGGAGAGCAATGTGGGAAAATATGTCTATCCGAGTAATGATGCTGCTTTTGATGCGGCGTGTAACGCATTAAAGGAAATTCTGTGTCAGATAAAATAAACAGAATTGAGAAGGGAGATTATCATGGAGATTGGTGCACAGCTATATACAGTGAGAGAATTCTGTAAAAACACAGAAGACTTTGCGGAAACATTAAAAAAGATAGCAGACATTGGATACCGGAACGTACAGGTATCAGGTACATGCGCCTATGATCCGGAATGGCTTCGGGATCAGCTTTCACAAAACGGACTTAGTTGTGTGCTGACACATACTCCTGCGGATCTGCTGCTGGAAGATGCAGAGTCGGTTGCCGCAGCCCATGATGTGTTTCAGTGTGAGCTGATAGGGCTGGGATATTTTAATTTTGACCCGGAGAAAGAGGACCATGACTATGAGGAATTTCTCCGGAAATACAAACCGGTTGCGGAAAAGCTTGCGAAAAGCGGAAAATATTTTATGTATCATAATCATGACGGAGAATTCCAGAGATACAATGGAAAGACCATCCTAAAGCGGCTGAGCGAAGACTTTGCGACAAAAGAAATGGGGTTTACGCTGGATACCTTCTGGATACAGGCAGGAGGCGCAGACCCGGCAGACTGGATCAGGCAGCTTTCAGGCCGTGTCCCCTGTATTCATCTGAAGGATTTTTCTTATGGCAGAAAAATGTCAGTTGTAGGGGAAGGAAACATAAATTTTGAGAGGGTGTTTCAGGAGGCGGAGGCCGCCGGGACAAAATATATGCTTGTAGAGCAGGATGACTGTGGCGGTGAAGACCCCTTCACATGCCTGGCCAGAAGCTACCGCAACCTGCAGACATTTGGATTCAGGTAATATACGGAACACTTATATAGAAAGGGAAAATCATGAATAATCAGGACAGGAATGAAAACATAATCAGACTGGGCATTATCGGGATCGGAAACATGGGTTCCGGACATGTAAACAGCATTCTGGAAGGAAAATGTGCGGACTTTCGTCTGTGTGCGGCAGCGGATATTAACCCAAAACGTCTGGAGTGGGTGAAGGAAGCCGGCAGGCTGGTGGGAACAGAGATAGAATGCTTTTCCGATGCCATAGCTATGCTGGACAGCGGGAAGATAGATGCCTGCATGGTATGCGTACCTCATTACGACCATCCACGATTTGCAATCGAATGTATGAAGAGAGGCATTCATGTGATGGTGGAAAAGCCGGCAGGCGTCTATACAAAACAGGTGCGTGAAATGAACGAGGAGGCGGAGAGACATCCCCAGGTGGTGTTTGGAATGATGTTCAATCAGCGGACCAACTGCATTTACCGAAAGCTGCGTGAATTGGTACAATCCGGAAAATACGGTAATATCCGCCGCACTAACTGGATCATTACCGACTGGTACCGCTCACAGACCTATTATGATTCCGGCGACTGGCGGGCTACCTGGGCGGGAGAAGGAGGCGGCGTACTGCTGAACCAGTGTCCTCATCAGCTTGATCTGTGGCAGTGGATCTGCGGCTTTCCCGTGAAAGTACATACCCATATGCATTTCGGCAAATGGCATGATATTGAGGTAGAGGATGATGTCACAACCTATGTGGAATATGAAAACGGCGCAACCGGCGTGTTTATCACCACCACCGGGGACGCCCGGGGAACCAACCGGCTTGAGATTCAGATGGATCAGGCAAAGCTTGTAGCGGGGAGCGGCCACCTGACA
>CAMWJV010000027.1 GCA_947174665.1 uncultured Lachnospiraceae bacterium
GTATTAAGAAATTATTTACTTATTTTCTGCAGAAGGCCCCTGCCGCGACTGCTGCGTTGGCTCCATCCGCAACGGCTGTAATAATCTGCCGGATAGGCTTCTTTCTCACGTCCCCTGCCGCGAACAAGCCGGGAATTTCCGTGGCACAATCCTCTCCCGCCGGAATATACCCGCCCGGGTCAAGCTTCAGGCTCTCCCGCACCAAATCCGTATTGGGCTTTATTCCCACCGCTATAAAAACACCTGCCACATTCAGATCGAACACTTCACCGCTTTTTACGTTTTTCACACGAAGATTCTCTACGGCGCTCTCTCCCTGTATCTCTTCTACCGTACAGCTGTAAAGAATCTCCACATTTTCCAGCTTTTTCAGCTCCTCCTGCAGCACCATCGCCCCCCGAAGCTCATCCCTTCGGTGAATCAGATATACCTTTTCGCAGGTCCGCGCCAGATATACGGCATCCTCCAGGGCCACATCGCCGCCCCCCACCACCGCCACAGTTCTTCCTTTGAAAAATGCTCCGTCGCAGGTGGCACAGTAAGATACTCCCATTCCGGACAGTTCCTCCTCACCCGGAACTCCTAAGTGCGCATGCACCGCACCCGTGGCGAGAATCACAGCCTTAGCCTCCAGCTCGATTTCTCCCGTAACCACAATTTTGCTCTGTACTTTATCCTGAATCCCGGTAACTTCTGCTTCCCGAAACTCCACACCCAGCCTGTCCGCATGAGCCCTGAACTGCATTCCCATGTCAAAGCCGTTCATACCGGGCATTCCCAGATAATTATCCACCTCATAAGTATTCAGTACCTGACCGCCGCTCATAGGCGCGCTCTCAAGCACCAGCAGATTCAGGCCTGCTCTTTTTCCATATATGGCTGCCGAAAGTCCCGCCGGACCGGAGCCGATAATAATCAAATCGTACATGTCTCTCCCCATTTCCGCAGGCAACCGTATCACCTGCATTCCTAAGTGTAACAGTTTATGTGTGGAAAAGCAAGAAATTATGGTATAATGATTCTGCTAACGCAGAATTCAAGCCAGCTGACGCTGTCTAGCCATCACTTCGTGATGCATTATACCCGATGGCCATGGCTTGAAAATCAAATGTCTGCTTCGCAGCCGCTTGATTTTCTGCGCACATGGTATAATATGCGCAGTGCTATTAACGAGCAAACATCCGATGAAATCGGACAAAAAGCGCGTCAGCGCGAGTTTGCGAGTTTAGAGAATCACATCTGCCACACAGGAGGATTTCGCTATGCATACAAACAGAAAGACCGCTCTCATCACAGGCGCTTCCCGGGGAATCGGACTCGCCACGGCAGAACGCTTCGGCGCTGCCGGTTACAACCTGATCCTCACCTGTAAAAATTCCGTGGAAACACTGCGTGAAGCGGCTTCCCGGCTGCAGGCCAAAAATCAGATTCAATGTCTTGCCTTTCAGGCCGATATGGGCAGGGAGGAGGACGTACTGCGGCTTTATGAGTCCATAGACAGTCTGGATGTACTTGTAAACAATGCAGGTATCGCCCATATCGGGCTTCTCACTGACATGACAGCCGGGGAATGGCACAGGGTCATGGCCGTCAATCTTGACTCCTGCTTTTATACCTGCCGGGCTGCCATTCCCCTGATGTTGAAAAACCACCGGGGAAAAATTATCAATGTATCCTCCGTCTGGGGCACTCAGGGAGCCTCCATGGAAGTGGCCTACTCCGCCTCCAAAGGCGGCGTGAACGCCTTTACCAGAGCCCTTGCAAAGGAGCTGGCCCCAAGCGGCATTCAGGTCAACGCCATTGCCTGCGGTGTCATTGACACCGCCATGAACGACTGTCTGACTCCGGAGGATAAGGCCGCTCTCACTGCAGAGATTCCCGCTGACCGGCTGGGGCTGCCGGAGGAAGCTGCAGAACTCATCCTCCAGACAGCCCAGGCTCCCGAATATATGACCGGTCAGATTATCACCATAGATGGCGGATGGTACTAGGCTTAAAAAATCCTGTTGTCTTTTTCTTCGTCCATAATTGCCTGCACATCCGTGCCGGGTGCCAGATCATCCACGATTTTCTGCATCTCGCCCTTGGATTTTGCGTCTCTGCACCTCATGATCAGATGTTCCTTCTCCGCCTCGGTTAGTCCGGCATAGCCCTGCATTGCAGTCTCATTCATCATGAGATTCATGCCCAGTCCTAAGGGAATATCACCTGCGCCGTAGCCTGTGCCGTAGCTTTCTCCACTGACTCCGTTAAAATCCATTTCTGCACACTCCTTTCCTGATTGAAAGAAACGGACAGCCGTTAACCGACTGTCCGATTCCTTTCCTAGTATGTGCAGTTGTCCTGAAAAAATGCAGTATTGTCAACTCATTGCCGCTTCTATTTTTCTCTCCGCATCCTCCAAATTTTGGTAGCCGTACATTTTTACGCTGTTCCCCATAATGTCATAGACCGGATTTTTGCCTTCTCTTGCGTATTTCACAATATACCTGCCGTACAACTCCAGCATCTTGTCAGAATAGGTTCCAAGTTCTCCCCGCAGATAAGTCTCATAGGAAGTGTTGAAAGAATCATCCTCGGAGGTATGAATACTCCTGGCATTATCCGCAAGCTGCGGATATTCCGCCGCAAATTCCTCCATCCACTGTACCTGCAGTTCACAAATCTGCCGGATGATATTCTGCTTCTCTTCCGTCAGCTCGGGAAAATGCTTTTTGATCTCTTCATATTTTTCAGGCGCAGTACTCTCCATCATGCGCCCGTACTTTTCCGTAATCAGATTGTGCCCCCGCTCATACTCACGCTTAAAATCGTAGAGGTACTGCAGCAGCATGGTTCTGTCCCAGGTCAGATATTGACTTTTCCGCATAATGGAAAAGGTAAACCAGTCATTCTGGCACCCGGCTCTGCCTCCTTCGTTCTGCACCTTATCAAAAGCTTCAAATTCCAGCCCGGCAATTTCCTCCACCAGCGTCTCGCTGCTCTTTTCCGCCAGTGACGCCTTATAGACCAGTTCATCGCTGTGTGCGTCCAGATAGGAATCAATATCGCTGATCAGGTCTCTCCGGTAAAGCTCTCCTGCAAGGTATCCGCCCAGACTGTCCGTTTTTTCTTTCAATGCCGCTCCATCCGGCACGGGTGCAGCCAGCAGTTTCGCTATCTCCTCCAGAAAAGCAGCCATCTCCCTGCCCTCTTCGGACTCCTTCAGGCTTCGGTGAAGCCACTTGTCGTGGGGCGGGTACTTTCCGCACAGATACAGCTGCATACGCATAGCTTCCCGAATGCCGTCCCAGCCAAGCATTTTGGCTGTCAGTATATCTCTTCTCTTCAGCATACGCGAACAATTATATTCTGCTGTCTGGGCATATTTTGCCCCGGCATCCGCCAGCTTCAGATAAAATATATTCTCCGGATACCCCTGCATAAGACGGTTCCGAAAAGCCGTAAAAACTCCCTCGTCATCCCTGAAAACCGCTCCGTTTACCGACGCCGCAAGAGAGGCATCGCTGACGCTTGTCCAGTCTATCATCTCATAACAGTCAGCGCCCACAAGACTCCGATAAAACTCAGAAATCCGCAGCACGCCTCTCCTGTTTCTTCCGTTCACATGGGGAGCGCGCCTGTAACCCTTGTATTCCGCCGGAAGGGATTCATATGCTTCCTGCAGCCCGGTGCCGATTTCCTTATAGGTCTCATCCGTTACCCACATGCAGAAATCAGGTCCCCAGTCATGATCCCCTGACAGTTCGTCGTCATACCCGAAACAGTCGGAGCCTCTTCCCACAAGCCCTACGGCAATCCTGCCCTCATACCCGCCGAACTGCTCCCGAATCATAGGCACCCCATATGTCTCATAATATTCTCTTGATAAGGCAAGGCCGATGCCCGCCGGTTTTTCTCCGGCTCCGATCATGTCTGCACCGGTCTCCGCCGCATTTACCTGCTTTTCTTCATCCCCGGCCGCGCTTGCATATTCCAGCTCACATGCCTCCGCATTTTCCTTCAGACGCAGGTATGCATGGTTTCTGCCGTTGCAGCGCTCCACCAGCTCCATGGCTTTTCTGTAAGCATCACCCGCCGCCCGGTACTCCCGCCTGTGGAAGTGCCACGCGCCCAGGGCAGACAGCGCAGCCGCATAATGACTGTCCATAATACCCGCTTTTTCAAAAACCTCCATTGATTTTGCCGCATATCCCCCGGCCTCCTCCATCTGCTCCAGCTGTACGCAGGTGGCTGCCAGGTTGGCATAAGTCACCCCCAACTCATACCCGCTGCCCTTCTCTTTCACAATCTGCAGCGCATTCAACAGGCACTCCCTGGCCTTTCCGTACTCCCCGAGTTCCTGATAAAGCAGACTGAAATTGTTCTGAAAGCTGGCTGCCAGCATATCGTCAGGAGCCAGCTGCTGTCGGTAAATCTCCTGTACCTGCAGATACTTTTCCAGAGACTCCTCAAGGCGTCCCCCTGCTCTGTACGCATTTGCTACATTGAGCTGGGTGGTGGCATAAGGAATTGTCCCTGCAAGCCCCATTCTCTCTGCCTGAGCAATCGCCCTGTCAGCAATCAGCCAGGCTTCCTCATGCCTGCCAGTCTCCCGATAAAATCCAAGAAGCTCATTCAGAAGCCGGAGCAGACTGCTGTCATCCTGCTCCGCCACCGCCCGGGCGATACTCTCCTGCATAAGCTTCTCGGCTTCCTCTCTTTTATTATCCTCCAAAAGTTTATCTATCTGTGAAATTATCTCCTGCATATTCATGACAAATCCCTGCCTTTTCCAGATATTCTAAACTTGTTCTTATTTTCTCCAATCCGTTCACTTCCAGCAGCATACTTCTGTCCTGCAATCCATACTGCCTGATACTGCCAAACATTTTCTTCCAGTCAATATCACCGCAGCCCAGTGCCAGATGGTCGTCCAGTTTCAGATGATTGTCATTCAGATGAAAGTGTCTGATATAAGGGGCCAGCTTTCGAATCCATTCTTCCGGCGTCACTCCCTTAGTCAGCATCATATGAGCAACATCAAGACAGATGCCGAAACAGCTTTCATCCCGTAAACTGTCCGCCAGTTCCGCCAGTTCCGCCGGAGATGTCTCCTTCACATTTTCATAATAAATCTCCACACCGGACTGAGCCGCCAGCTTCCTTGCAGCCTCAGCCATAGTCTCCAGCCAGTTGCGGTAATATCTTTTACCTCCGGCAAATTCAGGCTGGAGCCCCGCGTGAAAAATCACTGCCCGGCAGCCCAGCTCCGCCGCTATCTCCGCCGACTGCTGCATCCGGTACATGCTGTGTCTGCTGATTCCCCTGTCCCAGCTGAAGGGAACAATATCATAAAACGCGCCGTGCATTGTATCCACCCTTTCAGGGCGTTCCAACTGTCTGTACTGCCTGATTCTATCTCTGATGATATCTTCTTCGTCCAACAGATCCGGGTTAAAAAAATCATTGTATTCAAAGCCAAGGGAATACTGTTCCGCCAGCTCCGCATATTCTTCTATTCTGTCAATTTCGGGAATAATCTCTATCATTCTTCATCCTCGCGGTGAAAAAATAGTTTTATGTCACCCGGAAAACCGGCGACAGCCTCCTTGAACAGCTGCAGCACTTCCTTGTCAACCTTACCCTGCGCCGCCATATCGTCCAGGACAGAAAACGCCTTTTGCTCCTCCATGGATTTCTTGTAAGGCCTGTCGGCACTTGTGAGAGCTTCAAACACGTCAACCACTACCAGTATTCTTGCCTCATAGGGAATTTCATCCCCCTTAAGCCCTCTCGGGTAGCCGCTGCCGTCCAAAAGCTCATGATGAGCCCCCGCCCACTCTATGATGTGAGGATAACGCACACCGAAGTTCATCTTCCGCAGATACTTTTCCGTATACTCCACATGAGAACAGATGACCTCCCGCTCCGCCCTTGTGAGATTGCCGGAACTGACTGTCAGACATTCCGCCTCCTCAAGAGACAGGTAGTTGATCTTCTGCCCGTTGGAATCGGTATAATTCATTCTTGACATGTTCTGGATATACGCCACATCATCCTCCGTAAGGCGTGGTTTCCTGTTGATCTCCTCCACCCTTTCCCGGGCATCCAGAAAATAATTCTTTCTCTCTATCCACTTGTCTTTGCCGATCCTGCCCTTCAGATAATCTATGTTATACAGCAGTGCAAGGCGCTCGAAGCGTTCCAGCACCAGCTCCAGCTTACTTCCCAGCCTGGTGGTCTTGTCAATAATGTCATTGGGTATTACCAGCTTGCCTATATCATGCATCAGCGCCGCCATCAACAGTTCATCCCGCTCCGCCGGCCTATAGAACCTGTCAAACTTTCCGGCCTCATGCTGCGCGTTAATGTAATCTACCAGGATCATGACATAAAGGTAGACATTTCTGGAATGATAATAGTTGTAGGGAATACGGGTATCAATGGCATCTGTGAATACCTGCGTTATGGAAATCATCAGATCCTCAATCTCCTGCACAAAGCGCATGTTTGCAACCGCAACCGCTGCCTGAGATCCAAGAGACTGAAGCACCTTCTCACAGTCCGCGCAAAAGGGAATGATCTCACCCTCTGCATTCTTGGCATTGATAAGCTGTACCACACCGATCAATTTCTCCTCATGACTGATCAGGGGAAATACCAGCATAGATTTTGTCCTGTATCCTGAGAGCTTGTCATACTCCCTGGGACCGCTGAAGTCAAACTGACTGCTGTTGTAGGCATCTTCTATGTTAAGGAATTCCCTGTGAATTGCCGCATATGCGCAGATGTTCTTTTCATCCATGGTCACCGGCGGATATTTTTTATCCTTGGCACCCTTCTGGTCAATTCCCATGGACTTGTTCTTCATAATACAGAACTGGAGACAATCCTTCTCCAAAAGATACAACGTACCTCCGTCACAATTCGTCAATTCCATGGCACAGTCTATGATCTTAGACAGAAGCTCATCATAATCCCTTTCTGATGTTAGTTGAATCCCTATCTCAAGTATTTTTTCCGCTTGCATCTGTTCCATTCGTTCCCTCCACCAAGAAAACTTCCATGCCTTCCTGTCTGCCCTTCAAACTCTGGCTGCCGGCATATACAGCGCTATATTGGTCCTTTACCTGTTCGTACAGATTTTTACTGATCAGAACCTGTCCGCCTTTGGCTATGCTTTCCAGCCTTTCCGCCACATTTACAGTATCGCCTATAGCCGTATAATCCATCCGGTAGCTGCAGCCAATATTTCCCACAACCGCCCGGCCGCTGTGCACACCCACTCCACAGGCAATTTCAATGCCAAACTCATTTTTAAGCTCAACATTTATTTTATCAACTGCGGCCACAATGTCAAGCCCGGTCTGTACCGCTTTGCAGGCATAGTTCTCTACATCCAGAGGCGCATTGTAAACCGCCATGACCGCATCTCCGATAAACTTGTCCAGCGTACCGTCATTGCGGAAAATTGCCTCCGTCACCATCCCCAGATAACGGTTCAGTATTCCTACTATCTTCTCAGGTGAAAGTCCCTCTGACATGGAGGTAAATCCCCTGATGTCCACAAACAGAACCGCAATCTCCCGGTCACGTCCCCCCAGCTCTATCTTGTAATTGCCGCTCCGCCCCAGCTCATCCACCACCTGGGGCGCCATATATGTCCGGAACACACTCAATATCTTCCGCTTACGAACCCTCTCTGTAAGATAACCTGTGGCCACACGCATCAGAAAGATGAGCAGCACGAAAACGAATGGCACAAAACATCCCCAGTAATATCCTGCGCTGTACAGGCATTTTGCAGCAATGACAATTCCTGCTTCCAGAATCACACCGCCCGCAGTATTCACCAGAAAACTGTTATGGCTGACCAGCCACACATAAAAGCCTGCAATGATAAAAGCTGCCAGCGCCTGAATCCACCTGTTGATATTTACATAAGTACGTCCGTTCAAAAGTGCATCCACATGATTTGCCTGAACCTCTACCCCGTTCATGACGGTGCCTCTTGCTATGGGCACCATATACTGATCCATCATGCCCTGAGCATATGCGCCCACCAGAACTATGCTGCCCTGAAACACCTTCGGGTCGCATCTTCCCTCCACCACATCCACATAGGAATATACCTCATACATTCCCGGCTCTGCGGTATAGTCAAATCCGTAAATGCTGTTTACCTGATCCGGCTCACGGCTCTGCTCTCCCGTTACTTTCCGGTATTCATCATATATCTTCCAGGCAAAATTCCATTCCCGTACGCCGTCAGCTGATTCCGAAAGCATGGAACGCCGGACATAGTTGTCCACATCCTGTACGGTATTGGTAAAACCGTGGGCTGTCGCATCACGCAGCGCTTCATATGGCAGTTCCAGATTCTCCACATACATAGTGTTGATCTGATAGTCACCACCGTCCGACTGCATTACTTTTGTGCCGTAGTTAATATAGGACGCCATGACCACATGGGGAAATCCGGCCGCCGCTTCCGCCAAAGCGTCATCTCCTGCCTGATCTCTCTGACCCACAAAGTTTATATCGAAGGCTATAACCGCCGGAGCATGCTCCTTGTCAAAGGCATTCAGCAGATCTGCTGCCTGTTGTCTGGTCCAACCTGAAAAGGGTCCCATTTCCTCCTGGGACCTCTCATCAATTCCTATAATCTTGATCCGGTTGTCTACCGGCTTCTCCCTGACATACAGCAAATCGCAAAACCAGTATTCAACTTTGTCAAAGGGTGCCCAAAGAGTAAGGCACCCCGCAAGAAAAGCTGCTATTATGATCAATAAAACTCTGTTCTTAAATCCTGTTTTCTCATCGTTCATTTTATCAGCCCTACGTTGTTGGCGTCGGAGACTCCGAAGGTGCCGGAGATTCAGACGGTGCAGGTTCCATCATCCAAAGAATTGTCACTCCCGTCACTTTGTCAGTGCCGGAAATCCAAGTCTGTTCGGTCGCAGTCGATCCGAAGGATTTTTTCCATCCCTGGATAGTTTCGCCGTTCCAATTCTGCTTCGGCATGTCTGTAGTGCCTTCCGGCAGACAGACACACACATCTTCTCCATTCTCGCCTGCTCCTTTAAAAATCACAGGCCAATACTTCGTCGCTCCGGTACCTCCCGCATCATTTCCTGAAACATCCGTCACAACCTCCTCCCACACAGGGTAGAGCGTAAAATTCGACCAGACTGCAAAGGTATCAAAATTCCACTTTTCACCGCTTTCAAGATACCACCCGGCTAACTTCAGACTCACACCGCCGACATCAGCAGCAAGAATAATCTCTGATTCTTCCGGCGCCTTCATAGTCTTTCCGGCTTCCACAGACTTACTTACAGCTTTGCCACCCTTTCCGTATACATCACTGATTTTTTCAAGATCCTTTAATACCCAGACATAGGGATTGGCAAAAGTCACCGTACATTTCGCAGGCTGCGGAGCAGGTGTCGGCGCAGGTGCAGGTGCCGGTGCAGGCACCGGGGTCGGTTCCGGCGTAGGCTCCGGGGTCGGTTCCGGCGTAGCTGTAGGTTTCGGTGTCGCTCCCGGCTTTTTCGTTGCCGCAGGCTTCGGCGTCTCTGTGGTCTCAGGTGTCATTGTCGGCTCAGGTGTCTCTGTCGGTTCAGGCGTTGCCGCAGACTCAGGAGCGGCCGTAATCTCCGGAACTTCTTCCTGATCCGCCGGAACGGAAGGGACATCATTTTCAACAAGCTGCACACTTCCCATATTCAGACCCCTGCCCGACTCGTTTATCTGCTCCAGACGCTGGAGCATCTGTTCATTCATCACATCCTCACTGATTGTCTCTCTGTCAACAATGACCGTCGGCGGATTGCCCTCTTCAAACTGCATATACTCACCGGCATTGTAGAGAACAGGCTCCTGCCCATCCATACCCAATGCCACGGCTCCATCATATACCAACAGAGAAACAAGTCCATCCTCTCCCCTGTCAATCTCAAACACAGTGCCGCGCACAGACATGGTTGCATTAGGCGTCACCACATCATAGGATGAGCCCTGCCCAAGGGGATTCTGTATCTCGCTCAGCACACTTCCCTGTTCAAGGAGAATCGATGTCCTGCCGCGGTTTTCGTCACCTTTCGCAACCACCTCCATGGACCCGGATTCCCCAAGCATCACATATTTATCTGTATCGAGCATCAGCACTACATATGCGCCTTGTCCTGTATGTACGGAATCCCCGGAAATCAGGTTCATATTCACGGCTGCATCCAGATTCCCGATTCCTTCCCTGCCTATGGTCACTTCACCGCTCATCTCCACAATCTTGATAGAACGGTAGCTTTCTCCCGTTTTCCCGGCAAACACCGCAATGACAACAACCACCGCCGCTGCAAACAGTGCTGCCGCCGCTGCTATGCCTATTTTTTGATTCTTAGACAGTTTTTTCATTATAATTACCCCCATGTGCGCTGTAATACACACCTCTGTTCCATCTATTGGTACTTTCGTACTTTATATCTTACTCCACATTGGTTTTCTTTGTCAACACAGTATTGCTCTGCTCATTAATTTATCGTATGTCTTCCGTATTTTATTTATACTTATCCCCATTTTTATTATCAGGACCACTGCTCAGAGATTTTTGTGCAGGCCCGTCAAGAAGCCTCCCCGCTCCATCGAACCGCGATCCATGGCATGGACATTCCCAGGTCTTCTCATGAGGATTCCAGACAAGTTTACAGCCCATGTGGGTACAACGTGCCCGGAATTCTCCCTCTCCACACCTGCACTTTTCTTTTCCCCGGGTCAGTCCTGTCCACAGCCCTCTTACACTCTCCTTCATATCCCTCCTGAAATTCTCTCTCGCCGACTCCGGCCGGATGCGCCTGGGCGAAAAAAGATTTTCCCATGGATTTCGTTTCCCTGTGATCATATCTGTCAGCAGCAGGGCTGCCACCATGGAGGAAGTCATTCCCCACTTCCCGTAACCTGTGGCAACGTACCAGTTTGGATGCCACAGAGAATATCTGCCGATCAGGGGGATACCATCGTGGGGCATACAGTCCTGCGCGGCCCACATGTGAACAATCTCAGCTTTCGGATAAAATTTACACGCCGCTGCCTTCAGACTGCCAAAAGCACCTCCCTTTCTGCTCTCTCCGGTCCGGTGGGAATTTCCGCCCAGCAAAAGAATATCTCCCGCACTGCGCAGGGAAAGTCCCGCTGCATCCACGCTATAATATATGCCGTGAAGGGGCTCGCAGTTCTTCAGCGCTACCACATAACTCCTCTCCTGGTGCTGTCTTAAGAAATAAAAGCCGGGAATATCCTTAAGAGGATAATGGGTGGCAAAGACAACACTTTTTGTCAGAAATCTGGCCCTGTCAGTACAGACTATCTGACTGCCCACGCTTTTTACCGGACTGTTCTCGTAAATTTCCAGCTTTGCCGCCAGCGCACGGATAAATTTCAGCGGATTGAACTGTGCCTGATCCTCGAAGCACACCGCCCCCACTGCCACAAAGGGCAGCTCATGAATCTCCGCCTCATGAGCGATTATCCCCAGAGCAGAGGCTGCCGCCGCCTCACTGCACAGCCCTGTTCTGTCCGAGGTAGAATAAAGATATGCAGGCAGCCGCTCAAAGTCACAATCGATCCCGTTTTTCTTTATAATATGCTCATATTCCGAGATGGCTCTCTGGTTTGCCTCCGCATACAACTGTGCCTTCTTCTGTCCGACTTCCCGCAGCAGACGGCTGTAGATCATGCCGTGCTGAGAGGTGATTTTCGCGGTGGTGCGCCCCGTCTGTCCTCCGGCAATCCGCCCTGCCTCCAGCACTGCCACCCTCTTGCCTGCCTTCTGCAGCTGCCAGGCTGTCAGAATTCCCGTCATTCCCGCTCCGATCACAACTACGTCTCTCTCATACAGTCCCTCTGCCGATCTTCTTTTAGGTATGCGCACCGTACTCTCCCACAATGATTTCATATCAAACGCCCTTTCCGACACTGTTTTCCTGTAAAGATAAGAAAAACTGCTCAAATGCTGATTCCTTTTGAACAGTTTTCTCATTTATTTTAATTATTCTCGAAAAGACAGTAAATCATTCATGAACAAAAATTGCACAGATCATTCGATCATCAACTCCACCGGGCAGTGGTCGGAACCGTAAATCTCCGGGTGAATATCCGCACCGGTCATGCGCTCCGCAAAATTCTCCGACACAAGAAAATAGTCAATCCGCCACCCAACATTCTTTTCCCTGGCATGAAACTGATAAGACCACCAGCTGTATGCGCCCTCCCTTTCGGGGTAGAACCGACGGTAGCTGTCCGCAAATCCGCTGTTTAACAGTTCCGTCATCTTTGACCTCTCCCGGTCCGTAAAGCCTGCATTGTTGCGGTTTGTCTTCGGATTCTTTAAGTCAATCTCCTGATGGGCCACATTCAGATCTCCGCAGACGATAACTCCCCTGTCCTGCTTAAGCGTATTCAAATAGGCGCGGAAATCATCCTCCCACTGCATACGGTAATCCAGGCGTGTCAGCTCGCGCTGAGAATTCGGGGTATACACCGTAACCAGATAAAAGTCAGGATAGGCGAGAGTGATGACACGGCCTTCCCTGTCATGCTCCTCTTTTCCCATGCCGTAAGCCACAGACTCCGGCTCCTGCTTTGCAAAGACTGCCGTACCGGAATAGCCCTTCTTCTCTGCATAATTCCAGTACTGATGGTAGCCGGGCAGTTCCAGTTCAATCTGTCCCGCCTGGAGCTTCGTCTCCTGAAGGCAGAAGAAATCCGCGTCCAGCTTCTTAAATTCCTCCATAAAATTTTTGCCCATGACAGCCCGCAGGCCGTTCACGTTCCATGAAATAAATTTCATCCGCACCGTCCCTCCTCGAAAAACTCTTTCGAACCCATTTGTTATTCATATGTCAAGCTCCGGCGGAACGTCTATAGTTTCCGACACATATTTACCATCCTTCTTCCGCTGTCTTACACATTCGGACAAAAGGTATTCAATCTGCCCGTTCACCGAGCGGAAGTCATCTTCCGCCCAGGCGGCAATGTCTGCATATAATTTTTCCGACAACCTGAGCGGAATCTGTTTCTTCTCTGCCATTAATACAAACTCCCTGAATTTACAATAGGCTGGGCGTCGCGGTTACCGCACAGAACCACCAGCAGGTTGGACACCATAGCCGCCTTGCGCTCCTCGTCAAGCTGCACCATCTGCTTCTCGTTCAGCCGTTCCAGAGCCATCTCCACCATGCCTACCGCACCGTCCACGATCATCTTTCTTGCATCTATGATAGCGGAAGCCTGCTGGCGCTGCAGCATGACTGACGCGATTTCGGGCGCATATGCCAGATATGTGATCCTTGCCTCGAGGATTTCCAGCCCCGCGTCGCTGACCTTGCTCTGTATCTCCTGCTTAATGCGCTCCGCCACCACTTCCGCAGAGCCTCTAAGGCTTCCCTCATCCGCCTGTCCGTCCCCGGTGGTGTCCACATTGGCAGCCACATCATAGGGGTAAACTCTGACAATGTTGCGCAGGGCTGAGTCACACTGCAGGGAAAGGTACTCTTTATAATTGTCCACGTTAAAGACCGCTTTGGCTGTGTCCGTCACACGCCAGATGACAGCGATACCGATTTCCACCGGATTTCCCAGACAGTCGTTAATCTTCTGTCTTCCGTTATTCAATGTCATCGCTTTCAGGGAAATCTTTTTTCCCATTTCCGCAGCACTGATGGTAACGCCGTTGGCTGCAAGAGCCAGCTGGCTTCCGTTTCCCTGAGTGTCGCCGCTCTGGGCAAGCTTTGTGCCCGCTGCCGGGTTTACCGCAGAGCAAAAGGGATTCACAAAATAAAATCCGGGCTCCCGGATGGTTCCCTTGTAATCACCGAACAATGTCAAGACCAGAGCCTCCTGTGGCTTTAATACCTTCAGTCCGCAGAGTGGCATCCAACCCAAAAATATGCCGGCCATACCCACCACGAACAAAGGAATTCCGAACACTCTGTCCGTCTCCAGGCCGATTGCTCCGAATACGATTGCAGCGATTGCCGCCGCCAGGAAGAGCAGGTTCAGGAGTAACGCCCGCATACCGTTCTTTTTCGTCACATAAATTTTCTCTGTCATAGTAACCCCTCCATATTGTTTTGATATCAATTTGATATATACACAATATCAAAACATGCGGAGGCTGTCAAGTCAAAAATTCCCTGACCGACACAATCACCTTCTCCCGCTGCTCCTGGGTAAAGCCGTGTCCCGCCCCTTCAAGAATCTGCAGACGGCAATTTTCATAGGCTTCCGCCGCCTGTACGGCATAGCTGCTGTTCACTATCGTATCCTCCGCGCCATGTATCAGCAGCACCGGCCCTTTGTAACCGCTGATCTGAGAAACGGCATCCTTGTCCACAACTCCGTCATGAAATTTTTTACTGATCCTGACTCCAAAGGTATCTATCACCTCCGGAACATGGTTAATGTCATAATTCGCCCCGCCCAGAGTGCCGGTTCTTGCCGCATCCGGAATACACAGTGCCGGATAGAACAATATCAGCTTTTCAATCTCATCACGCCTCTCAGCTGCCACAATCCCTGCCACATAGCCTCCCTGACTTCCGCCTGCCAGAAGAATATGCTTCTCGTCCGTGTAGGACAGTCCCTTCGCGTAATCCAGGACGGCCTTCAGATCAGCCGCTTCTGTGTCGATGGTCATGTCCAGACTGCTCCCATCACTTTTTCCCACCACACAGCCGCCGCAAAAGTCAAAGCAATACACCGAATATCCCATGTCCACGAACTCTTTTACATAAAACATCAGATCATACTGGTTCCCCCCAAACCCATGGCATAAAATCGCTATGGGGCTGTTCTGCTGTCCTACATACCGTTCACTCCTGTATTCCGTCCCCCGAATAATAAGCCCGCCCCTGTTGCAGGAAAATTCTGTCTCCTTCATGTTTCCGTCTCCCTTCAATTTCCTCTTCTCACCGCCTGAGTACAACCAATATTTGTTTACCCCAGCAAACCTGAGATTTTATCTTCTTTCTGTATTTTCTGCGCGAAATCATCAACAGCATATGTAACAATATCCAAATCGTCTTTAAACTTGTACCATTCCGCACTCTCCCTGGCGTCCTCATGAATAACAGGTGCAATCAAAACTGCAAAAGTTTTTTCCTGCTTTTTCTTTTCTTCCAGCAAGTGTCTTCTTATCGGTATAATTTCATTATTCACCTGGTCATGTCTTCCACACATCAGGGTCACTTCAACCAGACCCTGATATTCTTCATCAGCGCAAATAATATCTGCCTTTCCACCCCTTGCAGTATTCCTTGGTAATCCCTCATCATCAATTGTATAGTTTGGTGTCACATCCAAATTATCAAAATTCTGAACCATAGCAATGCTGGTCAAAAACTCCAGTCGTACCGGGCCCGGCAAAAGCTTCAGCATATAATCCGTGCTTGGCGACTTACTGCACACTTTATGTAATTCGTCATAAACAGTTTCTTTTGAATACTCCAAAGCAAACCTCTTCAATGCTTCCTTTCGCAAATCTGTAGTATCAGCCGGAACCGTACTCTTCATACTGATTACCGCAGTATCAACAGCACCCATATATTCAAAATAAGCATCTCTTGTTTTAAACGTTTTATACTCTGCATATTTCTTCAGAATATAATCAATCTTATTGATCTCCCATGCGTTATAATCTATAAATCTGCCGCTGCCTCTGAGCGAGATCAACCCGGTTGTACGCATCTTACGAATATATTCGTCTACTGCTTCTCCGCATATCTGAGACATTTTAAACCTGTTTCGCTGCTTCTCAGATGCGCCTAATAACTCCAGACAGATTTCATACATGTACTCGTCGCTGTAAGAGTATCCGGCTATGCTTCTGATTTCTTTAATTCTATTGTATAATGCCCTGGCATCATTATCAGGCCAGCAAATAAACAAGCTTAATTCCTGACGAAATACTCCGGCGCCGTTTTCCTCCGGGTCCTCTTTCAACATTTTTAAAACCTGTAACAGCAAGATCAGAGGCACATTCGCATTAGCATTTTTTCTGTAGGGATTATTGCTTTGATATTTCATCATGGAATTAAGAAATACCATTTGTATCTTTTCTTCGTTTGGTTCTTTCTCGTTTATTGCGTCTATTAACATATGTCCGGTTGCAGATATTCTAACCGGCTCACCCATAGCATATTTTACAAAACCGAATTCCATAGGCAATTTAAATATTGTATCAAAACGTGAATCCCAGCCACGATCAAATCCTGCTTCCTTATGTTCCTGCGGACTTTTATTAATAATGAATTCAATCTGCTCATCTGAATATTTTTCATCTTCACTTTTATAAATCGATGCCAATTCCGGTGTTCGGTTGACTATTATCGGCGTATACAACTTCTCTCTGATCGCATTATGCACCACTTTCATTATGACCTTATGAGTAAGTATCTTATTCTCATACGGCAGCAAACAATTTAAAAAACTGACAATCCTATTTGGATTTCTCATCGTTGTCGAAAACGACAATGGTTTTCTTTCCGCTCTCCTGCTACGTTTTCTGCTCTGCATAATTTGTAACAAACACCTCCTTTGAGTCCGCCTTTATCGTATTGTCATTAAAACTGATATAATTGCTCTGCACATCATAGGCATGATATTTTTTTGACCATTCCAGGAATCTTTGATTTGTCCTGCCCTTATGGGTGATCAAATTGGTTATCCCGAACTTTATATTCCTGTCATTTAAAGAATCCAGGTATTCACATAATTCATCTTCTTTCTTATCATTCCATAATTTATTGTACTCGCTCATGGAAATCAAATAGGGAGGATCTAAAAACACATATGAATCCTTTTCGAAATGAATCGTTTCCAAAAAGGAAATGTAATCCATATTAAAAAACCGGGTCTCATGTTCCCCGACAAATTCCAGATAATCATGTAACGCCTGATAAACATTACTGTTAAAATCAACATTTCCCACAGGAAGATTAAAGTCACCTTTACCGTTAAATCTAAGCATATGATTAAAACCATATATAAGCAGCAGATATAATTTCAGGAAATCATTTTTCTTGATATTAAAGTCCTTCCGCATCTTTAAATAAGCTTCTTTGTTATACCTTGAATAATATGTTTTTACATACTTCTTTTTCATTTCGTCCGGAACACATATACCGCGATAGGAACAGGATAATCCATAGAAATCTATCATTTCAAAAAGCTCACCGAACAGTTCATCTGCCCTGCCCGTATATCTGCCCAGCTGTCTGTGCAATTCAACTACATAAAAATCTATGTCATTCAATATATACAAAGCACCCTTTGAGTTCAAAAACGAACTGCCTCCACCCACAAACGGTTCAATGTACTGTTCTATATCTTCGGGCATTAACTGCTTCAGCTGCGGCATTAATTTATATTTGTCGCCTACATAAAAAAAAGGTGATCTGATCGTTTTTTCATTCCCCATTATTTGCGCCTGCCTTTGTTATAAAAACAAATTCCTTGTGATCATCAAATTCCGTTTTCCCGGCATTGAAACACTGGTGCCTTTTTTCAAATACTCTTGTTTTACCCCTGGAAGATAAAATCTTCGTTATCTCTTCCAGAGTAATTTTATTTTTGGATGAGCTGCTCTTGGAATTATAAGTGTTATTGTAGGTTACTACTATATACTTCACATCTATGTTCTTTATCAGGTCTGCAAAAACCTCCGGCGCATTACTTCTGCAGTAATCACTCATATTTTCCGCCTGCGGTTTCAATGCAGTTCCTTCCAGCTCCGGCTTTTTCCATTGCACAACATTTTCCAGCACATGATAAAATCTGCTGTACTGTCTGCTGTTGTAAGGCGGATCTATAAATGCGATATCTGCTTTTACCTTTTTTACAAGCTCATTTGCATCCATCCTGTATATAGAAAATTTATCTGATGGAGGCTCCGGATTTATTAATTCATATGTAAATCGATCCTCAATTTCTTTCGTCTTTCTATATGCATCATAGTGGCCGACTGTGTTTGCCACCTTATCCATAGAATAAACCAGCGACGCCAACAGGATACAGTAATCCCTGTCCGATAAATCTTTCCCGGCCTTTTCTATTTCTTCTCTTATCTTCCCAATTAAAAGTGCATCATTCTCAGAATAATATTTCCCGCCAAAATGAATTGAAAAATAGTTTTCCTTCAATTTACCGGGATTCATGTTCTGAAACTTATTCTTATACTGCTCAATTACATTTTGATGGAATTGTTCATTTCCGAAAAAGGCCTTATATATTATCTCATTTGAATATAAGAAATCATTCATTATCACTTTATCATAATGAATATGCATCCGCTCGCTTACCACACCTGTTCCTGCAAACACATCAAAAAAGCTGTTTCCCTCACAATTTTCAAGTATCAACTCCTCTATCCAGTCAAGCAGTTTAAACTTGCTTCCCGTATATCGTCTGTTGCTTATGCTATACATATGCAGCATCCTCTTTTCTCATTTTTTATCTGCCGGTTAATCTATTTACCATTATATTCACTTATATGAATAATTGCAAGCGATTCTACAAACGTTTGTTCTCGCCTGCGTGATGCGGCTGCTCCCAAATTGCGCTGCGGCACTTGCAGTTTATGAGTTCAAATGATAAAATATCTGAAAAGATTCAGGAGTAAGATAAAATGCTGAAAAAATTGCAGGAACAGGATTTTGACCGATATGTGGATTTTGCATATCAGCTTGCCCTGGACATGACGAAATCGGGGTATCCGACCTATGACGACGGGATAAAGACAAAAGATGACTTTGTGGCTCGCGCCTGTGAATCATTTTCCACGGACAACGAGGAAATCCTGCTTTTTGAACAGAACGGAGCAACGGCAGGATGGATCCACTATTTTTATCTGCCGGAGGACCGTTATCTGGATACCTGTGCATTTTGCATTGCTTCAGGCATGAAAGAAGCTTTGAACGAATTTATCGCTTTCGCACGGGAACATTTTCCCGGCAGCGAGCTTTATCTGGGCTTTCCAGGAGAAAATACAGAGGCAGTTGCCGTGCTGGAGGCCGGTGGCTTCGACTGCATTGAAGAAAGTTATAATGATGCCATAGATTTTGAAGATTATGTATTACAGCCGGAGGATGAAGGCATCCTTCCCATTACACGGGAGAATTATGAGCTTTTCTCCGCTCTTCACTCCCAGACTGACTATGATATGTATTGGAACTCCGCGAGAATCCTCGATGCGATTGACCGTTGGAGGATATATGTCTGCCTCCGAAGCGGAAAAGTAACGGGTGCAATTTATTACATAGCTGATACGCATATGCCGGAAATCTTTGGAATTGATTTTCCCGATGGTATCTATGACAGCGATGTTTACCGGGCCTTGCTGACTGCTGCGCTTAATGACTGCAAGCGCAGGGGCGCAAAGCATATGATCTTTTTCAACGAAAGCGAATCCCAGGCCGACGCACTTGCCTGTGGTCTTCGCTGTATCGGCAAATACATGTGTTATAAGATACCATTATGATTATGCCGCAAGCGGCCTTTTACCTGTCATGGTGTCCCGGCGTGGCTCCTCAATAATCTTTTAATCTCATCAGCATCAACAGACACCGACATTTCTCCACATTTTAGCGAAAGCTTTCCCCCGCCCCAGGATTCAAAATACAACTTATGATACTTTTCATAATCAGGATCGATCAATGTGCGCATGTCCTCCAGCGGATATCCGCAGTTTGACAAACAGGAAAAATCTCCCACCATAACGTTGCCGGGGCTTTCCCATAAAACCCCGCCATAGGCAATCAGGCCGCTCTCCCGGTCATAGTGAATATCCGTGATAACTAAAGATTCGCCACACAGAGAATCAATATCATGCGCGTAACCCTCCGGAAGATAGTTGTAAACTTCCAGTGTATCCACATCGATATAGCTGATGCCACCGCAGCTGGTATGAAACGGATAATAACGATGCCCGTTCCTGTGATGTATGAATTCACAAAAAGGTACATGATTATAAGTACACAGATACTCATACACCGCCTGTCCATCCCGCCTGATGGTGCATTTTTGCAAAAAAGTTGTAAATTCCCTATAAGTCTCTGTATACAGGGTAAATCCTTCCGGCAGGTAAAGATACACTTTTTCTGTAAGGTATGCTTCATCTAAGACATATTTCAAAGTTTCCCGGATTGTATTATATTCTGCAGTTCCATATACATTGCGATAGGATATGCCCTCGTATTTAAATACACTGAAACCGAAATATTTACACCCAAACTCCACAGTTATAAATCCATTGTTCTCCACACAAATTCTGACAGAATAGCCATTTTTTGCACTCCCCTTCTCGTTGATCTCAAAAGAAATGATCTCTGCATCGTTCATTTCCGGAAGCCGTGGATCAGCAGAATCAAAACTGAAAAAAAAGTATTTGCAGCCGCTCCTCTCGATTTCATCTTCCGAAAATTCACCCTGAATGCCGGACCAGCTGTTGTAATTCCGGCATTTGGTTATTATACTGTCGTGGAAACTGTATTGCTTGAATCGCTTGAATTCGTCTAAGCTGAACATTACACATAGCTCCTTTTTAAATGTTAAGAAAAAACTCCGCAGGAAAACCTGCGGAGTCTGTATTATCTCTTACTGAACTGAGGTGCACGTCTTGCAGCCTTCAAGCCGTACTTCTTTCTCTCCTTCATACGGGAGTCTCTGGTGAGGAAGCCTGCCTTCTTCAGCGCAGGTCTGTAATCTGCATCCACCTGAAGAAGCGCCCTTGCGATGCCGTGCCTGATCGCACCTGCCTGACCGGTGTATCCGCCGCCCTTAACATTTACAAGAACGTCATACTTTTCAGTAGTCTCGGTCAGAGCCAGGGGCTGACGCACGATAACCTTCAGGGTCTCCATTCCGAAGTAATCATCCATGCTTCTCTTATTGATGGTAACTTCGCCCTTACCGGGTACTAAATATACTCTTGCAATCGATTTTTTTCTTCTACCTGTACCGTAGTACTTTTCAGTCTTAGCCATTGATTATTCTCCTCCTATCCTTTAGAATGCCAGTACTTCCGGCTTCTGAGCCTCATGCTTGTGCTCAGGTCCGGCATAAACATAGAGCTTGGTGTACATCTGTCTTCCTAAAGGTCCCTTGGGAAGCATTCCCTTCACCGCAAGTTCAACCACTTCCTCCGGCTTCTTGCTTAATTTCTCTCTCAGAGTTGTCTCCTTCAAGCCGCCGATATAGCCGGAATAATGCTTATATATCTTCTGATCCAGCTTCTTACCGGTCACCTTGACCTTCTCCGCATTGACAACGATCACATAATCACCGGTGTCCAGGTGAGGAGTAAAGATAGGCTTATGCTTTCCTCTCAAAACCTTGGCAACCTCAGAAGCAAGGCGGCCAAGAGTCATATCTGTAGCGTCTACTACATACCATTTTCTGTCGATGGCAGCAGAACTAGCCGTAAATGTTTTCATGATATTCCCTCCGTATTACTTTTTCTTCGACTTTGTACCGAACCAGTTTCAGCAGCTTCGGATTTTGTTTTCGGATTGTTTTCTATTTTCAGCGCATCACCGGGGCTTTGGTATCAGCGCATAGAAACACTGTCGCACATTCATAGATTATATTATACCGGCTTCCCTCTGTCAAGTTTATTTTAAAAAAATCGGATTTTCTCCCAGGATAACATTCCGGTTTCAATCATCAGTGTCAACACAAGAGCAAATACCCCAATAACTCCGAAAATAAGAAGTTTAGAATCGTATGACTTTTTATCCTCCAGGCAAGTCACCTTTTTTGTCTGAGGGTCTATAATAATATGCACCCTTTTGCCCCTGGTGTGGCACTGATAACCCAATACGCCGGCCTTGCTGTAAAACAGCCTTTTTTTGCCTTCCCATTTATACTCATAAACCGGGTAAAATAAATCAAAATCGTCTTCATCACGCTCCGGGCCTACATTATACTCCACCAGCCTGCCGATGGTCTTATGCATGCCCCGTATACTTTTCAATCGTTTAACTTTCTTAATGATACCTAAAATTCCTACCGCCATAAACAAAATACTGACAATTCTCCAAAAAATCAAACCAGCTCCCGGCATTTCCCTTTCTCCTTTTACAAAAATTCATATCTTATCAGTGTCAGCCCGTTGGCCGGTGCAGTAGGACCGGCCGCGGACCGTTCTCTGGCCTCCAATACCTCTACCATGGACTCGGGCGTACGCTTTCCCTGCCCCACCTCCAGCAGAGTCCCTACAATGATCCTCACCATGTTATAGAGGAAACCGCTGCCACAGATACGGATTACCAGCTCTGCCCCCTGTTCCTCTACAAGCGCCAGATATATGGTTCTCACGGTGTTGGCTCTCATGCCTTCCACTACCTGCGCCCCTGTCTGGCAGAAGCTTCTGAAGTCATGCTTCCCCTCCAGGTAAGCCGCCGCCTCCCGCATTTTATCCACATCCAGCGCGTGATAGGTGAAATGGGAGTACAGCCGCTTAACCGGCATTGGGAACTCCCCCCTGTAAATACGGTACTCATAAGTCTTCCTGCTCTCGCAGCGCCTGGGATGCCAGTCTGCCGGAACCTCCTCTGATTTTTGGATGCGGATATCCTCCGGCAGTCTCTGGTTCAGGGCATAAGAGATCTTAGAAGTTTTCATAGGGCTCTCTGTGTCGAAAACGGCCACATTTCCCATAGCATGAACCCCCGCGTCCGTTCGGCTCGCCCCGATAACCTCTATTTTCTCTTCAAACAAATCGGACAGAGCCCTGTTCAGTTCGGCTTCAATCGTATTTCCGTTATCCTGGATCTGCCAGCCGTGATAATTGGTTCCATCATAGGCCACGATCAAACGTACTCGCTTCATATTTCCTCCCATCTGCATTCGTACAAAATCTATCATCCGTCTCCGTGAAATTTCAGCCTGCCACCGGCAGTTCCAGCCGCCCCAGCCATATACCGGCCACCAGGTACACCAGAATACACAGATAGGCAATCCTGTCCCGGCTCCGGTATATCAGAGGCTTCATCTTCGTCCTGCCGTCACCACCCCGGTAACAGCGCGCCTCCATCGCCATGGCAAGGTCATTTGCCCGGCGAAAAGCCGAAATAAACAGAGGAACCATCAGCGGCACCAGCGCTTTTGCCCTCCTGATGAGATTTCCGCTCTCAAAGTCAGCGCCCCTGGCAATCTGGGCCTTCATGATCTTATCCGTCTCCTCCATCAATATGGGGATAAACCGCAGCGCAATTGACATCATCATAGCCACCTCATGAACCGGCACGCGAAAAAGCTTCAGCGGGCGCAGCCCCTTCTCCATGCCGTCAGTCAGGTTGTTGGGTGTGGTTGTCAGGGTCATGACCGAAGAACCCACCACCAGCATCGCGAGCCGCACCGCCATGGTAACTGCCGTTCTCAAACCCTCCTTTGTGATTGTCAGCTTCCACACGGAAACCAAAGCCTCCCCCGGGGTCAGAAACAGGTTGAACACCACGGTAAGCAGCAACAGAAACAGAACCGCCCGCATTCCCTTCACCATAAAGCGAAAGGGCACATGAGACAGCCGGATTACCAGAAACAGAAAGGAGGCCGCAATCATGTAGCCTAAAAAGTTCCTGAAAAAGAACAGAGAGATGATAAACAACAGAGTGCCCGCCAGCTTGACTCTCGGATCCAGTCTGTGAATCACCGACTCCGTCTGATAATATTGTCCTAATGTAATATCCCGTAACATATATTTCTTCTCCCGTGAAGAATCCTTACCTCTTTGCCATCGCCTTTACGACAGCCTCCGCCGCCTCTTCTACGGTGGTTGCGTCCGTATCCACGTCCAGTCCTCTTCTCCGCAGCTCATGCAGGATATAAGTCACCTGGGGCGGCGCAAGTCCCACCTCCTCCAGCTCTGCACAGTGCCTGAAAACCTCCTTAGGCACATTGTCATACAAGATTCTGCCCTTGTTCATGACAATAATCCGATCCACATATTCCGCCACATCCTCCATGCTGTGTGACACCAGTATGACGGTCATGCCCGTCCCGGTCTGAAGTTCCTTAATCTGATGCAGTATCTCCTCCCGCCCTCTGGGATCCAGCCCCGCCGTCGGTTCATCCAGCACCAGCACCTCCGGTTTCATGGCAAGTACACCTGCAATGGCCGCTCTCCTCTTCTGTCCGCCGGAAAGTTCAAAGGGCGACTGGTAGAACAACTCGTCAGGCAGTCCTACCTTGCGCAGTGCGTCATAGGCCCGCAGCTCCACTTCCTTCTTATCCAGCCCCAGATTCTTCGGCCCGAAACATACATCTGTAAATACGTCTATCTCAAACAGTTGATGTTCCGGATACTGAAACACCAGCCCCACCTTGCCCCGAAGCTTTTTTCTGTCATAGTCCCTGTCATAGATATCCTCTCCGTTAAAATAGATACTGCCGGAGGTGGCCTTCAACAGCCCGTTTAAATGCTGTACCAGCGTAGACTTTCCGGAACCGGTATGGCCTATGATACCGATAAACTGCCCATCCGGAATCTGCAGGCAGATGTCATCCAGCGCTTTAACCGCCAAAGGCGTATCTGCACCGTATATATAGTTAACATGATCTAAAATAATCGACATTGCACAATCTCCGTCTGTTAGTTCCTGATTAGGTCAGCGCAAGTGCAGCGCTTCCGCCAGCTCCTCCGCAGTCAGTATTCCGTCAGGCAGCATGATTCCCCGCTTTTGCAGTTCGTAAGCCAGAAGGGTCACCTGGGGCACATCCAGTCTTAATTCCTGCAAGTCCTCGACCTCAGAAAAAATCTCCTTGGGCGTACCCTCCATAGCAATTCTGCCCTTGTCCATGACGAACACCTTATCCGCATAAATGATTTCTTCCATATAATGGGTGATCAGAACAACTGTTACGCCCTCCACGTCATTCAGCGCCCGCACCGCCCTGATAACCTCTTTCCGCCCTCTGGGATCCAGCATTGCCGTTGGCTCGTCCAGCACAATACATTTTGGGTGCATGGCAAGGACTCCCGCGATGGAAACCCTCTGCTTCTGCCCGCCGGAGAGCTTGTTGGGAGAATGCTTACGGAATTCATACATGCCCACTGCCTTCAGACTCTCCTCCACCCGCTCCCAGATTTCCTTCGCAGGCACCCCCATATTCTCGGGACCGAACCCCACATCTTCCTCCACCACCTGGCCGATAATCTGATTGTCCGGATTCTGGAACACCATCCCGGCTGTCCGGCGGATGTCCCATACCTTTTCCTCATCGGCTGTATCCATACCGTCCACCCACACGGTTCCCTCTGTGGGGTACAGAATGGCGTTGATATGCTTTGCAAGGGTTGATTTTCCGGAACCATTGTGGCCCAGAATGGCGATAAAGTCCCCTTGTTTTACATTCAGGCTCACATTATCCACCGCAGTGGTAATTCCTTCCACATTGCCTTCCTCATCGCGCCTGATATATTCAAATGTCACATCTTTCGCCCTGATGATACCCATATATATCTCCATTCCTGCTCAACCCGCGGATTTCTCGCACTTATTTATTATAGTAAAATATGTCAGGAATTACAAGTCTTTCCCGAAATGCCGCAGAGTTTACAAAGAATCGGTTCCATGGTACACTGATGTAAGAGAAAAACACCTTTAAGCGGTAGAATGAGGAGAAAAATGGATAAATACAAGATAATAAAAATGCTGGTGCTGCTTATGGCCATCACCATAATAGCGGGAGGGCTTTTGAAAATGCTTCAAAGAAATTCAATGAGCCTGGCCGATTACGAAAAACTGAATGACAGTTCCGGCTCTGCCGAGGGCCATAGTCAGGATGCAGACACAGATGATGACATAAATGACTCTGCTGCAGACAACTACGAGGCCGAAAACAGCACAGATGCCCCTGCGCCATCCGATCAGGCTCCCGATTCCGGCAGTTCCGGACAGGATTCGTCCTCTGAGGCAGAAAGTCTGCAGGATCCCGTGGAGACGGTCCCCCCTGCCTCCCTGCTCACCGGAGCATCCTTAAACGGCAGTTCTCAGATAGATGGGCGGATTACCTATGAGGAAGGCTTTTATTATGAACCTATATCCGACAACCTCCGGCGGTATGTGACAGGCATCTCCTATCCGAGCGTACAGACACCGGCGGATGCTGAAGCCACTCCGAAAGTCAGCCTGGACGAGCTGCGCTATGTACACATTCTGCATTATGATTTTGATGGCAGTCCTGCAGAGGGCGAACTGATTTGCAACGAATACATTGCCCAGGATCTGGTGGAAATCTTTTATCAGCTTTACTGCAATGAATACCGGTTGGAAAGGGTTCTGCTGATTGATGAATATGACGGAGATGACACCGCATCCATGGAGGACAACAATACCTCCTGCTTCAACTACCGGGTAGTGGCAGGCAGTTCCAGCCTGTCCAAGCATGCCTATGGGCTTGCCATTGATGTCAATCCCCTTTACAATCCCTATATTACCTACGGCAAGGATGGAACCATGAACGTCTCCCCATCCTCAGGCGAGAGCTATGCGGACCGCACCGTAAACTTTCCCTACAAGATTGACGAGGAGGACCTCTGCTATAAGCTATTTATCCAGCACGGCTTCACCTGGGGCGGCAGCTGGAATCACTCCAAAGACTATCAGCATTTCCAGAAAACAAAGCCCTGAATAGTGCCGGCCTTTCTCAATCCAACCTTACAACCTGATTTTTCCCGGCCGCCTTTGCCATATAAAGAGCCTTATCTACCCTGTTATAAAGTGTGTCTGCAGTTTCATCCTTTGCCTGCGTAACTCCAATGCTGACTGTCTGACAGCCGGCAGTTTCATAGGATACTGAAGCAAACTCTATGCGGATCTTTTCTGCCAGCATTACCGCGTCATCCGCATTACTATCCGACAGCAATATCATAAATTCCTCGCCGCCCCAGCGACCCAGAAAGCAGGATTCTAATCCTGTCGTTGTATTCCTGAGGACGTCAGACAGGGCCTGAATAACGCAGTCACCCTCCTGGTGCCCATAGATATCATTTACCTTTTTAAAGTTATCAATATCCAGCATAATTAAGGAGATACTGTTGCTTACTCCCTGATATGCACGTTTATCCAGGGCGCTGCGAATCCTTCTCTCAATCTCCGTACGGTTATAAAGCCTCGTCAATCCATCCGTAATAGAATTTAAAGCAAGCTTCTGATTCATTTCCTCCAATTCTGCAGTGGATGCCTCGATGAAGGAAACAAAACGTCTGATAATAGGTATCTTTTCGTCAGAGTCAATCTGTGCCCCGGCAAAATTCACTTTTTTGCCGGTCTCCGGCATATCTCCCTCTCGCATGGCAACAAGCACAAGTGTCACATTGAAATTGAGCATATCACCCTTTATGCGTATAAACTCGCCATGGGTATAAAAACCCGACGTAGGTGCGACGCTGTTAAACAAAATCGTCTCGTCACTGATATGTTCATCTCCCCAAAACGCCTTTCTGGCGGCACAGGAAAAGGTCTGTATCACCTCCGGCCCAAAGTCCGCTATCTTCTGTCCATCCTCCCTGATACTGGCGAGAATTGTTTCCGGATCGCCATAGGCCAGCCTGACAATCGCATCTTCCTGCATGTCAGAGGACATCACAAGAGAATTGTCATCATTGACTGCCAGGGGACAGCGCAGAATATCAACATCGCCATGTTCCAAAAAGAGCGGGAATTCCAGCGTATTGGAGAAAAATCTCTCATTTTTGTTGATATTCAAAAATCTCCGGTATTCGTCCAGAGCAGGTTTGCCGTCCAACTCATACAATATCTCCCTGTCCGCCTTTGTGACCCTGAATTTTCTTTTTAAGGGCTTCCAGCCCGAAATAAAGGTGCTGTATGTATGAAAATCGGTTCCGCCCAACAGCAGAAAAATGATACCATGCTCCAAAAAACCGTTTCCTTTGGAGAACACAAAAGCCCTCTCATCATCCATATCGGGATTAAATGCACCGCCGCCAAATACCTGAATATCCTCCCGCAAACGGCTCATTTCATTACAAAACTCCATCATGGACATGTCCATGATAGTGGCATGCATTTCCACTGCCTGAACCCATGGATTTGCACCACAGCATTCTTTCAGCGCCGCAACATCCTGCGCCGCATTTTCCTCCGAAAAAGGAAGCTGCAGAATTTTTGCCTGAGTGGTCTCATATTCAAAAATCGTACAGGTTAAAATAATTTTGGTGTCCGACAATACCCCATCTATGATATTGGCGTTCGCTGTACATCCCAAATACAGCGCATCCGGCATTTCATCATCCAGACAATCGCAAATATGCCTGATATGCTCAAACTCCATATCCTCCGAATATATTCTGAATATGGTAACATAACCGGAATGGGAAGTTCGCCACTCTTTAATTTCTTTCAGCTTTTCAAGGAATCCCTCGTCATCTTTATAGAGAATTTGAAATTGTTTCATGACTCTCTCCTAAGTATTGATTCATAATTTTCCATATTATATTATTATTCTTTATACGAAAAAACAAAACAGCAAAATTAAAGCTGCCGCTTCATGATCTTTCAATCGTTAAAGCGACAGCTCCAATTTACTCACACTTATACCAGCTCCAGAACAACTTCCATAGCAGCATCACCCTTACGCTGTCCGATCTTAACGATTCTGGTGTAGCCGCCCTTGCGGTCTGCATACTTGGGTGCATACTCGTCAAACAACTTTGCAACCAAGTCTACTTCCTTGGTGTTCCGCTTTCTTCCTGCCGCTTCCTTGGGAACAGATACAACAGGGTTAAGAACCTTCAAAATCTGACGGCGTACATGAACACGGCTGGGCAAATCTTTCTTGATTTCCTTCTCCACTGTCTCATACTTAGTAACCTTCTTGCCGTCTACAACTTCCTTGACGCGCTTTCCGTCCTTGTCCTTTACGGGAACCTTAGCGGATACCTTTACCATCTCGTAGTTGTCTTTTTCCTTCACTGCCAGGGCAACCAGACCCTCTGCAATCTTTTTTACCTCCTTAGCCCTTGCTTCGGTGGTAACAATCCTGCCATGGTACAGCAGCGCTGTAACCTGATTTCTCAATAATGCTTTTCTTTGGGAAGATGTTCTTCCGAGTTTTCTGTACTTTGCCATGATTCAATTTTCCTTTCTCTTTTCATGGTACATCCGGCCACGCACTTTGGTCTTACTTACCGGATGTCTGGCTTTGCCATTTAGAGATAAACCGCAGATATACTCTTTGGATTTACTGTCCGCAGCATACCTTATTCTTCTGAAGGATTCAACTGGAGTCCCAGCTCCTTCAGCTTTGCCAATACCTCTTCCAGGGATTTCCGGCCCAGATTACGAACCTTCATCATATCCTCCGAGGTCTTGTTACACAACTCTTCCACCGTGTTGATACCGGCTCTCTTCAGGCAGTTGTAGGAGCGGACAGAAAGTTCCAGTTCATCAATACTCATTTCAAGAACCTTCTCCTTCTCGTCATCTTCCTTCTCAACCATGACCTCTGCAGTCTTGGCATTCTCGGATAAGTCGATGAAAAGACTTAAATGCTCACTCAGAACCTTCGCTGCCAGGCTCACTGCCTCATCGGGCACCAGCGTGCCGTTGGTATACACATCCAGCGTCAGCTTGTCATAATCGGTAATCTGTCCCACACGGGTGTTTGCGACCGTCATATTTACTCTCTCCACAGGAGTGTAGATAGAGTCAATCGCTATCACGCCTATAGGCAGATCCTCGTGTTTGTTTTTGTCGGCGCTCACATAGCCGCGCCCTCTGGTAATGGTTAATTCCATGTAAAGCTTGGTATCCTTACCGCTCAGAGTAGCAATTACCAGATCAGGGTTCAGGATCTCAATATCCTGATCTACCTGAATATCGGAAGCATGCACAACTCCCTCACCCTCAAACTCAATATAAGCAGTCTTGGCTTCATTAGTCTCACTGCTGTTCTTGATGGCAAGGCTCTTGATGTTCATGATGATTTCCGTCACGTCTTCCTTTACGCCGGGAATAGAACTGAACTCATGCAGAACGCCCTCAATCTTAATCTGACTTACTGCTGACCCGGGCAGAGAGGAAAGCATGATTCTTCTCAAAGAGTTGCCAAGGGTAATGCCATAGCCTCTCTCCAAAGGCTCAACAATGAATTTGCCGTACTTCTTATCTTCTGAAATCTCAGCAACCTCAATATTTGGTCTCTCAAAATCAAACACTACAAATACCCTCCTTTGGGATTGTTTGTGAGCAGGGCTTACTTGGAGTACAACTCGACAATAAGCATTTCATCTACAGGGACGTCGATCATTTCCCTGGTAGGAAGGTTTTTAATGGTTCCCTTAAAGCTCTCAAGGTCAACATCCATCCATTCGGGAACAAGCCTGCCTCCGGTCACTTCGGCAATATCCTTGTATCTCTGCATTGTCCTTGCGCTCTCTTTGATTTCAATAACATCACCGGCTTTCACCAGATAGGAAGGAATGTTCACTACCTTGCCGTTTACCAGAACATGCTTGTGACCTACAACCTGTCTTGCTTCTCTTCTGGTCCTTGCAAAACACATTCTGAAGATTACGCTGTCCAGCCTGCGCTCCAGCATAACCATCAGATTCTCACCGGTCATTCCCTGCATTCTGTCTGCCTTTTCATAATAATTTCTGAAAGGCTTCTCCAGAACGCCATAGATAAACTTTGCCTTCTGCTTCTCACGAAGCTGCATGCCGTACTCACTGACTTTCTTTCCTGCTCTTAAGTTCTGTCTGTTGGACTTCTTATCATATCCAAGATAGGAAGGCTCAAGACCGAGAGAACGACATCTCTTTAATACGGGTGTGCGATTTACTGCCATTTTATATTTTCTCCTTTTCTTATCGTTTACAATGCTGTCATAAGCACCTTCTTCCGACCTATTTTTTCTTTGAAACACAGAGAAGAATGGCTCGTCAGAGACATTCTTCCGGGCAAATAGGCTTTGCACAAGCAAAACCGTAGAAAATCTTAGCTTGCGCATTTTACAAGCTTAGATTTTCTTTTTGCCATGCGCGACATAGAATTTGTTAGTCTGCGTATGCAGACTTAGAAATTCTTCGCACATTAGACACGGCGTCTCTTAGGCGGACGGCAGCCGTTATGAGGAACGGGCGTCACGTCACGGATACTGATCACCTCAAGACCGCATGCAGAGAGAGCTCTGATCGCAGCCTCACGCCCTGAACCGGGGCCCTTTACAAACACGTCTACGGATTTCAGTCCATGTACCAGAGCAGCCTTTGTAGCTGTCTCTGCCGCCATCTGTGCAGCATACGGAGTAGATTTCCTTGAACCTCTAAATCCCAGACCACCGGCACTTGCCCAGCTCAGCGCATTGCCTTCGCTGTCAGTCAGTGTAACAATCGTGTTGTTAAAAGAAGACTGAATATGTGCCTGTCCGCGTTCAACGTTTTTCTTAACGCGCTTCTTAGTTACTTTTTTTGCAACCTGTTTCGCCATTTTTAAACTAACCTACTTTCTCATTTAATTAACAGTTATGCTTTGCAATTACTTTTTCTTGTTCGCCACTGTACGCTTCGGTCCCTTGCGGGTTCTCGCATTGTTCTTGGTATTCTGACCGCGAACAGGCAGCCCCTTACGGTGACGGATGCCACGGTAGCAGCCAATCTCCTGAAGTCTCTTGATATTCAGTGCAATCTCACGTCTCAGATCACCCTCTACCATGACGTTCAGTTTCTCGATAACTTCGCTGATCTTCTTTACTTCGTCATCGGTCACATCCCTGACTCTGGTATCGGGATTTACGCCTGCTTCCGCCAAAATCTTGTTGGAAGTAGCCCTTCCGATTCCATAGACATAGGTCAGTCCGATTTCGATACGTTTCTCTCTAGGTAAGTCAACACCTGCGATACGAGCCATTTAAATTTCCTCCATTTTCTGTTACTAATTGATTGGGGCTTCCA
>CAMWJV010000028.1 GCA_947174665.1 uncultured Lachnospiraceae bacterium
ACATATTACTGTCATGCGGGACTGATCGATTATGCGGCGCCTATTCTTGCGAACGGACAGATGGTCGGCAGCTTTATCGGCGGGCAGGTTTTGACGGAGCCTCCTAAGAGAGAACAGATATTTCAGATTGCCTGGGATCTGGGCGTGAGACCCCAGGATCTCTGGGCGGCAGCGCAGAAGGTCAGGGTTCTGGAGAAGAAAGAGATTGAGAAGGCTGCGGAGTTTCTGTTTATTGTGGCAAATGTGCTGTCGGATATGGCATACGGACAGTACAGAAGTATACAGGGTACCCGTGAGATTGAGCGGGCAAACAATATGAAATCCGACTTTCTGGCTAATATGAGCCATGAGATTCGGACGCCAATGAACGCGGTAATCGGTATGGCGGAGATGGCACTGCGGGAGAAGCTTCCTCCGGCCGCAAGAGATTATATCCGTCAGATAAAGACTTCCAGTAAGGCGCTGCTGACAATTATTAATGATATTTTGGATTTCTCCAAGATTGAAGCAGGAAAAATGGATATTGTGCCGGTGGAATATGAGCCCATGTCCATTATCAATGATATTGCCAATATTGCTGAGGAGAGGCTGAAGGAAAAGGAAGTAGAGCTGATTCTGGATATTTCTCCGGATATTCCCAGCAGGCTTTATGGGGATAACATCCGTATCAAGCAGATTCTGCTGAATATTGTCAACAATGCCGCAAAGTTTACCACCACGGGTCAGGTAGTGGTGAGGATGTTCCATGAACAACGGTCTGAAGGGAAGGTTCTGCTTTGTTTTTCCGTGGAGGATACAGGAATCGGCATCAAGGAGGAGGATCTGAGAAAGCTCTTCAGTTCCTTTCAGCAGCTGGACAGCAAGCGGAACCGCAACATTGAGGGAACCGGCTTAGGGTTGGCCATTTCCCGGCAGCTGACCCATTTGATGGAGGGAGAGATTCATGTCAGAAGTCAGTACGGGAGAGGATCCATATTTTCCTTTGAGCTTCCGCAGGTACTGATCAATGAAGAACCCAGTATTTTCGTCAGAAATCCCGAGAGGATTCTGGCATTCGGTCTGATAAAGAACGAGTATCTGAAGCAGAACCTTGCGGCGGACTGTGAGCGTTTTGGTGTGGATTACCGCGAGATTGCCTCCATAGAGGAAATTGAAATGCCGGAGGATAAGGAATGCTTTCTGTTTGCGGAAAGAGAGCTGCTTACTCCTTTGATAGAAGAATTTGTACAGAACACCCCGGAGCTTACTGCGGCATTTGTGTTTCCCTTCCAGTCTCTGGAGGGCAATTATAACGCGCCCAATGTGCATATGGTCAGAAAGCCTTTGTATTCCATGAATGTGGCCCTGATCTTCAATCATGAAGGCCTGCATTTTGCGGATGATGATGCGGATGTGATAGAGTTTAATTTCATAGCGCCGGATGCGGAGGTGCTGATCGTAGACGATAACGCTATTAACCTCACGGTGGCGGAGGGCCTGCTGGAGCCGCTGCAGATGAAGGTGGATCTGGCGCTCAGCGGCAAGGAAGCCATCACAAAGATTTCCGAACACAGGTATGATATTATTTTTATGGATCATATGATGCCTGAACTTGACGGTGTGGAGACTACTCATATTATACGGCGTTTCCATCCGGAGTATAATGATGTACCGATCATCGCGTTGACCGCCAATGCCATGAATGGCACCAGAGAAGTGTTTCTGGAGGAGGGCATGAATGATTTTATCGCGAAGCCCGTGGAATTGAAGGTGTTGATTTCGAAGGTTGCCCAGTGGATTCCAGCGGAAAAGATTGTGAGAACGAATAAATCTGTCATTGACTTTTCGAAGGAAGAAACGGATGATAAAAAGGAAGGCAAAGTCGTCGTAGGAAATCTGGATACGGAGACGGCAATCAGTATGCTGGGCAGTGAGAAGCTGTTTTGGGCGGTGCTGAAAGACTTTTACCGGGTAATTGAGAAAAAGTGTAAGCAGATCAAAGGCGCGGAGGAGAGCGAGGACTGGAGTGCATATACTATAGAAGTGCACGCTCTAAAGAGCGCAGCCAGGCAGATAGGAGCCATGCCTCTTTCGGAGAAGGCGGCGGCGCTGGAGGAAGCAGGCAACAAAAAGGATGCCACAAAGATTCATGAGTGCACGGACGAGATGCTTGCGGAGTACATGGCATATATGCCGGTTCTTGCTCCCTTCTGCGGCGAGGAGGAGACAAAGGGGGACAAGGGAGAAATTCCCGGTGAAAGGCTGAAGGAACTGTTTGCAGATATGAGAGTGGCCATAGACGAGCTGGACATGGACCAGATGGAAGAAGTGGCCGATGCTATGAAAGAATATTCATACAGCGGAAAGCAGGATGAGCTATTCAGGCAGCTGCTGGAGGCGGTAGAGAATATAGATGTCGATACCTGTGAAGAGATTATGGTGGAATGGGAAGAGACGATATGAATGAGATGAATAATTTTGGATTGACGGAAAAAGAATTGAACATGAATCTGCATGACTACAATCATGGGCTTTTTCAGAACATGACATCTTTTATGGACATCGTGTGGGAAATTAATATGCTGACGGGCACGGTAGTCATTCTCCATGACAGGAATGAGCCGGAAAGAAGCAGTACGGAACTTTCCTACAGGGAAGCCTTTCGTGATTATATCGACAATCGGATCAGCGAAGGCGAGCGGCCGGTCTTTGAGCAGTATATGGCTCCCCCAAATCTGAAAAGTCTCAGGGACGAGGTCTCTTTCGACATACGCCTGCACCAGAAAAACGGCAGCTGGGATATGCACCGCATTGTGCTGACGCCGACCTTTGACCAGTACGATAAGCTTTACTGTGTGTATCTGGGTGCCAGAAATCTGCAGGCGGCGATGTCCGGTCAGCTGTCAGGAGAGCATAACCGGGAGCAGTTCTGGCTGGCAGCCATGTCCGGTGCGCTTTTTGTCTACAATGTTAACCTGACAAAGAACCGGATAGAGAAGGAATTTTACGGGATGACCGACGAAGAGCAGTATCCCATGCTTCAGATGCTGGGTCTGACTGCGCCCTGTTGTTTTGATGAATTTGCCAGGAGATGGAGCGAACAGAAGGTACTTGAAGGTTCCAGAGAGAGCTTTCTGCAGATGCATAACAGAGAAAATATGCTGGATGCCTATCATAGGGGCGAGCGGCGGCTGGAAATGGAATTTGATACGGTTCTGGGAGGTGAAGCTAAGGCTACACTCAGGAATACGGCACTGCTTGTGGAGGATAAAGAGAGCGGAGATATTCTTGCTATAATGAATGTCAAGGACATCACTGCCCAGAAGCAGGCGGAGGCCAGACAGCAGGAAGCTCTGCAGGAGGCATATGATGTGGCAAACCGTGCCAATTCCGCAAAATCCGAATTTATGGCTCAGATCAGCCATGATATCCGTACCCCCATGAATACTATTATCGGTATGACGGCCATAGCGGAAAAGCATCAGGACAACAAGGAGCGGGTGACAGAGTGTCTGAGGAAAATATCTGTTTCCAGTAAGTATCTTTTGTCCCTTGTGGATGAGATACTTGACATGAGTATGATCGAGTCCGGGAAAATGAGACTCCAGGAGGAGGAGGTTGACCTGGCAGAGATCTTTGAGAACCTGGGCATCATACTGGACATGCGAATGAAGGAAACAGATCATGAGTTCTCGGTTAAGATTCTCAATATTGAGCATGAGAAAGCCCTGGGTGACAGACGGCGCATTGACCAGATTATCGTGAATCTGGTGGACAACGCGGTGAAGTATACCTTGGATGAAGGCAAGATCAGCATGACCCTGGAGGAGAAACCCAGCAATAAACAGGGCATAGGCTGTTATGAGATTGTTGTTGAAGACAACGGCATCGGGATGGAGCCGGAACTGGTGGAACATTTGTTTGAGCCCTTTGTGCGTGCAAAGGACCGCCGCGTGGAGAAGGTTCATGGAAGCGGCCTTGGGCTGGCAATCACAAATAACATTGTCCGGATGATGAACGGCAGCATTCACGTCAAGAGCCAGCCGGATAAAGGAACAAAGATTACGGTCAAAATCTTCTTAAAGCTGCTGGAGGAGGAAGTCGTCATATTCCCGCAGCTTGCGGATTCAACGGTTCTGGTGGTGAACAGCGATGAGGCTCTGTGCAGATCCGTCTGCAATGCTCTGACCGGGCTGGGTATACGGGGTGAGTGGGTGCTGACGGACAGGGAAGCTGTGGAACTGATCACAAAACGCCGGGACGCCGGTGATTACTGCGCGGTGATTCTCGGCCGTGATACAATGGACGAGGCGGCGCTTGTGGATGTGATAAAGGAAATTCATGGCCTTACCGACGGCTCTACCGCAATCGTTGTCAGTTCGGACTCAGGCTGGTCCGATATTGAGACGGAGGCACGGGCAGCAGGCACGGTCGCATTTATCACCAGACCTGACTCCAAGTCCCAGTTGATTCATCTGTTTCAGATCATAACGGGTGAGGCGACGGAGGATGCGAAATCCCCCATCCAGTCTCTGACGGAGAAAGATTTCAGCGGGTACAGAGTGCTGATGGTGGAGGATAACGAGTCAAACGCCAACATTATCCGTGAAATTCTGGAGATGACGGGGCTGGAGGTTCAGCAGGCGTGGAATGGTAAGGACGCCGTTGAGATGATGGCTGTTGCGGAAGACTGGTATTATAATCTTGTGTTTATGGATATACAGATGCCCGTTATGAACGGCTGCGAGGCGACGAGAGCAATCCGTGAACTGAATCGGATATACACAAAAGAAGTGCCGATTATTGCCATGTCCGCCAATGCCTTTGCGGAGGATGTTCAGGCATCTCTGGAAGCAGGTATGAATGAGCATATTTCCAAGCCCATTAACTTCAGAAAGCTGGAGGAGTCTTTGTGCAGATGGCTGCCTCAAAGAGGCTGAAGAAACGGATGCCTGCCGAAGCGGGCCGGGGGTATAAGGTTGAGATGGTTTGAACTGCCTACGCCATGTTATGTGATAGAGGAAGGGCTGATAGAGGATAATTTAAAAATACTGCGGGGAGTCATGGAGCGCACGGGGGCGAGAATCCTGCTTGCTCAGAAGGCATTTTCCATGTATGCACTCTATCCCCTGATAGGTAAGTATCTCTGCGGTGCAACAGCCAGCGGACTGTACGAGGCAAGGCTTTGTGCGGAGGAGATGTGCAGGCCCCTGGCGGCATCCGGGCGGAAGCCAGAGAACCATATCTTTTCCCCTGCGTACCGGCAGCAGGACTTTGAGGAAATTCTGGAATACTGTGACCATATTGTTTTTAATTCCTGGAAGCAGGTGGAAAAATTCGGGATGCGGGCCAAAGCGGCCGGAAAGAATATCGGTCTGCGCATCAACCCGGAGTGTTCCACCCAGGAGGGCCATGCAATCTATGACCCATGTGCCCCGGGCTCCCGTCTGGGGGTGACGAAGAAGAATTTTACCGAAGGCGGGGGAAGGTCTATCTTACCGGCAGAGGGCGCAGACGGCGCGGCGCAGCGGCGGTCAGAGAAGGAACGTGAGTCGGAGAGCCTGCTGCAGATGCTGGACGGACTGCATTTTCATACGCTCTGCGAGCAGGATTCGGATGCCTTGGAAAAAACTCTGGATGCGGTGGAGGAACGATTCGGCGAATATCTGCCGGGGATGAAATGGATTAATTTCGGCGGAGGACACCATATTACAAGAGAGGGCTATGATATCCCCAGGCTGGAGAGGTGTATCAGGAGGATGCAGGAGAGGTATGGCCTGACGGTCTACCTGGAGCCGGGGGAAGCCGTTGCATTGAATGCGGGTTTTCTGGTGTGCAGTGTGCTGGAGATACAGGGAGAAAATGCTATTTTGGATACTTCCGCCGCCTGTCATATGCCGGATGTTCTGGAGATGCCATACAGGCCGGCCATTCAGGGAAGCGGGCAGCCGGGAGAGAAGCCTTTTACCTATCGTCTGGGCGGGCCTACCTGCCTGGCGGGAGATATCATAGGAGAGTACTCCTTTGATACGCCGCTGAAGGAGGGGGACAGGATGGTATTTGAGGACATGGCGATTTATTCCATGGTAAAGAATAACACTTTTAACGGTATGCCTCTGCCGGACATTGTGCTGCGGGATAAGGCCGGAGAGTACAGGACAGTCAGACAGTTTGGTTATGAGGATTTTAAAATGCGCCTGTAAAAGGCGCATTTTTGAACCTGCAACAGCAGGATTGTATTTAGTCGAAGCTGACAGAACCCTAACCATATTGTTAAAACTCAACAGCTCCATTTGTTTATGTATTTATCATACACCACAAATGTGTCAAAATTATGTCATAACCTGGAAGAAATTCTAAATTTTCTAAAATATTATTAATTTGGAGGAAAAATGAAGATCATCACGGAATCCACACCGGCGGCGGACGGCTTTCGCATGCCGGCGGAATATGAGTCTCACGAGGGCTGCATCATGATATTTCCGGAGCGTCCGGACTCCTGGCAGTACGGCGGATATGCCGCCCGCAGAGCTTTTTCCCGTGTGGCAGAGGCCATAGCACGGTCTGAAAAAGTGACGGTGTGCGCAAGTGAGGCTCAGTATGACAATGCAAGAGCCATGCTGCCGGAACAGGTCCGGGTGGTGGAGATGAGCAGCAATGATGCCTGGGCGAGAGATTATGCCCCCACCTTCGTTAAAAACAGCAGGGGAGAAGTCCGTGGTATTGACTGGGGCTTTAACGCCTGGGGCGGCCTCGTTGACGGGCTTTATTTTCCCTGGGATAAGGATAACCGAATGGCGCGGAAGCTCTGTGACCTGCTGGAAACTGATGTCTATGACAAGCGGGACTTTATTCTGGAGGGCGGCTCCATCCATGTGGACGGGGAAGGTACCGGTATGGTGACGGAGAGCTGCCTTTTGAGCAAGGGGAGAAACCCTGACAGATCCAGGGAGGAAATTGAGGATATCCTGAAGGAATATCTGAATCTCTCCACAGTCCTGTGGCTGCCCTGTGGAATATACGGCGACGAGACCAACGAGCATGTGGATAACATCTGCGCCTTTGTGGCACCGGGAGAGGTTGTGCTGGCCTGGACGGAGGATGAAAAGGATCCCCAGTATGCCATGTCAAAGGCCTGCCTGGAGTATCTGGAGCAGGCGGTAGATGCAAAGGGCAGACACATTCAGGTACACAAGCTGCCCCTGCCGAAACCCGTGCTGATGACTGAGGAGGAGTGCAGGGGGCTGGATGAATGCTGGGATGAGCCCACCCGCAGACCGGGGGAAAGGCTGGCGGCGTCCTATGTGAATTTCTATATTTCCAATGGGAATATCATTATGCCGGGATTCGGCGACCCGGCGGATGAGACCGCAAAAGAAATTCTCCAGGGACTGTTTCCGGAGCGGGAAGTGGTACAGATTTACGCCAGGGATATTTTAATCGGCGGTGGAAACATTCACTGCATTACCCAGCAGATACCGGAACATTGTTGAAGCGCTGCTTCATTTTATCAGTTTTTTACGAAAGAAACGGTGGGAAAATGAAAAAAAGTTTAATTGCACTGTTCTTCTTTTTGACAGTATTTTTGACAGGATGTGAAAATGCAGAGAACCGGGGAGCAGAGCAGCCTGAAACAGTAAGTTCTGAAGAAACGGTAATCCCCGAAGAGACAGCAGGCCCTGAAGAGACGGCAGATTCTGAAGGAGCGGTAAGCTCTGAAGAGACGGCTGCCCTGCAGGAAAAGCTCCTATACCCGGAAGATCAGAAAAGCTGTGTGATTCAGGAGGATGAAGACTATTTTTACATCTGCGGTGCCCTCAGGCTTGTGAAGATTGACAAGGAGACCGGGGAATCTGAAGTTCTGTGGGAAAATACAGAGTTGTGCGATAATTATAAGCTGTTTATATATTTCCAGGGAAGCGGTCTGCTTATCGGTGACAAAATATACTTTGTTGAGCAGTGGGCAGAGGGTGAGAAGGCGCTTTCTGTCATCCGTACGGACGGGACAGGTCATGAAAGAGTGGCGGAGTATGTCGGTCGCAGCATGCTGCTGCAGGATGGAATATTATATGTGGCTAACAGGGACAGTACAGTATGTTATAAGGTCTATGAAGACGGAACTCTTTCCGAAGAGATAAGTCGGGAAGAGAGTACAAAACTTGAGTATTATGACAATGGTTACAGAGTGCTTTTTGCTCCTGAGAGCATAAAAAAATTCGGCTATGCCATATATCGCTACAACAAGCTGGAGGAGAAGTATAAACTGACGAAAGTGATCCCTGAAACGGGAGAACTGCTTGATATGTCCCGGTTCGGCAATTATTATGAGGCCTCTAACAGCAGATATCTGCTGATTTCATCATATGGCGAAGGAAGTTATCTGGTGGATGCGGAAACGCTGGAAGGCAGAGAATTTGTGGACTGTTCCATGCCGGATTCCGGGGTTACCGTCATTACCATGGATGAAGATTATGTTTATACGGTGTCCAAAGTTTCCGAAGAAGGACAGGTGCAGTATGTCTATGAAAAGATTTCGCCGGAAACAGGTGAGAGGAGCGTTATCTGTAAGCGGGAGCAAAGCAAGGTCTGGCAGTATGACATAATGGATACCGTTGTGAAGAACGGATATTTGTACTATGTAAAAGAGGTGGATTATAATCTTTATCTGATGAGAAGAAATGTGGAAGACCCCTCAAAAGAGGAAATTCTGGGGAAAGCTATCTTTGACAGCGGCATCAGTGAAGTGGGAACAATGGAGGTTTATCAGGAGGAACTCAATCATAAAGTGAAGAATCTGACGGTGAATATGGAAATAAATCTGAAATGGCTTAAGGTGGATGACCGTTTCCCGGGAGCTGACAAAATAAATAAATATCTGGCGGAAGATCAAAGACAGAATATTGATTATGAAAAAGATTTACTGGAAATTCCGATGGAGTGGGATGAAGAGGAGTCGGAGGCAGAGTCGGAGGATGCGGAAGAGGAAGAATGGACATTTTACCGTTACTATACCAGCGAATTTTCGGAAATATCTTATTTTGACAACCACTATTTAAGCTTTTATCAGTCGGAGGATGATTATCAGGGCGGTATGCATGGTATGCTCTATCGGATAGGCTATACTTTTGATCTGCAGACAGGTGCAAGGCTTGTGCTTGAGGATATCATTGCAAGCAATGAAGAGGAATTAAAGGATATTGTCACAAAATATTTTGAAAAAGAAATTCTGGCAAACCCGGATCCCGGATATTACTGGTCGGATGCGCCGGATACGGTCAGGGAATGGACAGATCTTGAGTCTGACTTTTATCTGACAGACAAGGGCATCAGATTTTATTTCGGGCCTTATGCCCTGGCAAGTTTTGCCGCAGGCTTTCAGGAGATTACCGTACCTTATGAAGAGTTTGAAATGAAGATTCCGGTTGGAAATGTAAGTGAAGCCACAGCGGGTATGGAGCCATGAATCAGAAATTCAAAAAGCAGGTACAGGAAGGGAAAGAAGAATGAAGAATGTGACAGTGGCGGCGGTGCAGATGTACTGCAACCGTTCCGTGGAAGAAAATATAGAAGCAGCAGACCATGCGGTGCGCAAGGCTGCAGCTTCGGGGGCTCAGATTGTTCTGCTGCCGGAGCTTTTTGAGACGTGGTATTTCTGCCAGGAGAGAAATTATGAATCTTATCGGCTGGCGAGAACTCCGGAGGAAAACCAGGCGGTGCAGCATTTTAAAAAACTTGCGGCGGAGCTGAAACTGGTTCTGCCAATCAGTTTCTTTGAGAGAGACGGCAGTGTGACTTATAATTCCGTGGCGGTCATTGACGCAGGTGGAGAGATTCTGGGTGTTTACCGCAAGACCCATATTCCCGATGACCACTTTTATCAGGAGAAGTTTTATTTTACTCCCGGAGACACGGGCTTCAGGGTGTGGGATACCGCTTACGGCAGGATCGGCGTAGGAATCTGCTGGGACCAATGGTTCCCGGAGGCCGCAAGATGCATGGCGCTCATGGGTGCCCAGCTTCTGTTTTATCCGACTGCAATCGGCTCCGAACCCATTATAGAATGCGACAGCATGCCTCACTGGCGGCGCTGCATGCAGGGACACGCGGCGGCGAACGTGGTGCCTGTGATTGCCGCGAACCGCATCGGGGAGGAGAGAGTGAGTCCCACAAAAGAAAACAATAACCAGTCCTCCGCTCTGGTGTTCTATGGCTCTTCCTTTATCACTGACGAGACGGGAGAGGTGCTGGAGGACGCGGGCCGCACGGAAGAAAAGGTAATACTGCATACCTTTGATCTGGATGCAGTGGAGGAAATGCGGTTCAGCTGGGGACTGTTCCGCGACAGACGCCCGGAAATGTACGGAGAAATCTGCGGGCGGACATAAAAGTACAGCTTTATCTTATGTTCAGGACAAATTCTTTTTCGGTCATAGTCAGCCGGATGCGGTACAGATCATGGTCCCAGGCGGCCTGCAGGCGGGGGTCGGTGATAGGCAGGGTTTCTATGGTGAGAAGCTGTGCTCCCCGGAACTCCAGGCACATATCTCCTAAACTTATGACAGAACCGTCAGTTTCCGGCTTTTCACAGGTGATAAAGTTTAATATCACATTGCTGCAGTCGGTAGTATCCCGCAAAGTGATGCACTCGGACTCTTTGTCCAGCAGCACCTGCCTCCTGTAGGAATGGCCGCTCTCAGGCAGCGGGTAAGCGTGGATCAGCTCCATGGAAATCTCCGCCCTGTTCTCGCCCAGCTCATATTTTACGTCCGCAGCGCAGTAGCGGCTGCCATCATGCTGGTCCATGCCCTCAATGGAGGGCAGATTGTGGTAGCCGGACTGCATGGTCCATATCTCGTATCTCTCAGCGGAAAATGTCTTTCCGGTGTAACTCTCCACGCCGATGTCCACAAGTGCGGGTCTCCCGTTTTTATAAAGGGTCAGGCTGCCGGTGTCATTGTGGTTGTGATTGTCGTCATTGTCCCCGGCTTTGACAGCAAGACAGAAGCTGTTACTTCTGGCGATGAACAGGCCGATGCTGGGATAATAAATATCCCTGTGAACCACGGGAGCGGAGGTGTCATATGCCATGACCTCGCTGTAATAAAAGGCGTTCTGCAGCCGATAGTAAAGACTGAGACGATAGGTCTCCTCCTGATATATTTCATCCTGGGCCGCCCGGAAATCCTTCGCGGCAAACAGCATCAGCGCAGGCTGCTTAGTGCGCTTACCAAAGAGGAATTCCCTGACACCGGACCGACCCGGAGTGGGGGAACAGTCCGCAAAATTAAAATAATATTTGCCTTCCACATGTACGTTTTCAATATAAGAAGCTACATTTTTCATTTTGCTCCATTCGTACAGGTGGGAAAAAGCGCCGTCCGTCACTCGGTTCATCAAATCGGCTGCGGCATCAAGACACAATCCTGCCCGGCGGAAGTAGAGGGCCCCCTCATCGCAGCAGCCGTCCTCCCCGTAATCCTTCAGAAAGTAATCGCAGCCGGCAGCGGCTTTTTTCAATACCGCCTTTCTTGTGTCCCGGGAGCAGTCAGCCAGAAACGCCGCAATGAGGACGTTCTGGGTACACCAGGGTGTCCAGTTGCACATGGGCTCGTCTCCCTGCCCCATCCACCAGAAATGCCGGTTCAGGTAGGGCTCAAAAATACGCCGGTTCAGCTCTGAGAGGATGCGGGTAATGATAAAAGGACTGACGGCATCCAGCTGTTCCTTTAAAAGGTAACAGATACAGGCCAGCTGTGCACCGGTCTCACAGGCAAAGAGGTCCAGCACGGGACGAGTGGCATCGGGCAGTATTTCCTGGGGCTGATTCCTCTCGTAGGAATTGTGGGGCGGCAGCTGCCAGGCACTCTCCTCGCAGAGGACAAAAATACCGTTGACGATCTGATCCAGAAAGCGTCCCTCATGTTCCACACACTCCGCCAGCACCAGAGAATTCAGATTGTATCTCCGCTCAAAATAAATGTGCTCAAAATTAACCCTGTTGCCCGTCCGTTTAAATGCCATGAAATCCGTGGCATATATAGGGGAATACCGATAACCGAGGCAGGCTTCCCCCTCGGCTATCAGCCGCTGCCTGAGTTCCGGCACCAGCTGTTCATAAGCGCTTCTGTCCGCCGCAGTGGGGAAGGGAAGGAAGTCCTGCAAATCTTTGTCTTCAGCCAGGAATATATCGGCTGCTTCCTGAAAACGCATTTCCATAATTTAGCACCAATCCTTTCGTTTCTATATGCCCGTGGCACGGTTCGCATAATCGGAGGGAGAAATACCCTCCAGCTTTTTAAATACCTTGCTGAAATAAAAGGAACTCTCAAAACCAAGCTTATCCGCAACCTCATACACCTTCAGACTGCCCTCGTCCAGCAGACGTTTTGCCTCGTTGATCTTACAGGTGTTGATATATTCGGAAAAACCCAGCTCATTGTACTTTCCGAACAGCTGACTCAAGTAGTTGGGGCTGATGCCGAATACAGCCGCTGTTTCATTTAGAGACAGGCGTTCTGACACATGGCTGTTAATGTACTTTTTAACATTTGTGACTATGTGGTTTTTATAGTCCTTGCGGTGATCCTCAAACAAAAGACACAGCTGCTTCTCAAGAAATCTCAGCCAGTTTACAATCTGTTCCACGGTAGTCTGCTTGTAGATGGAGCGGTAACCGTCCGGATTGTCCCGGAAAAAATCGGAAACAATGTTTTCTCCGTTCTGCAGAAGGGACAGGGAGAGAAACAAAATATTGCATGCGGCATCCAAAGCCTGCAGGTGATGGTGCGGGTGCGTCAGAAGCAGTTCGCAGAGAGCGTCCAGGGTCTGTTGAAGCAGCAAGGCATCGTATTCCTCAAAGGCCCTTGTCAAGTCCCCCTTAAACAGGCTGATATTGAAGAAATTGTGGCTGTCCAGCGTCTGCAGACAGTCCTCAAAGTATGTAACAGCACAGTCTGCGGCACCTGCCTGAAAAGCCTGTCTGGAACACTGATAGGAGTCGCAGACGGCGAGAGGAGCACCCACAGGAATACCCACACCGCATCGGAAGGACACATTGTAATAATTGCTCAGGGTCTCACGGATACTTTCCAGTATGCTTTTCAGCTCTGCGGACCATGTGGAGGGAAGCTCCTCCGGAGTCTCCTCGTAGCAGAAGATCAGCGCAAAATGCCGGATGTCCAGGGTGAGGACATAGCAGAACCGGTATTTCCCGGTCAGCTCCTTCAATATCTGTATGGAGGAGGAAAACAGGGAAAGCTGTTTTTCCGTGGGCAATGTGTCCGCCTGTCTGCCGGACATCTCCCCGTAGCAGCAGACATAGGACTTATAATGAAAATCCAGGTTCAGATCCCGGCTCTGGAGAGTAAACTGCTCCTCTGATTCAAACAGGTTGTTTAAAAGCCCTATAAAAAACTTTTCGTTAAAAAGGTAAGTGATCGGATTGGGGGGGGCGTTCTTTTCCGCGGACTGATTTAACCTTTCCGTGACGCGGTTCATGGCTTCCCGGAGGGTTTCAGGAGTCAGCTCCAGCTTTACAAGATAATCGGTAACCTGGTAGGTAAGGGCTTCCTTCACCATGTGGAAATCTTCATAGCTGGTGAGGATGATGAACAAAGGACGTTCGCTGCCATAGCGCTCACGGCAGGTCCGAATCAGTTCCAGTCCACTCATGACCGGCATTTTAATGTCCGTGATAACAAAATCAGGATTCTGCTCCTCGATCATTTTCAGGGCGGCCTGGCCGTTCATTGCGGTGCCGGAGATTTCAATATTCAGTTCCGCCCAGTTCAGCATGGATTTAATGCCTGCCTGAACCAGGGGTTCATCGTCTACAATTAACAGCTTATACATGGATGGTTTCCTCCGCGTTCCTGCCGGGAATGAGTATGGACATAGTGGTGAACTCGCCTTCTGCGCTCTTCACCGTAATGCCGTACTGCTCCCCGAATTCATACTGCAATCGCTTCTGCACATTGCTCACGCCGATTTCCCGGAAGAAATCAGCGCAATTGTCGCTGTTGGACAGAAGAATCTGTTCCGCCTTTTCCTTTGACATTCCCACGCCGTCATCCGTCACATCGATGCGGACATTGGGGGAAGCGCCTTCATCTGTGCTCTCTTCGTAGTACAGGTGTATTTCAATATGTCCGGAGCCCTTCGGCTCAATGCCATGAAAAATGGCATTTTCCACCAGGGGCTGCAGGGTGAATTTAATAACAGGTACATCCAGGATTGCGTCCTCCTCCGTATGAATGTTCAGCGTGATAGTGCCTCCGTAGCGGTAGCGCTGTATGGTAAAGTAATCCTGAAGCAGTGACAGCTCCTCGCGGACAGGCACCAGAAGGCTGGTTCCCTTGGAAAGGCTTTTCAGAAGCTTCGCAAGGGCGGTAGTCATCTCGGATATGCCCTCGGCGCCCTGTATGGTGGCCATCCATTTGATGGAGTTTAAGGTATTGTAAAGGAAATGGGGATTGATCTGGCTTTGTAACATTTTATACTCCAGATCCTTTTTCTGTTTCTCGTCCTCCAGGCGCCTGTTCATCAGCAGATACACACTTTCGGACAGATCATTGATGCCTTTTCCGATGTCACCCAGCTCGTGATTCCATTCAATGGAAGCATCTCTTGTGAAATCACCCTCGGACACCCGCTGCATTTTGCTTCTGATCTTGGTGACAGGCACACTGATCATTTGATTCAACATGAGCATCAGCAGTGCGCCGATGCCCAGTATGCTCAGCAAGGTTCCTGCCAGGAGGAACAGGAGAATGCGCTGTTGGTTCTGCAGCTCTGTGCGGGAAATGAGCTGAGTGATGTAGCAGTCGGGCATATTCAGGGAGGCAGTCACCGCAAAATGGGAAACACCGCCGCCGTCTTTAACTCTGCTGATCTGCATGCCGTCTATGGAGGCGGAGTCGGTGAAATCCTTCACTATCTCATAGGCAGCCGTTGTTTCCGTCAGCCCGTCACTGCCGTACAGATAGTGATGCTCTCCTATCGTAAGGACGACAGGACTGTCTTCAGCGGAGGTATAGCGCCGCAGGGCATCGGTGAACAGGTCGGAGGAGATTTCAATCAAGAGAAATCCGCCCTGAACGGAATTGAATTTGTAAGTGATAGGTCTGATTATCGGCAGCACATCCTTTCCCCTTCGATAAAAAGGGTCTTTTATAAATCCTGTGGAAAAATTGTATCCGCGGCTGTTTAAAAGTTCTTCATAGAAAGAAAGCTCCGGCACCTCCCTGGCCAGGTCGGCGGTGGAGGAGTAGGATGCGCTGACAATCTGCAGGAAATGCTCCCTGGTAATGACAGCCAGACGTATCATATATTCGCTGGAGGGGTTATTGTTGTATTCTTCCGTCATGCGGTCGTGGGTAGCAACGGCCAGTGTGGTTCCGGGATTGGGGCTGTTCTTAATGTAGAGAGCTATATCGGAGTTAGTCTGACAAAAGCGGACCATCCGGTAAATGTCATCTATGTTTTTGTCCATGGTGTCCGACAACAGCCGGAGGTTTGTCTCCGTGGACTGAATCAGGCTGTGCTGCAGATAATTTTGAAACAGATAGTAGCTGACGAAGCTGATGATCATGCACATGCCCAGCAGGCAGGAGACCGTGATGGCAAGTATTTTCTTTTGAATTCTGCCGGGACTGTGGAGATTTTTCATGGGGTGCTCCTTTGTGCTCATTTATATTATTTTATAACAGTACAAAGATAAACTCAACAGCACTTTTCCTTTTTTGGCAGGATTACCGCATATAAATCTAAAAAAATTACATGGTAAGTGTAAAAAAATATATGTTTTGGAAGCGCTTACAAAAGCAGGCAGATGATTGTGAATAAATTTTGAATAGAATATTAATTTTTTCCATGTTATCCTGCTCTGTTTTTCTCTATACTTACAGCATAGCAAGAAAAGAAAGCCCTTATTGGGCAAAAATAAGGAGGATGTACTATGAAAAAGAAACTGCTCAGCGCTGCACTTGTGGCGGCTATGACGGCAACCATGCTGACCGGCTGCGGAGACGGTGCAAAGGGAAACTCCGGTTCAGGGGATGTGACCTTGAAGTGGGCAATTTGGGATGAGTCCACCACACAGTACTGGGGGGATATCAAGAAAGCGTATGAAGATTCCCATCCGGGCGTTACAATCGAGATGGTCGACCTTGGATCCAGCGATTACATGACAGTTCTTGCAACCGAGCTCTCCGGAGATGGTTCCGACTTCGATGTTGTTACCATCAAGGACGTTCCCGGATATGCGACGCTGGTTCAGAAGGGTTCTATTCTGGCACTGGATGACTACATATCAAAGGATAAGGTTGATCTGAGCAAATACGCGGGGGCAACCGACCAGGTGCTGGTGGACGGCAAGCTGTATGAGCTGCCTTTCAGAAACGATTTCTGGGTGCTCTACTACAACAAGGATCTGTTTGATGCTAAGAGCGTTGCCTATCCCACCAATGACATGACATGGGATGAGTATGACGAGCTTGCAAGGAAGATGACGGATACCACTTTTGGTTCCCAGGTTTACGGCGGACATTACCACACCTGGAGAAGCTGTGTGGGATTGATGTCCGTTCTGGACGGAAAGCATACCATTCTGGATGGTAATTATGATTTCATGAAGCCTTATTATGAGATGGTTCTGGCTCAGGAGGCTGACGGCGTTGTAAGAAAGTACAGCGACCTGAAGACAGAAGGCCTTCACTATTCAGCAGCATTCTCCGGCGGAGATGTGGCTATGATGAACCAGGGTTCCTGGTTTATTGCAACCCTGATGACCAACATCAAGAGCGGCGAATATGATTCCAGCCTGTGCGGCAACTGGGGTATTGTAAAGTATCCTCACGCTGAAGGCGTTGAACCCGGCTCCACTCTGGGAACCATCACCGGACTTTCCGTGACTACCGTGTCCGATACTCCCGACGCTGCATGGGAGTTCGTGAAGTGGGTCAGCGGTGAAGAGGGTGCGGCTGTCATGGCTTCCAGTGGTAACTTCCCTGCCATCATGACGGATGAGGTAAAGAAGGCAATCACTTCTCTGGAAGGCTTCCCTCAGGATGACGCAAGTAAGGCTGCTTTGGATGTTTCCAACCTTTATCTGGAAGTTCCCTATGCGCCTAACGTATCCGAAATCAACTCCGTACTGGATTCCTATCATGGTTCCATCATGACCGGTGAGATGAGTGTAGATGACGGTATCAAGGCTATGAATGAAGAGGTTCAGAAGATTCAGAACCAGTAATTCCAGGCACTTCTGCAAGATGAATCACAAGGGGCCTTATGGCCCCTTGAATTTTATGGTTTCCTTGGGTCGCACCAGAGACCCCTTGGTCGCATGGTGCGGCCCCTTTCATATTGTAAACTCCGCTTTGGAAAGGAGAGTAATCGTATGCCGAGGATGGACGCAGCACAGAAGGCTGTCAAGGTTGACGGCCTGCAAAGTGAACTGACACAACTGATCGTGGCGGTGAGAACGGAGGCTGACAAAAAGAAAAAGCGCAAAATGCTGGCAAGGATCGGAACCCTGAACAGGCAGATTGACAAGATAAGAGCTAACAGGATAATCAGCCGTGAGACAAAGAGGGATCTGATCGCCTATTCCTTTATCGCTCCGAACTTTATCGGATTCTGCGTATTTACCCTGATACCCATCGTGTTTGCATTTGCCCTTGCCTTCTTAAAATGGGACGGGAGCAACCCTATCAAGTGGGCAGGTATTACAAATTTTACAAGACTTGCGGGCGATACCTTTTTTAAGGCCGCATTGAAAAATACCATTATTTATTGTCTGGGCACAGTGCCCCTTACCATGATAGCTTCCCTTGCGCTGGCTATTGTATTGAATCAGAAAGTTAAAGGAAGGGGGATTTTCAGAACCCTGGCCTTTTTCCCATATGTAGCCTCTCTGGTGGCAATTACGGCCGTGTGGAAGATGTTGTTCCACCCCTCCAAAGGTCCTATTAACAGCATACTGCTGAATAACTTCGGCGTATCCCAGGATAAGCTGCCACAGTGGTTTACCGGCGGACTGGTGCTGCTGTCCATGATCTTATTCAGTGTATGGAAGTATATGGGCTATTACATGGTGATTTACCTGGCAGGGCTTCAGGGAATTTCCGCAGAGCTTTACGAGGCGGCCAGTCTGGACGGCGCGGGCACCTGGGCAAAATTCAGGTATGTGACCTGGCCTCAGCTGTCCTCCACCACCTTTTTTGTGGTAGTCATGCTGACTATCAACTGCTTTAAAGTTTATGACATTGCTGTCATGCTGGCCGGCGGCGGAAGCGGTGAACTGACGCTCTCCTCCACGGTTCTGGTATACTATATTTATCAAAAAGCCTTTATTGACTGGGATTTGGGCTATTCCAGCGCGATTGCCATGGTGCTGTTTATCATGGTGCTGGCAGTGACTATCATCCAGTTCTGGGGGCAGTCAAAGAAAGAGAAGGCGTAAACATGATATTATCCTTAAAGGTAATTGATAAATTTGACAACACTATCTGTGTAGGCAGCGGTGAGGACTTTGTTGATCTGGTATGTATGCACACCTATCAGGAGGGCGACAGGATTGAACTTACAGCCTCTGAGAAGGACTGCTTTCTCAATTGGCAGGTGGATGATGCTCTTGGCGCAGCTTTTGTGTACATTACCGAAAAGACCGTATCCTACACCATCCCTTTTGGGGAGAAGAGAATCAGCTGTTCCCCCAAGGTGTTCAGCGGAGACAGGCATTACATATACGTGGAGGCGGCCAGACAGGATGAGATTGCCGCATACCGGAATCTAGCGCTGAATCCTGCGGACCAGCACTGCGATGTTCCCTGCTATCCTCATGCGACGGCAAACGTGGAGACCCGGGGAGAGTCGGTGTTCGCGGCAAAGAACGCCATTGACGGCGTCCGTGCGAACCTGTCCCACGGGCAATGGCCGTACCAGTCCTGGGGTATCAACCGGCAGGACGATGCGGTGATGAAGGTGGAATTCGGGAGGAAGGTCAGAACAGGCAAGGTGGTGCTTTACACCCGCTCGGATTTTCCTCATGACAATTGGTGGACCCGGGTGACATTGAGCTTTTCAGACGGCGGCAGTATTGACTTTCCCCTGGAAAAATCCAACAGAGGCCATGTGCTTACCTTCCCGGAGAGGGAAATCACATGGATAGAGCTGGGCAGTCTGATAAAAGCTGATGATCCCTCACCCTTTCCGGCGCTGAGTCAGATAGAGGTGTACGGAATCAATGTGTTATAAAAAAGGAGGAGCAATATGAAATCGGCACATACGAAGGCGGTTGTGGGCAAAGTAATCGTATATATTATTTTGATTTTGATTGCTGTCGTCATGGTGATTCCCTTCCTGTGGATGCTTTCGGCGTCGGTCAAGAGCGACAGGGAAGTATTTCAGATGAATCCCTTTGTGTGGATTCCGGAAGTGCCAAGATGGAGCAATTATTCGAACATCTGGACAAAGATTCCATTTGCCAGGTTCGTGGGAAATACAGTATTTCTGACAATTGTAGTTACTTTTTTGCAGCTGTTGACCAGCAGCTTCGCGGCATATTCCTTTGCAAAGCTGAACTTCCGGCACAAGAACGGGTTGTTCCTTGCTTATATTGCGACTATCGCAATGCCCTGGCAGGTGTACATGGTGCCCCAGTTTATCATGATGAGGAAAATGGGTTTGAATGACAAGCTGACGGCAATTATCTGTCTCCAGGCATTCTCGGCGTTCGGCGTGTTCATGATGAAACAGTTTTACGAGGGGATACCGGATGATTTATGCGAGGCGGCCAGGATAGACGGCATGAGCGAGTACAGAATATATGCAAGTATTATGCTGCCGCTGTCGAAGCCGGCGCTGTCCACACTGACCATATTTACCTTTGTGGCGACCTGGAATGATTACCTGGGTCCCCTAATCTATCTGAAATCTCAGGACAAGAAGACTATCCAGCTGGGACTGAAAATGTTCATCAGTCAGTATTCTTCGGATTACGGCCTGATCATGGCGGGATCCGTGCTGTCCCTGATACCGGTATTGATCGTGTTCCTGATCCTGCAGAAATACTTTGTGGAAGGCGTTGCGGCTACAGGCCTGAAAGGATAGTGTGAAGGAAATCACTAAGCTCAAAAAGACTTCGCTAAGTGATTTCACGCCCTGCAGAGCAGAGCTTCTTCGCACAGAAGAATGCCCAAGCGAACTTGTTCGCTTTGATGCGGGCTTTCTTCATCCCGAACCGTGATTCCGCAGGGTGGAATCATGGGTGAAATGTGGAAAATATTGAGGAGGATGACTATATGGGGGTTATACTTGAGGGTTATCCCGGAATCACCGGGGAGCAGATAAAGGATGCGCTGGATTTCTGTAACAGGCAGATACTTCATGTGTTGCCTGATTTTACCGATAAATTCCAGCAGGCGTACAGTGAGAATGGTTTTTATCCCCCGGTGGAGAACCGGGACTGGACTACCGGATTCTGGACAGGGGAAATCTGGCTTGCCTATGAGTTTTCCGGTGACGAAAGGCTGAAGAAGGCGGCGGAAGTCCAGGTTCACGATTTTCTGGAAAGAATTAACAACAAAATCTCGGTGGATCATCATGACATGGGCTTTCTCTATTCCCCTTCCTGCGTGGCTGCCTATAAACTGACCGGAAATAAAGAAGGCCGGGAGGCTGCTGTTAAGGCGGCGGAGCAATTGATTTCCAGGTATCATCCCGTAGGTGAGTTTATTCAGGCATGGGGGGCCATGGATGAGCCGGGCAATTACCGCCTGATCATTGATTGCCTGTTGAATCTGCCTTTGCTCTACTGGGCGTCGGAGGAGACGGGGGACGAGAAGTACCGCGACATTGCTGAAAAGCATATCCATACGGCGGTTGCAAATGTCATAAGAGAGGATTATTCCACCTGGCACACCTTCTTCTTTGACATGAAGACCGGGGCGCCCGACCACGGAGCCACCTGTCAGGGCTACAGGGACGGCTCTGCCTGGGCAAGGGGGCAGGCATGGGGTGTTTACGGGCTGGCGCTGGCCTACAAATATACGGGACGTAGGGAATACATTGAGTTGTTCCGCAGGGTAACGGAATATTTTCTGGAACACCTGCCGAAAGACCTGGTGCCCTACTGGGATCTGGAGTTTAACGATGGAGATGACCAGCCAAGAGACTCCTCATCAGCCTCTATCGCGGCCTGTGGTATGCTGGAGATGAGTAAGTATCTGGGAGCCGGGGAAGCAGAGTATTACAGAGAGATTGCCTCTAAGATCATGAGGTCCGTGTATGATAACTACGCTGTGAAGGACTTTGAAATTTCCAACGGCCTGGTGCTCCACAGCACATACTCCAACCATTCGCCGTACAATACCTGCGACCACAAAGGTGTGGACGAGTGCAATGCCTGGGGTGACTATTTTTATATGGAAGCCCTGACAAGAATGAGCAAGGACTGGGTTCTGTATTGGTAAGCACATATTGCAGTTAATACCTAAAATGCCGCCGCCAGGCGGCATTTCTGCTGGGTTTAAAAATATATTTGATTTTCGTATGAGATTCAATTAATATTATATTAAGCTATATTAAAACTTTTTTTGTATGTATTTTGGTTTTATATCAGCAGAGGCGTACACGTCTCGGAACGGAGGATAAATGGCGGATTTTTTACAGAGTGGTTTGGTTTTTACTAATGAGAACTGTATCGGATGTAATAAGTGTATTTCAAACTGCCCAGTCCTGACGGCTAATGTAGCCGCAGATTGCGGGGAAGGACAGAAAATCTACGTGGACGGTACCAAATGTGTGGGCTGCGGAGCCTGCTTTGATTCCTGCGAGCACAATGCCAGGGAATTCAGGGACGATACGGAGCAGTTTTTTGCAGATCTGGCAGCGGGGGAAAAAATTTCCATATTGTGGGCACCTGCGTTTGCGGCAAACTATCCGGGCCAATATCAGAGGATTCTGGGAGGACTGAAAAGGCTGGGGGCTAACAGGATTATCAGTGTGAGCTTTGGAGCGGACATCACTACCTGGGGATATGTGAAATATATTTCGGAGCATCATTTTACCGGAGGGATTTCCCAGCCCTGTCCGGCGATCGTAAACTATATCGAGCATTATATTCCGGAGCTGATTCCCAAGCTTGTGCCCGTCCACAGCCCTATGATGTGCGCGGCAATTTATGCCAAAAAATATATGCACCTGACGGACAAGCTTGCATTTATAAGCCCGTGTATTGCGAAGAAGTCAGAGATAAATGACCCGAATACATACGGATATATTAATTACAATGTGACCTTCGACCACCTGGCAAAATATGCGAAGGAGCACAATATCATGGCGGATCCTGCGCCAAATGAAATCGAGTACGGCCTGGGTTCCATTTATCCCATGCCGGGCGGACTGAAGGAAAATGTGTACTGGTTCTGCGGAGAGGACGTGTTTATCCGTCAGATAGAGGGCGAGAAGCATGCTTATCATTTTCTGGAGGATTATAAAGAACGGGTTTTACATAACAAGTCTCTCCCCTTCATGGTGGATGCGCTGAACTGCGCACAGGGCTGTCTCTACGGAACCGGCATCGAGGAGGAGAAGACGAAGAACGACGATATTCTGTATGAGCTTCAGAGGATAAAGGAGGCCAGCAAGAACAAGAACCAAAGGAGCGCCTGGGCGAAGGGAGCGACGCCCGAAAAGCGCCTGAAGAACCTGAACAGGCAGTTTTCACGTCTCAACTTGAATGATTTTATCCGCAAGTACACTGACAAGTCTGTCGGGAACAAGGTGAGAATTCCGGACGAGAGGGAGTTTGCCGGTATTTTTAAGGATATGAACAAGACCACGTCGGCCAAGACCGCAATTAACTGCAGCGCCTGCGGATACAACACCTGCCGGGATATGGCGACGGCAATTTTCAACGAGTGTAACAACAAGAGCAGCTGTGTCCACTATGTCAAGGATCTGGCCGAGGAGGAGAAGCTCCGCATTGAGCAGCTGTCCGAGGAGATGGAGGAGCAGAACAGGAAAGTCGGCGAGCAGAATGAAAGGATTGCCTCCATGGTTGCCGGGGCTAACGGTCAGTTTTCATCCCTTAAGGACTCCATCGCGGAGATGGCGAAGGGAAACAGCAGCAATGCCAGGGAGACAGGAAATATCAGCACTGCCATGGCGGATGTAGTTTCCTTCTGTGAGAATATAAAAGATTCCTTTCAGAAGATTAATGATCTTCTGGTGCAGCTTGGCGAGAATAATGAAAATATCACATCCATAGCTTCACAGACGAATCTGCTTTCCCTGAACGCATCTATAGAGGCGGCCCGGGCGGGAGAGGCCGGAAGGGGCTTTGCCGTTGTGGCATCCGAGATTAAAAATCTCAGTGAATCCAGCCAGAACATGGCACAGGGCAGCCAGCGCAACAAGGATGAGATTGTGCTGGCAATTGATGGGTTGAACAATGAAGCGGAAAAGTTGATTGAGACAGTGGATGAAGTAAATGGGCGGATCACCACGCTGGCAGCCAGCACAGAGGAAATTGCCGCGTCTACCGAGGCGGTAAACGAAATCGCAAAAGATTTAAAGGCTAAATTTGATGCCATAACGAAGGCAAGAGAGTAAAGAAGGGTTGAGAAATTTGAAAAAAGCAGATTACAGAAATAAAAAAGTGGCATTGCTTCTCGTTCTTGTCCTGACGCTTGGAGCCATGACAGGCTGCGGGAAGGAACGTCAGGCGGTGAATGTCCGTGTGGGCTCCCTGAAGGGGCCCACTTCCATGGGGATTTTGTTTTTGATGGACAGGGCGGAGAAGGGAGAGACGGAGGATACCTACGAGTTCCGGATGACAACCGGGGCGGACGAGCTTTTGCCGCTTATGGTGAAGGGAGAGCTGGATATTGCCCTGATTCCTGCCAATGTGGCGGCGGTCCTTTACCAAAGGACGGAGGGTGGAATCGCTGTAATTGACATCAATACTCTGGGAGTGCTTCAGGTGGTCACGGGAACCTCCGAGGTGGAAAGCGTGGCGGATTTAAAAGGCAGGACCATATACCTGACGGGAAAGGGAACCACGCCGGAGGCCTCGCTTAAGTTTGTGCTGGAGGTAAACGGTTTGTCGGAAGCTGATTACACGCTGGAATTTAAGTCAGAGGCCACGGAGGTGGCTGCTATTCTGGCGGAAAATACGGATGCTGTAGGTCTGCTTCCCCAGCCCTTTGTCACTGCGGCGCTGATGCAGAACGATGCGCTGCGGATGGCGCTGGATATGAATGAAGAGTGGCTGCGGGTGGAAAATGAACTGAAGGGGGGCAGGAGCAACGGCATGGTGACGGGCGTCACTGTGGTGAGGAAGGAATTTCTGGAGGAGCATCCCGAAGCTGTGGAGGAATTCCTGAAAGAACATGCTCTCAGCGTGGAGGCCATAAACGGAGATGTCGCCGCCGGTGCGGCGCTGGCTGTGGCCGCAGGCATCGTGGCAAAAGAACCCATTGCGGAAAGGGCTGTCCCGGAGTGTCACATTACCTGTATTACGGGCGAGGACATGAAGGCCGATCTGTCCGCTTATCTGGATGTGCTTGCAGGCTTTGACGAATCCCTGGTGGGAGGAAAGGTGCCGGAGGATGATTTTTATTATATCCGGTAGTGTATCGAATGAATAAATATGTTAAAAAAGGATGTATCCTTCTCTTTTGGCTGGGGGTATGGACGCTGCTTGCTCTTGCGGTGGACAACCAAATACTTGCAGTGACGCCCCTTGAAGCGGCATCGAGACTTCTGCAGCTGTCGGGAGAGAAGGATTTTTGGCTTTCCGTGGGCAGAAGTCTTCTGCGCATCGGAATCGGTTTTTTTGCAGGATTCGGTGCGGCGCTGCTGTTGGCGGCGCTCAGCAGGCGGCTGACCTTTTTCGAAGAGCTGCTTTCTCCTGTGATGAAACTGATCATGGCAGTTCCGGTGGCCTCCTTTGCCGTTCTGCTGCTGATTTGGTGGGGTTCCTCTTTTCTGGCTGTTGCGGTCTGCGTTCTGGTGGTGCTGCCGGGTATATATACCAATGCCCTGGAAGGACTGAAGGCCACAGATAAGAAGCTTCTGGAGATGGCAGGGGTTTTCCGCCTGCCTTTTCGCAACCGTTTCTTTTATATCTATCGTCCGGCGCTGAAACCCTTTCTTTATGGCAGCATGAAAGTGGCACTGGGGATGTGCTGGAAATCAGGGGTGGCGGCTGAGGTGATCGGCACTCCGGATTTTTCTCTGGGCGAGAGGATTTATATGTCTAAAATTTATCTGGACACAGCGGGAGTGTTTGCCTGGAGTGCGGTGGTCATTCTTATGAGTGTGTTGTTTGAAAAGCTGGTCTTAGGGCTGGCGGATCTGTTCTTTGCATGGCAGCCTGCCTGCCGCAGGCCGGAGCAGAGGCAGGAAAGCAGTGGTGATATCATTGTGGAAAAATTGGGAAAAAGCTTCGGGGAGCAGAAGGTGATTTCCGGGCTGGATGCCGTCTACCGGACGGGGGAGGTTTACTATCTGCGCGGTTCCTCGGGCAGCGGTAAGACCACACAGCTGCACATTCTCGCCGGGATATTAAAGCCGGACGAAGGAAGGATTTCCTCACCGGGCACAGTGAGCGTCATGTTTCAGGAGGACAGGCTTTGCGAGGAATACAGTGCGGTAAAGAATGTGGAGCTGGTCTGCGGGAACGGAACCCGGGCACAGGAAGCGATGGCGGAACTGCTGGAACCGGAGGCCCTGGACAGGCCCTGCGGGCAGCTGAGCGGCGGCATGAAGCGCCGGGTGGCTCTTGTGCGCGCTATGGAGGCGGATTCAGCATATGTGCTGCTTGACGAGCCTTTTACGGGGATGGATGCGGAGACCCGGAACCGGGCGGAGGAGTATATCTGCCGCCGCCGGAACGGAAGGACACTGATCATTGCGACACACATATAGATTAATAGTATTAAATTGTATTAAATTGGATAAAATTGTCAATAAAATAAATTGATTTTTTTAAGAAATAATGATAGAATAGACGCAGGCTCTTTTACATAATCAGCAGGGATAATTGCAAAAACCATAAAACAAAAGAGAGGGATGTATATGAAAAATGCAAGATTTGGTGTTCGGGCAAGACTTATACTTATGATGATCATACCGGCCTTATTTATTTCGCTGGTGCTGATGTTTTATGCAAGATACTCTTTGACAAGCGGCCTGCAGTCAGAGGCGGTGGAAGGACTGAAACTGCTGGCGCAGTCTTTGAAGAGTTCATACACTACTATGGACGGAGAATGGCATCTGGATGAAAATGAGGAGCTCTGGAAGGGCGAGGAGAATCTCAGTGCCCGTATGGAGGAGATTGACGAATATGTAATCGGCAGCGAGGCGGATGTGACCATCTGCTACGGTAAGACCAGGAGAGTGACTTCACTCAGGAACAGCAAAACCGGTGAGCGTATTCTTGGAACGGATATCTCCGATGAGGTCTGGGCAACAGTTCAGAAGGGCCAGACTTACGAGACAACGGACATTCAGATCAACGATCTGGATTATGTGGCCGTCTACATGCCTCTGGAGGATAGCTCAGGCAAGGTTATCGGCGTTGTGTTTGCGGGTGAGCCTTTGACATCGGTTAAAGCATTTATCAGTCAGAAGGTGGGCAGTTTTGTCGGCATTAGTGTGGTAATGCTGATCATCGTGTGTGTGTTGGGAGTGGTTGTGGCAACCAGCATGACGAATGCTATTGTTAGAGCGAAAGGTGTAGTGGAAACCTTGGCATCTGGCGATCTGGGTGCAAAGGTAGAGCAGAATATTCTGGCCCGCAGCGATGAAATCGGTGACATGGGAAGAGCGGTTAAGGGCCTGAAGGATAAGCTGAATGAGATTGTAGGCAATCTGCAGAAGACGGCGAATACTCTGTTTGATGCAGGCAACGGCCTGGAGGACATGGCAAAGCAGTGCAGCAATACCACTGATGATGTGAGCCGTGCCGTGGAGGAAATTTCCAAGGGTGCCGTATCCCAGGCGGAGGAGATTCAGAATGCCTCCAGTGAGATTGTCGCTATGGGTGAGGTGATTGAAGATATTGTAGGAAACGTAAATGATCTGACAGAGGCTTCCGACGCTATGAGCAGGGCGGGTGACGAATCTACGGATACCATGCGGAATCTGAGTGAGTCCAACGATCGGACCTCAAAAGCAATCGGCAATATAGGCAATCAGATTCGTCTCACTGACGAATCCATCAAGCAGATCAGCACTGCTACGGAGCTGATTACCTCCATTGCATCCCAGACCAATCTGCTGTCGCTGAATGCGTCCATTGAGTCGGCAAGAGCAGGCGAGGCAGGAAGAGGGTTTGCGGTGGTTGCTACGGAGATTCAAAAGCTGGCAGTGCAGTCCAACGATGCAGCTGTTGAAATTCAGCAGATTATCGGGAACCTGATGAACGAGTCCCAGAAGACCATGGATGAGATGAAGGAAGCGGAAGTCCTGATGCGCGAACAGCAGGATAAGCTGAACGATACAAAGGAAAAATTCGGAGAGGTAAGTACCGGAATCGATGTTTCCAGAGAAGGAACACAGCAGATTCGTGTATGTGCAGATTCCTGCAACAGTGCGAGAGCCTCCGTTATCGACGTTATCTCCAACCTGTCTGCAATCTCTGAGGAGAACGCAGCATCGGCTGAAGAGACCACGGCTTCCATGCAGGAGCTGAATGCGACCATCAATCTGTTGTCGGAGGAAGCGACAAAGCTGAAGGATATATCCGCATCGCTGAATGAGGATATGAAGTTCTTCAAGATGTAAATGTTCACGTTTTCAGGATGCGCTCCGGCACGGATGTGAAGTGTGAAAGGACTGTCTGTGCCGTCGTCGGCAGGATGGGGTGTAAAGATGAAGATAGAGCGTATAGATGAAAAAACAGTAAAGTGTTTTTTGTCCAATGAAGAGTTGGAAGAATACGAAATTGACTATAAGGATTTTGTCATGCGCAGTGAGAAGGCAAAAGAGGTTGTTCAGGAAATTATTGAACAGGCCGCCGAGGAAGTGGGCTATACGCCGCCCCGGTTTGCCTTTGACCTGCAGATCATGATGGTGGCTGATCAGGGTCTTGTCCTGACGTTTTCCGACAGAGATCCGGATGTGAATGACAGCAGTCAGTTGATAGAATGCCTGAAGGAAATGAAACGTATCCTGCAGAAGACAAGGGAGGCTACCGAGCAGATGACACCTGCGAACACAGCGCCCGGTCAGGCACAGAAGAAGGCCGAAAAGCAGGAGCCTGCCTGCAGGCCGGAGGATGCGGTGTTTGTCTTTTCCAGTCTTTGCAATGTTATGGATTATGCCGCAGTGCTGCCCGGGAATCTGCGGGTGGAGAGCTCGCTTTATGAGTGGGACGGTTACTATTACCTGCACATGCAGAAGGGGCATGCCGCATATGAAAGATATGGCAGAGCCTGTATTGAGGCGTTGGAATTTGCCGCACTGTATGCGGCGGATGAGGCAAGGATACTGCAGTTAAAGGAACATGGAACCTGTTTGATCGCGGAGAAGGCGGTTAAAAAGCTGCGAGTTTAAAGCATTACACTGACAAGATTTGCCCCCCGGCAGTACCGATAATGGTATTGCCGGGGGTTATTGACTGACAAATTCGTAACTGTTCAGAGCTCATTCGCAAAAACGCCTCTGCGAGGCTCTGAACAGTTACAAAAATTTCACGGCAGTGCCATAGGCGATAACCTCTGCGGCACCGGACATAACGGAAGAGGTGCCATAGCGGATATTAATAACGGCATCTGCGCCCATTTCCTCCGCTTCGTCCACCATGCGCTTGATGGCTATCTGCCTTGCTTCATTCAGCATCTGGGTGTATCCAACAAGCTCACCGCCCACCAGGGTCTTCATGGCAGCCATAAAGTCTCGGCCTATGTTTTTGGTGTGCACTACGGTTCCCTTTACAATTCCCAGGGCTTCGAGTTCCTTCCCCGGCACATGATCAATATTTAGAAGCTTCATCCATCTCTCCTCCTTCAATTTCCTTAAAACGTTCTCTCAGAACAAAAAGTGTGCAGATAATCATTGTTGTAGGAATTGCCAACAATATTGCGGCAGGTATTATGGGTATTGATGCGATTACAATTCCCCAGATGGTGGTGGCAAGACATCCTGTCATCAGCAGGATAAAAAGTCCGGCTCCGATGAAAGCCCCCTTCTTTCGCTCCCGCTTGTCTTTTTCACGGACATTCATAAATTTTGTACCTCCTCTCTCCATGTTGTCTATTTCCAGGAGAAGCTGTTCAACGGGAAGGTTTTCCAGAACGGCATGTTTCGCGCTTTCCGCGAGAAGGTTATTGCAAAAGTTTTCCGTTGCCTCCAGATTTCGAAGTCGCCGCCTTAAAGTGATGAGCTGGCGCTCCAGGCAGTCTCCCAAGGTCTGGCTGCCGCTCTGCAGACGTTTGATCTCCTCAATGGGAATATCCAGTCTGCGGAGCAGCTTAATCTGCTGCAGTGTTTGAACATCCTCCGGAGAATACTCCCGATAGCCGTTGGCACTGCGGGATGGAGTCAAAAGCCCTTCCTGTTCATAGAACCGAATATTCTTTTTAGTTATGCCGACAGCCTGTTCTACCTCGTTGATCTTCATAAGCCCTCCTTTTGATGTTTTTATTGTAACCCTTCCACAAGGTGGAAGGTCAAGGAAATTTTTGAAAAATAATATCGTTACTTTTTGAAAGATGAGGAGTCTATATAAGTGACGGAAGGAAATTGCCATGAAATTTGCAGCTGCATATGAGGAGAGCAGGGATGCGGTCTGGGGATACCTGGTTTATATGACAAAGGATACGGCACTTGCCGAAGATCTTAGCCAGGAGGTATTCTTAAGGATGTTCCTGCATCTTGACAAATTCAGAGAGGAAGCAAGCGTCCGTACCTGGGCTCTCAGGATTGCCAGGAACGTGTTCTTAAGCTACGCAAAAAAGAAGCGTCCGATACTGCTTGAGGAGCAGGAGTGGGAAAACCTTGGGGAGTCCAGAAGCAGTTCAGGAGGGAACCTGCCGGAGGAGGAAATCCTGAAAAGGGAGCAGGCGGAGAGAGTGCGTCAATGTCTGATGTGCCTTGAGGAGCAGGAGCGCACGGTTTTGCTTCTGCGGGATTTTGAGGAGCTTACCTATGAGGAAGTGGGGAAGATCATGGATCTGTCCCCAGAGGTGATAAAAAGCCGGATATACCGGGCGAGGCAGAAGTTCCGTCGGATTTACGGACAGGAAGAGAGTTAGAAGGGAGTCATATGGAACAGGAAAATAAACTGGAAATTCCCTCCATTGTGTATCAGGGGGATGATAAAAAATTACAGGAGCGAGTACGAAAGTTTAAAGCCGGAACCTTTCGTATTGTGCTGTTTACCATAGTGGGCTTTATCATGGGACATTACAGCTATACTTATGTGGGTGAAAATTTTATGCCCATGAAGGCGGTTCTGGCAATTCCCTACAAGCTGAACGAGGCGCTTTATGTCTCAATACTGGGAACGGACGCTATGGTCGGAGGTACTGAAGAATATTGTATTTTTGGCTTTTTTACAGAGTTTTTCCCCCACAGTTACCTGGCGACCTTTTTGGCGGAGACGGTGTCGACTGTTTTGATCGGAGGGGCAGTCTACGGAGCTCTTGCTTATTTCACGGGGGACAGAAAAGTGTTTACCATGCAGCGCTTTGTAAAATTTGCAGGATGCTGGTGTATCGCAATACTGCTGTGTGTGGTTATGGCCTATGGCGTCAATACAAAAGCAGTGGCAGATAATGAGGCTCTTAAAGGAATTCCTGTTGTAAGGCTGTATGATCGGGAGGGGAAATCTGACAGTGGAGAAAATGTGGTTATTGAATCTCTGCTGGAAGAATGTATTTACGGTGGATTGGAGCAGGACGATCTGCAGAGGGACTATGAGGGGGAAGTGTACTTTAGAATTACGTTTTCCCTGCTTCGTACTACAGTCTGCCGGATTAATTTCCGGGAGGGATACCTGGTAGCGGAGAAGGGTACTACCTATCGTATTCCGGAAGAGTATGCGCAGATAATGAAGGGCTATGCAGAAGGGCATATTCTGACGGATACGACAGAGGGGCCAGATGCGTTGGAGAGGCCGGATACGACAGAGGAACCGGGTGTGGAGATGCACGAAAAGACGGAGGAAAAGACACGCGGGGAGGTGATGCCATGAAAAAGGAAGAAATAAAGATTTTGGCAGGAAAATTCCGTATCAGGGGGAAAAGAGACTGGGCGGTGTTCTGGATTTTTGCCGGGCTTCTCTGTTATGTGCTGGGAGGCAGGTTTCTGTCTTACGGAATTACGGACTGGTTGTTTCAAAGCAGTAATCCCTACATGACAAACTTAAATGATCCCGCTCCGGGCTGGGGGCGTCTGATGATAGCGCTGATACTGCTGGCGGCAGTGGGGGAGATAGTGCTATTCCTCTGTAAAAGGAACCGAAAGGGAGTAATCGCTATGGTGGTGCTGCTGGTTGGGGCTTGTGTGGTGCCATTTGCGGTGCGAGGGCTTTACAGCGTTCATACGTATTTGATTGTATCTTCCCTCTGGGAAGAGAACCCTCAAACCGTGAGCGTGTGGTTTTGGGCGAAAGATCAGGAGACCGGGCAGCCGAGATACGGGTTTTTAGATGAGGATGTTTCGAAGGAGCAGAAG
>CAMWJV010000029.1 GCA_947174665.1 uncultured Lachnospiraceae bacterium
GGAAACATTCTTTCACAAAAACTATTTGTTTCTGGAGATGCCCCCATTAAAGCTGTTACAAGAGAATCCGCGTCAAACTGCTTCAAAGCTTCTTTTACTTCCTTTTCAGAGATTGCGGAAATCTGCTCAAAATCAGTTATCCTCTGTGGCTGTACTCTGGGTTCTAATATATCATTTATCGTGATGTCATATAGTTTGGAAATTTCCAGCAGAACCTCCGGGTCGGGGATAGCTGTTCCTGTTTCCCATTTTGAAACTGCCTGCCTTGATACATCTAATTTTTTTGCCATATCATCTTGCGTGTAATTGTGGCTCTTACGCAAAAATTGTAAGTATTTCGATATAATGTTCATATTCATAAAAATCACCCTCCTTATGCTTATTGCCATTATAAAATATATGGCAATAAGAATAAAGAATCTGATAAGCGCTAAAAAGCAACTTCTAATTGCCCGTTGATCCGCTTCTTTGGTTTACCGTTATCAGCCTGCCGCCCGACAAGCCCAGCACTTCATCTGCATAGGATGCAACCTTGTGGGAATGGGTGACAATAATGACACAGCGTTTTTCGTTCTTTACAAGACCGGTAAGGATTTGCATGATCTCCTCCTCCGTGCTTTCATCCAGATTTCCTGTGGGCTCGTCTGCGATCAGAATATCCGGATTGTGGGAGAGCGCCCTGGCGATGCCTGTCCGCTGCTGCTCGCCGCCGGACAGCTTCAATATCTTCCTGTCTGCAGTAATCCGGTCAATCCCCACCTTTTCTAAAAGTCCGTATGCCGCGAGTTTCTTGCCCGCGCTCCTGTCCCCGCTCAAATTCATTGAAAGGACGACGTTTTCGACGGCGGAAGCGTTCAATAGCAGATTATAGCCCTGGAAAACCACACCGATGTTTAATGCTCTGTATCTGTCCCTGTTTATGCTTTTCAAATCTTCACCATTATAAAATATCGTTCCCTGCCCGCACACATCAAGCCCGGAGATCAGGGACAGCAATGTTGTCTTGCCGGCGCCGGATTTCCCGATAATGGCGTACATTTTTCCCGCTTCAAAGTCGGCTGTAATATCGCGCAGTACAGGCGTCTCAGTTTTTTCATATGTGTAAGAAATATGATCCAAATGCAGTGTACTCATGTGATCAGCCCCTTTCTGACAGTATTTTCATAGGCTCATATCTTGTGATATAGAAGATTCCCGTAATATTTGTAAGCAGTCCAAGTACCAGTGAGATAACAGCGGTGAATGCAATACTTTCCGTTGTCAGGATAATATCCACCTCCTGAAGGGCAGAAGGGTTTTCATTTATACCTGATGTACTGAAAATAATATCCCCGTAGTCTGCCTGGGGACGCTGTTCCACAAGGTCTGCCTGCTCCTTCATGATCCTGTCTGACACAGGCTGCGCGATAAGGCTGCCCGCGCCCAAACCGATACAAAGGCACAGAACCATGACGCAGACGGATTCGCAGATGAGTCCAAAGGCAACCTTCGCTTTTGGCATCCCCATTGCCCGGAGTACGCCGATTTCGTACTTTCTTTCCCGTACCCCCAGCATTGACAACAGGATCAGGCACCCCACTAAGAGTATCACCGCAAGAAAAGTAGTTGAAATACTTTTCAGGCTCTCAACCGGCTTTACGATCCGGTTGTAGCTTTCTGCATCTACGTTGACATTATAGACTTCATGCAGCCCGTTCTCCCGTACATAGCTTTCAAATTCGGCCGCCAGCCCGGGATTTTTCAGATAGTAAACTGCTGTTACATAAAGCCCGAAGATGCTGTGTTCTTCAAGCGTGGAAAAACAGGTGAGGATTTCATTACGCCGATTATTGAGTGCCCAATCGCTGCCATCCGGCTGTGGTGTTGTTATATCCAGATAAATTCCGCAAACAGTTAAATGGAGCGGCTCCACCTCTGTGTTGTTTACATCCTGCAGTTCAAGATGATCGCCGAGCTTAAGGCCGTTCAGGTCAGCAAAGTCTCTGCTCACCATACACTCTCCGGAAGACTTGAAAAAGTTCCCTTCATCCAGTTCCCGCAGCCCCTGGGCAAAATCCTCCATCAGGGAATAATCAGAGTAACCCAGAACAACCGTGTTGGGAGCCTGTCTCTGTCCATGAGCGGCCTGTGAATCTGCCGAATCTGTGAATCCCATGCCCTCCCATCCGCCGGAAGCATAGAAGTTTTCTTCACCGCCCTGGTCTAATCCCAAAAGCGTGTCGCTGTAGGTCTGACGTGCACCTTGAAAGAGCGTGTTTTTTACGGCATCCGATTTTGAGAAAGCGAGATACTGCTCCGTGGTGATTTCGGGATCATGGTACATTCCCTTTTCGTCCGGTTTCTTAAGAGCAAGCAGCTTTCTCAGATCAGGTGTAAAGTAGACGCTTGCACCGAAGCGGTCTGAATAGTCATCAATGACCGCTTCCGTTGTGAAATGAATCATGGCCGATACTGTGATTGACGTTAAGCATATGATCAAGACGGCGCCGATCAACAGATACCTCCCCTTGTTTCGCACTATGTTTTTAAATGCGTGACCGATTAAATACATAAAATCCTCCTATTGATATTTCTCAGTTGAAACTCCGCGGCAGCTTTCAGGATACAGTCTATCAGAGGCAATGTTAATCCGGCGTAAAGGCCGGAAAAACAAGTTTGAATTTTGAACCGCAGTTTTCCCTGCTGTCCACCCAGACAAATCCTCCGCACAATTCCGCCACATGGCGGACCAGGCTAAGCCCTATGCCGTAACCGTCTTTCTTCCTGCTTCCGATTCTATAACGGCTTTCAAAGATTTTTTCCTGCTGTTCCATATTGATGCCGATTCCAAAGTCTTCAACGGATACATAGGGACAGTCGTTTTGTGTACCCACATACACCGCAACTGGCTTGCCCTGTCCGTATTTAACCGCATTATCGATCAGATTTGACACTGCCCTGTATACCAACAATTCCTGACCGGCAATATACAGATCCGCCTCCTCGTCAAAATCAAAAGATATATCAGGGTACACTTTTTTGTATTCATCTGCTGCCATTCCACAGATAAGCGGCAGATCCACTTTTTCAAGTACGCTTTCATTTGCAGATAAGGTCAAAATATCGTCAAGGCTTTTTACCATGCGGTCAAGCTGCGCGGTTGTCCGTTCGGCCACAGCAGGGCACTCATTTTGTATTACGGCCCGCAGTAGTGCAAGGGAGTTTTTCTGCTCATGAGAAATGAAAGAACTAAGATTTTCAAAATCTGCATACAGACAGGATATTTCCGTTTTCACGTCCGAAAAAGCGGTCTCAATATCGGATAGTTCTTTTGGGAAAGCTATGTGCAAATTACCAGCTTTTGTATTTCTGTTTTTAAGACTGTTTGCCGTTTCTTTGATCGGTTTTATGATCCTGCCGGTTAAAATGTACGCAAACACAAAAGACAATATCAGGGAAATGGCAAAAGCGGTCAGGGTCGCGCGGGTGATGATCGATACATAATAAGGAATAAAAAGAGAATGGATTTCCTGTTCAGTGACAACGCTTTTTTCTAATTCATTCAACGGAATCAGTAAGCCATTCTCTGTAAACACCGCCTCATCAGCAGATACATAATATCCCCGCAGTTGTTCCGGTATATCGATCTTAATATTCAGGATTAAGATGAATGCAACAAGGATGAACACAACTATCAGACACAGGGAATACAGTAAAACAAAATTTTGAAACTTTATTTTTCGAAATCTTTCCATAAGTGATATCCCTTTCCCTTTACCGTTATCAGCAGATTCTGTCCGCTGGCTGCCTGCAGCTTTTTGCGGAGATTCGAAATGTGCACCCGCAACACCGAAGAAAACATGTCAAATTCCTCGTTGTATGTGTGTTCTATGATTTCCTCGCCGGATACGACTTTCGGATAACATTCCGCAAGGTACAAAAGAATATCAAATTCTTTCGCGGATAGCGGAATATTTTCATTCTCCCATGCCGCTGTACATGTAGCCGGATTGACGGACAAGCCGCCAATGGTGATCCGGGGACTTGTCCGTCCGTGAAACCTGCGGACAACAGCACGGATACGGGAAGTCAACTCAATAAAGTCAAAGGGCTTTACAATATAATCGTCTGCTCCCAGGTCAAGTCCGGTCGCTCTTTCCTTTACCGTTTCTCTTGCCGATACAATCAGCACAGGCATATTTCGTGCGCTGCTCCGTAAAAAAACAAGTATGTCGATTCCGTTCTTGTCCGGTAAATTCAAGTCAAGCAGAACAGCGTCATAATCCGTCACACATGCCTTTTCCTCTCCTTCGAGACCTGTGTTAGCAATATCAATAGTGAAGCCCTGCCGCTCTAAACCCGTTTTCATTTCATCGGCAAGCTGCCTGTCATCCTCGATGATCAATAATCTCATATTTTGTCCTCCTTATGTGGACTCTTTATTGTACCCTGTGCGCAAAAAATCAAGCGGCCGCGAAGCGGACATTTGATTTTTAAGCCATGGCAGTCGGTATAATGCGCCACGCATGTGGCGGCAAGACAGCGTCAGCCGGCTTGAATTCTGCGTTAGAAGAATCATTATACCATAATCAATGTTTATCTAATGTTAATTTTTCTCCTGACTATAAGGGCAAATTTGGAAATGGTCAAAATCAAGCGTATCGGCAACAATTAATGAGAAGATTCAGGAAAAGATTTGACTTGGCGGTTGAAATCGTCGCAGAAATGTGTTATATTCGAAACCATGGAGCAACCGTGTTACAAGGTGGTAGCCTCCCTGACTTGCAAAAGAAGGGAGGTGGTGCGGATGGAAATGTTTTCGTTTCAGGATTTAATCTTGTTTGCGACATTTTTAATTACACTGCTTGCCTACATAGATAGGAAAAACAAGCGAAAATAAAAAGCCTACCTTGTCACTTATACATCAAAATCCACTTTCGTAACTGGGTAGTTGATTTTATGCCATATTTTTTGCAGATTCCGTACTGGGAATCTGCCCCTGACAGGAAATCCTCAACCGCCTGAATTTTCAGTTCTTTGGGATAATGCTTATTCCCGTTATGCAGAAAAGCATCTGTGCCCATAGACTCATACTTTTTGATCCACATATGAATCGAAGCTTTTGCCATGCCTGTCACTTTTGCGATATGACCTTGTGTCATCTTGCCTTCTGCGTATTGCCGACAAAAATAAATCTTATCTTCTGGTGTAATCTCTGACATAGAAAATGCTCCCTTCCAAGTATCAAGTGTTTTTATTATTTCACTTGTCTACTTAGAAGGGAGCATACCATTAGCCGGTACGAGGTAGGCTTTATACCCCAGGGAGGCTAACCACTTTGTGGGCGGCTGCTCCTTTTATGTTTATAATATAACACGTTCGAACAGACTTTGCAAGAAAAAAACTGCTTCTTCAAACCGGAATTTACAACAATATAGAAATAAAGCATAAAGTATGTGCGCTGTTCAAGTCTCAAAAGCTATGGTAATGCAGATGGGTTATTCAATTTTCTTTGCCCCGATTTCTAACCAAGTTGGCTTAAATCCGCAGTTTAATGCAATATTCCACGAATGATAATTTGAAACAGAAGTACCATAAAATGGAATATTGTTATACTCTATAATTTTATTTTTGAGGAGAGTTACCAGATATGTTCCTACCCCTTTTGAACGATATTCAGGTAAAACATCAATGCCGATCTGTTGCCAATGCGGAGCGTCCTCGGAACAACCTGCCATCCCCATTATTGTATCTCCGTCATAGGCACAGACAACTACCTTGTCCGGACGTTCTGGCTTATATTCCGAACAAATTGCATTTGGAAATCGCTTATCGCCGTAAAACCTATGTATCTCATCATCAAAGAACCATTTTACAGGATATTTCTTCTCCGCTTTGATCTGTTCGCAAGATAAAAACATATGGTATGTTTGTGTGAGCGTATAGCCGTACTTATTTAATTCACGCTCAATAGGCAAAAGATTTGGTATTTCAAAAAGATAGTGCCCTTGCTTTGCGTCGATATAGGCTCTAAGAAAATCCTGCATGCACTCATCGGCGGTCACGACAGCATTTCCACCCATTGTCACCATATGGAAAAAGTATTTTTCTGTGGAATAGACTCGTCTGCCCTCATGCAGATCTGAGACGGTAAGGATATTATTCGATTTTAAAAAATCATCAGGTTTACAATTGAACTCAATTGATAACAGTTCCATCAAATTTTGCATACTCATTTTTATAATCACCCTTTTCCATTCCGCCCATAGCATATCATATAGACAATTCAGTCTGTCAATGTAGGCTGAAACGCCATGTAACGGCATTTCTGATACTGCTCACCATCCAGTACAAAGGTATATCCCATTATACATTTCGGATTACAGTCATCGGGATTGATAAGCCGTTTGCAGACGGACGCTTTCTTGATTTCCTTTTTTACCTTTTCGGGCAGTGTATCAAGAAAGCTCTGGTATTCTTGTATATGTTCGGGATAAATGCGGAGCTTCATTCTTGCCAAAGTCCTTTTGCTGCTGTTTAACACATAGGACACAACATAGCCTCTTTTATGTGATTTTATGTCACACTTACAGCCGTTCCCGCATCATTTCCCAACATTCAGTACGCCACTTATCTGCGCCCTCTATTTAGAAATCTGAAAAAACCACACATAAACCGTCTGACCGGATTTCATTTTATAAACTCCGTTTTTTGTTTTTTCAATAGGGGCGTAAAATTTTCTGTTTTCGCAACAATGTTTGTGTCAATTCCTTTTTTATAATCCCCCTTATGTACATAGCAATATTTACAGCCTGTACTGTATCTATGACAACCACGCCAGGGGTTCCATGTCCCATAAATATACCCAAACCTCACAAATAGACTATGTAGGACTGCAAATCATAACTCAAAAATGGCATCTTCATAATTCTCAACAAAGTATCTGATATTTGTACGCCCTTTTTGAATAATGACATGTCCTTCCGCCTCAAGCTTTTCCTTTTGCGCCATGACGCCACCCGGATATTTGGGATTTAACTCGCCGTTCGCCTTCAGCGTCCTCCACCAGGGCGTTTCATCCTGAGTGCGCTGGCTGCTGGCCCATGCCGCAATAGACACAAAGACTCCCGCTGTGATCGGTTCCGTAAAATCCGCACCACTTAATTTTGCAAAGTATTCGCGTATCATTCCGACAGTAATTACTTTTCCGCAGGGAACTCTTTTCATTACTTTATCATAGTCCACCGGCGGAGCAAAATACATTTTGTTCCCGCCATATTTCTCAATACTTTTGGCATCCGTGATCGTCTGAATCTTCGGCATGTCCTTATTGTCTCTCAACATAGCATTAAAGTCTTTTTTATCTTCATTAGCCATATTCGCTACCTCCTGCTTTCAGCATAGCCTATTATGAGTGCTCATGCAATGAGGCTGTTTAAAAAACAGGATATTAAATCACATCCTATATTCTCCCCATCACCACCAGAAAATTCATAATAGCGATCACCCACAAATGGATCAGATAAAACAGATAGAAGAAATTTTTACTAAACCTTGTCTTCGGCCCCCGTTTCCCGTTATACAGGAATATGAACGGAAATACAAAGAACCAGAAGGGCTCTCCCCAAGACAGTAATACTGCTATGAGCTCAATCAGAACATAGCCTGACAGTCGCAGGGTCTTCTTATCCCGAAGAAAATATTCGATATACATAAAAGGCAGGACCACACTGCCCCATTCGCCATAGAGAAAACCGCAACAGAACACCACCGCAGAAAGTACATACGCCCATTTTCCCGCTGCCGTCTTCTGCCGCTTTCCCCACAGGACAATCGCTATGCCGATGGTTCCCAATGCAAGGGTAAAAATCGCATTGGGATTTCTGTATAACTGCGCCCGCTCCGCTTCAGGCAGCGTTCCTGACCCAAGCCGAAAGAGAAAATTTAACAGTGCATTTCCCGCATAGACTGCCACTGCCCATACCGATAAGCGCAGACAATATTTTTTCAGGTCATGGGTATGCCGGATTCCTTCCACAACCAGATACGCGAACATGGGGCGACACACCGGGAAATAAGGGTCAGAACCGCCGCTGTTTCAGGCGGCACCAGACCATGAATATACCGCAGATGGTCAAGGAGCATCAAAAATGCCAACAACAGTTTTATCTGAAATGCATTCATTATTTTAAATCTGTCCATCCTGATCTCCTATTGGCGTGTGCAAATTTATTGCTGAATGCATTATAACATGTCAAGCCGCAGATGAAAATACGGCAACATCGTTTACTCTGTCAATCCGGATTTTAGAGTTGCTTCACCGCCGACAAAATGATATACTTGCTATCAGCGGAGAACAAAAAACATTATAAAACGGAGACTGAAAATGAAGCTGTATTACAGACGGGGAAATTACTTATTTCATGGAAGTCCCTGCAAAACAGACTGCCTGCAGCCCAGACAGGCCCATGATACCGAATACGAAGCGGGCTGTCAGAAGGCTGTATATGCGACAGACAATCTGGATATGGCCGTATGTTTCGCTCTGGGCGTGGAGGGTGACGAGAATTCCGAGCGGACAATGATGCCGGAATACGGAATGAAAATGCTTTTCAAGAACTGTCATCCCAGATATGGACAAAAGGGATATGTCTATGTTTTAAATAAAGAGGAATTTGTTCATGCAATGGGAAGCCAGTGGGTTGCGTATAAAAGTCAGATTCCCATCGATATCATTGAAATAGAGGTCGACGATTACGCAGACGATTACTGCATTATTGCGGAATATGATGTTCATTCGTAAAAAAAGGTGACAGAGTGAAGAAAGAGCGGGAAACAAAAGCAAAACTAATTGCCAGTGCCAGGGCAGAGTTTATGGAAAAAGGTTATACAGGGGCCTCTCTTCGCAAAATCTGCGCCAATGCAGGCGTAACCACAGGCGCGCTCTATTTCTTCTTTAACGACAAGGAAGATTTGTTTCGTGCAATCGTGGAGCCGCCCCTGACAACGCTTCTGAATATGATGCAGGAGCATTTTGCGAGGGATGAACAGGTTCTCTCACCGCCGAATGTCTATGAACATCAAGAGGGAGACCATGATGAGTTTGCAGAAATGCTCATTCACCATTTGTACCAAAATTATGATGCGTTTATCCTGCTGCTGACCAAATCCCGGGGAACCTCTTTTGAAGACAGTCTCGACCGGATCGTGGATATGACGGAAAAGCAGTTTGCGTCATCCGCAGGGCTTTTTGCAAAGCAAAAAACAGGGAGGCAGCTTAATTCCCACTTGATCCATTGGATGGCACACATGACAGTAGATGCGTTCATTCACCTGCTGACACATGAGAGGGAGGAACAGTCAGCGGTAAAACAGATGAAAGTAATTATGAACTTTATAGTAAAGGGCTTTACGGAAATGATCTAACTACGGTTTCTATATGCTGTGCATGGGCGCAGCATTTTAAATAACAAAAACATAACATTGTTATGTAAAAGAGAGGGTTTGAAATATGTATCTTGAAGTAAAGGATGTAAAGAAAAGCTATGGAAAGGATGACAGTTATATCCAAGTGCTGAAAGGTATTTCCACAGAGGTGAAGCAAGGGCAGATGTGTGTCATTCAGGGAACCAGCGGTTCCGGAAAATCTACTCTGCTGAACTGCATCGGGGGGCTTGATAACATGGATTCCGGTTCGGTGAAGGTAGATGGGCAGGAAATATCCGGCTTAAGACCTGCTAAGCTTGCGGATTACAGGCGCGATCATCTGGGATTCATCTTTCAGTTTTATAATCTGGTGCCCAATCTGACTGTGCGGGAAAACATTCAGGTTTGTGAATATCTGTCAAAACAGCCTCTGGACATGACCGAACTACTGGAAACCTTAGGGCTGGCGGAGCATCAGAATAAGTTCCCGTCTCAGTTATCCGGCGGCCAGCAGCAACGGTGCGCCATTGCGAGGGCCTTGATAAAAAATCCGAAGCTCCTCCTCTGCGATGAGCCTACCGGGGCGCTGGACTCCGGGACCTCAAGGGATATTTTGATCCTGCTGGAAGAAATCAATCAAAAGTACGGAACCACCATGCTGATCGTCACACATAATAACGCGATCAAAGATATGGTGCACAAGGTACTTGTGGTGAAGGATGGTCTGATCACCAAAGAATATGAAAACCACACGAGAGTGCCGGCGGCGGAATTGGAGGATCTGTAGGATGAACCGGGTTTTAAGAAAAAGACTGCTCAGGGACCTTAAGAGCAACTTTCTGCGTTATCTGGCGCTGGTTATTCTCATTGTCATGGGAATGTATGTTGTAGTATCTGTTGTGGGCGCAGCGGATACCATTATTGCCGGAAGCACTGACAAAGCAGAGAAAAATCATGTAGAAGACGGACAGTTTGCAGTATTTTTCCCGTTGACGGATGCACAGGAAAGGAAGCTTACGGATGCGGGAATCCTCCTGGAAAGGATGTTCAGTCTGGATCTGGAAGCGGAGGATGATTCCATTGTCCGAGTGATGAAGAGCAGGGAAAATATCAATCTCATTGATCTGGATGAGGGACATCCGGCTGAAAACAGCGGAGAGATCGTCCTGGAAAAACGATACTGCGAGGAACATGGGCTGAAGACAGGCGGCAGCATTACCATATCCGGCCTGGAGTTTAAAATTGTGGGCATAGGAAGCACGCCGGATTATGATATGCCTGTGCGGAGGTTTTCCGACATGGCAGTGGAAAGCAGCCGTTTCGGCACAGGATTTGTCACAGAAAAGCAGTATGAAGAGATTCAGAAAACTATGCCCTCCAGGGCGGAGGACTACTGCTATGCATACCGCCTGATCGATTCCGGTATGACGGACAATGAAGTGAAACAGATGGTCCGGGAGTATGGCCTTGATCATGCTCTCACTTCCTTTGTGAAAAAGGCAGATAATCCGAGAATCCTTGCGGCGGCGGGGGATATGCAGATCAACAGGGAAGCAGGACTTTTTGCGGGAGTCATTGTCATGGTTTTGTTCACCTATGTGATCTCCGTATTTGTGATCCACCAGATTCAACAGGAAAGCAGTGTGATCGGAACGCTGTATGCACTTGGGGCAAAGAAGCGGGATCTGCTGCTCCATTATATTACATTGCCCACTATTCTTGTCTTTATCGGAGGAGTGGCAGGGGCACTGCTTGGTTTCAGCAAAACGGGCATCCCCACCCAGATGGCAGACAGCTACCGTTATTGTTCTATTCCGACTCTGGATGTCCGCTATTCAGTTTATCTGATCGTATACAGTATTGTAATGCCCCCCGCGGTTTCGGCTGTGGTGAATTATCTTGTGATCAACAGGCGGCTTTCCCGGACAGCACTGTCTCTGATCCGAAACGAACAAAGTGTGAAGGAGTTTCCTCGCACCGAAGAATCGCAGGGGAAGCGATTCTTCTCAAGGATTGTCTGTGCTGCTGCAGGCGGCATGACAGGAAGTGTGAGACGAAGTTCCAAGTCTCCCAAACTGCACTTTATCAGGCTTTTTCAGCTTCGCCAGATGATGCGGGAGCGGCGGGCCGGTCTTACGGTGGTGTGCGGTATGATCATTGCATTGCTGGTGCTCATGCTGGGACTAAACTGCTATGTCCTGTGCCGAAATGTGCAAAAGGACAGCATTAACAGCACGAAATTTGAATACATGTATTCCCTGAAATATCCGGAAAAGGACATTCCGGAGGGCGGAGAAGCCTGCTATGCGGAAACTCTTTCCAGGACCTCAATGGGATATACCATCAATGTGTCTGTGATCGGAATCCGTAAGGACAATCCATATTATGACACGGAGCCTGCGAAGGGAATAAACAGCATTATCATCAGTAAATCCGTTCAGCAAAAATATGGGCTGCACACAGGAGATCAACTGATCCTGAAAGACAGCGCGGAGGATATTGACTATGCCTTTACAGTGGAGGGAATTTGTGATTATGCCGGCGGACTGGCTGTGTTTATGGATATCGACAGTATGCGGGAACTGTTCGGACGGGAGGAGGATTATTATAACATGCTGCTTTCGGATCAGGAACTTACCATTGACGAAAGCAGAATTTACAACATAACCACAAAGGAGGACATAGCGCGCTCCGCCTCGATATTTACATCTTTGATGATGAGCCTGATCATAATGATGACCGTTTCGGCAGTGTTTATTTTCTGCATGGTTTTATATCTCATGATGGGCGTTATGATCGACCGGGCATCCTTCGGTATTTCGCTGGTGCGGGTATTCGGTTTCCGCACCGGTGAGATCAAAAAATTATATCTGGACGGAAATGCATGGATCGTGGCAGCGGGGGCAATCATTGGAATACCCCTTGCGAAGGTGATCATGGATGCGCTTTATCCGTGGATGATTGCCAATGCTGCCGTCGGCATGAATCTGGTATTCCCATGGTATCTGTATGCGGAGATTTTTGCGGGTGTGATGGCGGTATATTTTGTCATAAACGCGCTTCTTGTCCGAAAACTGAACCGGATCACCCCGGCGGAGGTACTGAAAAACAGAGAATAATTTTACATTTTCATTGGTTTTTGTGGTATAATACACTCGAGAATCGCAATTAAGACAGGAGGTTAATATATGTGTACAGCGGCAGCTTTTCAAAGTCAGGACTTTTATTTCGGCAGGAACCTGGATCTGGAGTATTCCTATCATGAGGAGGTGACCATCACTCCCCGGAATTATCCTTTCCGGTTCCGGAATGCGGAGACAATTTCACACCACTATGCCATGATAGGCATGGCGTACATTATGGAGGACTATCCCCTTTACTATGAGGCCACCAATGACGCCGGCTTAAGCATGGCAGGCCTGAATTTTCCCGGAAACGCAGATTACAAGTCCTTTGAGGAGGGAAAGGATAACATTGCATCCTTTGAATTTATCCCCTGGATACTGTGCCAGTGCGCCACTATTGCACAGGCCCGTGAAAAGCTGTCCCGGCTGAACCTGATATCTCTCCCCTTCAGTCGGGAGCTTCCCCCATCGCCCCTGCACTGGATCATTTCCGGCAAGGACGGAAGCATCACGGTGGAGTCTGTGAAGGAGGGTCTGAAAGTTTATGACAATCCTGTCGGAATTTTGACCAACAACCCTACCTTTGACTACCATATGACCAACCTCAGCAATTATATGGCTCTGTCCACGGAACCTCCGGCAAATAACTTCTGCGACAGCCTTGCATTAACTCCCTACTCACGGGGCATGGGCGCCATGGGGCTTCCCGGCGATCTATCCTCCGCCTCCCGCTTTGTGAAAGCCGCTTTTACAAAACTGAATTCCCGCTGCGGTTCCTCGGAGGCAGAGAGCGTCAGCCAGTTCTTCCACATCTTAAAGAGCGTGGAACAGCAGCGCGGCTGCGTTCACATGGGTGAAGGAAAATACGAGATAACAATTTACTCCTCCTGCTGCAATACAGACAAGGGCATTTATTATTACAACACCTATGACAACAGCCAGATTACGGGCGTGGATATGCGGCGGGAAAACCTGGACGGCAGTGAACTGATTGCTTATCCGGTGCTGAAAGAGCAGAATATTTTCATGCAAAATCAGTAAAATAGTAAGCAATACAAATACCTCTAAAGTATGTCTACTTTAGAGGTATTTTCTTTTTTTGGGGACTTCGATTCCGAATAGTTACAAATATGCCCTCAGGTCCTTCACCAGGGTTTCCTCGGCGTCAGCCACCTCCCTGGCAAGCTTTCTGACCTTGTCCTCCGCAACCGGATACTGGTTCATATAGCGGTATAGACTCTTGATACCCATGTTGCAGCCATCTGTAACCAGCTCGGCAATGGTGCTGTCCGGACCCTCGTCATCCAGCTTCATATTGGTCTTCATCTTAGACATCACCTTTGCCATCATGGCGGGTTCCTTTCCCTCGTCATGGTATTCCTTCAGATACTCATGGGTGGTATTACCCAGCCGCGTGTGCGTCTCCTTGCTCTTCGCCAGCAGTCTGCGCAGGGAATCCTCCTGCACATGCTCCATCACGTCATCCAGAGTGGACACTCCCATCTTGATTCCCGCATTGCATTCCCGAAGAAGCTTAATTGTATCATCTTCCATAAAAATACCTCCTTTGGAAGACAGTATCCCCCAAAGAAGGTATTTTATCAGTTGCTCCATCAATTTTTATAATTCCGGGAAAGTACCGTTCAGTTCTCCTCTTTCAACGCTTCCTGAAGCAATCCTGCCACCCGCTCCCCGATTTCAGCAGTCCGCCTGCCCGCAATCTCCTCTGCGGGTATCACCTCCAATATTTCCAGCGAAACCTTTGTACGATGCCAGGGATAATTTTTGCGAATTTTATCCGTGCCGTGCAGCGCCGCCACCACAATAGGCGCTTTGGCCATCTGGGCTATCTTAAAGACGCCGTTATGAAAGGGAAGCAGTCCCTTTTCCGGTGTTCTGTTCCGGGTGCCTTCAGGATAAATTCCCACAGAAGCCTCATTCCGTTTCATCAGATCCGCTGCCTTCATCAGCGTCCTCATGGACTCTTTCGGGTCCTCCCTGTCAATGGACAGGAAACCACATTTTCGAATCATTCCGCCAAACAGCGGAACCCTAAAATTTTCCCTTTTTGACACGAATGCCATATTATTTTTCCTGAGCAGATACCAGGTGATAATAGGGTCATAATTGGAGCAATGGTTGCTCACCAGTAAAAAGCGTTGATCCCAGGGCACCTTTTCAGCCCCCTCCAGCCTGATCCTCAGCCGTCCCAAAACAAAGCTGCAGGCGGCGGCGCTGTTCAGCACCCGAAAATAAAATTTATCACAGTGGTCATATTCCTTTTTGGGATTCACCAGCAGATTACATATCTGCAGGAACAGGATGTACGCCAGCGCAAGTGCCAGCGCGGCCAGTATGACCCATAATAAAATCCATGCAACAGTCTTCATCTGTTCAAACTCCAATCCAATGCCTCTATTTTAAATTTATGGTCATCTGCCTGCTTAATTCCGGCCGATCCGCAGCACTGTAACAGAATACTGCGGAACCGTGTAGTTAAATTGATTGGTAATACCTGACAGTTCGGAAGTGTTAAGCGTCACCACTTCCTCCTGCCCCAGAATATTGTCATTCCGCAGATTGTCTCCCTCCACCAGCTCCACTGTTGCGGTGCCGGCAAGGTTCTCTGCCCCTGCAATGTCTATAGCAAAGGTTCTTGGCTGTCCGGTCACATTCACCAGCTTCACAATGATATCTCCGGAATCGTCCGTGCTCACCACCTGATAACTCTCATACCGTATATTTTCACGGATGTCATAATCTATATACAGTTCATCATCAATATAACACTTTACATTGCTTTCCGTCACTACCAGCTTCAACTCGTACTCCTGCCCGCTTTTAATGACGCAGTCCTTCACCGTCCCCGAAACCCTGTCGGACTTTGCACCATCGCTGACCTGCTGGAGACAGGACACCGTATTGTTCCAGCCGCCGATGTTCCAGAAATAGTTGTTGTCGATACCTCTCACCGCAAAGGGAATCAGAAATCCCTCGGAACCGCCGTTCTTTTTAGCCGTGACGGTCATGGTATAGTTTTTCCAGTCTGCGCTTCCAAAATAGGCAGCGGTGCCGGTGGTGGAATAACGCCCTGTATCGGTCCTGGCATTGCTCTGAGTCAGCTGCCCATCCTCCATCTTCCACTTTCCGTCAGAGACATTGATCCAATTATCCGCGAAATCATTCTCGCTGAAATCGTCCTCCCCCAGAATCTCTCCTGTTTCATTGTCAACTACCTTCAAAGCAGAAAAGGCAGCGCTGGTGTTCCATGTACCCAGGCCCACAGCCCCGTGCAGTCCTTCCGACGGCTCCTCCGCCCCGGTCAGCTCCGAAGCCAGCAAAGCAGTGCCTGCATTCCGTGAAAAAATCTGCTGTACATAATAGTTGACGGAGGACGTCACCGTGTGATTGTTGAACCATATCAGATCAGGCGCCCAGTGAGTCGCCGTGATGTTGCCGAAAAGAGGGGCATAGGCCGCCATGACCACGATATCCCCGTTGCGCTCCAGCCCCGTCATATACGCCGCCTCCGCCAGCGCCGCCTTCAGAGTGTTCGACTGTGCCGCATACTCCCCTAAGAATACTTTGATACCGCCGCAAAAGCGGGGGTTTATCATGGACTCCACCTCCCTGCTGTAATTTGCCGCGTCATAATAATCCGTATGCTCCAGGAACCAGCTGGGGGTATTGTAATAGTGATGGTCTATGGCGCCTGCAAACTCCTCCACCGCTGCACCGGGATGACCTGCAAGCCAGTCATACGCTTCCTCGTAGGCTGCTAAATGACCCGCTCCTCCGCTGTCGCCGTCATCCACCCCCGCCGTGAAGATCAGCTCAATGTCCCCGTACAGTTCCGGATTTTCTTTGCGAGCCTGCACAAAGGCTTCCACAAAGGCCTCATAATGGGCGAAGAAATTTGCTCCCCACTGCTCGTTGCCGATACCTATGTATTTCAGCGCAAAGGGCTCCTCATGGCCCATTGCGGCGCGGACCGCACCCCACTTGGTATCCGTGCCGCCCCGACAGAACTCCACCAGATCCAGGGCATCCTGTACATACTTCTGGAACTCCGGCGTTCCTACCGCTTTTCCGCTGCCGTTTCCCTGGCCCATACAGCACAGCCCGCAGTTGACCACGGGCACTCCGATTGCCCCTATATCTTCCGCAAGCAGAAATAGCTCATAAAAGCCCATGCCGTAAGACATGTAGGAGGGATATCTGTCTGTGGTGGTATTTTCATTCGTCCAGATGTTCTGACCCTGTTTCCTGGCAGCAACGTCGCCATAGGTCCCGTTGAAATACAGGGGCTCCCCGTCCTCATCCACACCGATGGAATCCTTCCAGTCATAAGCCAGCTCCAGAGTCACACCCTCCACCACACAGCCGCCGGGAAACCGCAGGAATTTCGGCTGCAGCTCCTCCAGCTTCTCCGCCAGATCCGCCCGCAGACCGTTCTTTCTGCCCTTGTAGGTGTCCACGGGAAAAAGGGACACCATGTCCACCGCTACACTCCCGGGAGCGATGGTAAGCTCCAGTTCCACATTTTTATATGCGGAACGCACCGGCTCGATAAAGACTTCGTAATACTGCCATTCTCCGGTGAGCTGCGGAATGGTGGCCCCGCCTATACTGTCTCCGTCCTCGGTAATCATCAGATTAAGCTGTCCATCATAGCCGTCCAGCCCCTTTGCCCAGACGGAGCAGCGGTAGCTCCTGCCCTCCTCCACCGCCATACCGTCCAGAAAGCCTCTGTTTGCAATACCTGCCAGAACGTCCTGAGTATTGTTGGTCATCACCATGTAATTTGTATTATTGCAATTCAGACCGCCCTCCGGGTCTCCTGTCACAACTTCAGCCTCAATGTCCCCCACATCCCGCCAGGCATGTTTTTCATTTCCCTGAGCCAGATTGGTAAACTCAAAGGAACGGTTCTGCACCATCTCGGCGTACAGCCCTCCGTCCGCCGCGAAATTTATATCTTCAAAAAAGATGCCGTAAAGCATATCGCTTATTTCGTGCAGTTCCTCATCCGCATTAATCTTCAGGGCATAGTGAGCCTGTTCCTGATCGTAAGCCGCCAGCTGACCCGGCTCGCCGTAAATTACAGGCTCCTCCGGTGCCTCATCTCCCACAGACTCTCCATTCCCGCCGTTGCCCGATGGCTCTGCATCCGAGACCGGGGTTTCTGCTCCCGCATTTGCGCCCGTTGCTCCTGAATCCGGATTTCCGCAGCCCGTCACGGCAAGGGCCGCCGCGCAAAACAGGCTTACTACTTTGGGGACATAGCGATTTTTCATAAAGTATTCCTTTCCTTATTAAAAAAATCATAGTTTATGTCATTTTATTAAAGTTTACGTCCATACCCACGAAAAGTCAACGTTCCTTACCATTTTACATTTATATTCTTCGTGTCTGTCTATTGACAATTAAGTGCTTTGTGTTTATAATGTGTATGTCAAAACAGCACACTAAAGAAAGGAGAGATGAACTTTTTGAAGATACTTATCTCAAATACCTCTGACAGCCCCTTGTATCAACAGATTAAAGACCAGATAAAAGACGCTGTACTAAAAGAAGAATTAGTTGAAGGGGACGCACTTCCCTCTATACGCGCCTTTGCTAATGATTTAAGAGTCAGCGTCCTAACAATCAGGCGGGTTTATGAGGAATTGGAACAGGAAGGATTTGTTACAAGTCAAGTGGGTATAGGAACATTTATATCTACGAGCAATGTTGAACTGCTCCGGGATTCCAAACGGCGGCTTGTAGAACAAAAAATGCTGGACATGATACAGACCGCAAAATCACTGAAAATAAGTAAAGAAGAACTCAATGCTATGATGGATATTCTTTACGAGGAGGATTAAAATGAGCGATATTTTGAAAGTAGAGAACTTAAACAAATCGTATGGGAATTTCACTTTAGCAGATGTTACCTTTTCCTTGCCGGAGGGCTGCATAACAGGTTTTATCGGTATTAATGGTGCGGGTAAAACCACCACATTACGGGCGCTTTTAGGATTGACGAAAAAGCAATCCGGCAATATTCAATTTTTTGGTCTTGAAATGGGAAAAAATGAGAAGCAGATCAAAGACCGTATCGGCATTGTTTTAGATGATGGCTGTTTTTATGAAGAACTTTCTTTAGCTGAAATGAAGAGCATAATTTCATCCGCATATACAGCATGGTCTGATCAGGATTTCAAACGGTATATGGATTTGTTCTCACTTGACCCAAAGTCAAAAATAAATACGCTTTCCAAAGGTATGAAAATGAAATATGCACTTGCCTTAGCCCTTTCCCATAATGCGGAGCTTTTGATCATGGACGAACCGACCAGCGGGCTTGATCCTTTAATCAGAAGCCAGCTATTGAAAGTCTTAACCGATTACATGGAAAATGGCGGCAAAGGAGTTTTCTTTTCAACGCATATTACCTCTGATCTTGATAAAATTGCCGATATGCTCATTCTGATCAACAACGGACGTATTGTCTTTCAGGAAGAAAAAGACTTTTTACTTGATACTTACCGAATTGTCAAAGGTGATGTGAATGCATTGACTGATGAAATACGAAAACTCTTTTTGAGCATATCAGAAACTGCATTTGGATTTACAGGGATTACAAAACGAGCAGCAGAGGTTCAATCCTTTTTCCCGGACGCTATTACCGAGCGTCCTACGATAGAGGATATTATGCTTGCCAATATAGGAGGATATAAGAAATGATGTTGTTCCATTTGTTAAAGAAAGAGGTTCTCATTGTAAAAAAGTATGTATTGATCATGTTGGCTGTCGCTGTCCTTATTCCGCCCTTTATGCTTTGGCGCGCCCCGCAGTACACCGGAGTATTAGGATTTATGTTATCCGTCATTTTTTGCGTGTTTATGCTGCTGCAATATGTATCTTTGAAAGAGTATCAATTTCCAAAAGCAGCGACCCTATTATGTGCCACACCATATTCGCGAAAAATGATTGTTTTGTCTAAGTATATTTTCTGCATGGCAACTTATGTAGTCTGCTGCGCTATTTATGGAATTGAAACATTAGTTATTCCGGGATTAGGCTCATGTGACATAAAGCTGTTCGTACTCATGCTTTTTATAACTTCTGTTTTCATTGGCGTATATTTGCCGGTACAATACAAGTTAGGGTACGAGAAAACAAAATTTGTTTTTATGGTTGTCATAATGGCTTCCCCTTTTATTCTTCCGCTGCTTATGAAAATGGAAAACGTAAATTTGGATTTTCTTTCCCTGCTTTCTCCAATTCTTGCATACGGGGAAATTACCCTTTTGAGCCTGGGACTTTTAATTATTTCAATTTTCTTGTCAATGAGATTTTACAGTAGTGCAGACCTGGCATAAAAGAGAGGAAATACAGAATATGAACAACGATGCAATTTTTCTATATATTATTGCCGCAACAGCGTTGTGTTTCGGACTTATAAACTGTATTCAAATTCTTTTGAAGCGAAACAGGACGGCACAGACAACAGGGACAATTATTTCAATTAAAATGCCAAATCCCGAAACAGCAAAAGCCCGTAATTCAAAATGGGCGCAAGTTTCATATACGGTAGACGGAAAATCCTACCAGTCACAGAACCGCGTACAAGTGCCTATGACTTTACAAGTGGGATCGACTGTCAAAGTGCGCTATGACAGGCTAAATCCCGAAAAACTGTATAGTTTTTCCCTGTTACGGATTGCCGTATCAATTTTAATTGCTGCTATTTGCATTCTGGCGGCTGTTTTCAAGCTAATATAAGATAGGGAGGATTAAGATTATGCCGCATTTCCCGGGTTGGTTCGTTGCTATTTGCGTTCTGCTTCCCATTGCCAATGCAATATACAAGGCATGGAAAAACAACAAAAAGGATTAGTCACAGGAGGGCATTGTGGAATGGGACATCCGGCGGCGAGCATTACCCACAACGGTGCGTCCAGGAATATGGCTGCCCATGCAGCCGCCAGCACCGTCCACTGCAATACCTCTCCGGCTACTGTCAGTGTTCCGTCCACTGCGTCCGACACCTTGCCATCCAAGACCATTGCCGACACAATGAGCGCAATACCAAATACAGCTATAATCAAACAAAACAACGATTTCTTTTTCATAACTCAATCCTCCTCATAGATGAAAATGTCTTCAATACTCATGTTAAAATTTACTTTCCATGGAAATTGTAATATTTCCTCTTGCCTGAGTATTATTCAGAACCTGCTTAACAGATATAACAGGGCATACCAACAGACCAAACCCAAAATGAACATAAAAAAAGCGGCGTTCCTGTCCCTCCCGGCTGGGAAGTAGGAAACACCACTCTTTTTAGTGAACAAACAAAGACATCTGTGCGTAATCCGGCTGTCCCACAAAATCTATGAGTGCTTCCGTATTCGGCACCGCGCTCGCTTTGTGACTGTCAATCAACAATTGATTCCCCGCAGGAGAAGCAGCTCCTGCACTCTCAACAAAACACCCCAAAGGCTTCGCATACTTTGCAGCATAATCTGCCGTATGCATCGTCCCACCAACCTTTTCCGCATCCACGATAAATACCTTGTTGGATAACATAGCTTGAATCCTGTCACGCTGCACAAAAGTATATTTCTGCGGTTTGGTTCCGTTCGGATATTCACTGATCAGACATCCCCCTGCCGTCACAATCTTCTCCGCCAGCTTTATGTTCGACTTCGGATATATTTCATCTAATCCACCCGGCATCACCGCGACAACCTTACCATTCGCCTCAACCGCACCTTCAGACGCATATGCATCCACCCCCATCGCCAACCCATTCAGAATTGTGAACCCTTCTCTCGCCAGAACCTCACCAATCCTCCTGGCTAGCCTCAGATATCTCTCCGCAGCATCCCTCTTTCCGACCACGGCAATCACAACATTCTCCAAAACAGAAATATCTCCGACATAATACAAAATGTCCGGAGCATCCTTCACATCCCGCAAAGTTTTCGGATAGAATTCATCATCTTTCTTACATGATTGGATTTCCCACATATTTCTCGCCTTCCTGCTCCAATTCAATCAACTAAAAAAATCAATCAAACCGACTGCCCCAGAGCCAGCATAGCCACTCGCCTCGCTCCATGTTCCAACAGAATCTGCCTGCAGGCTTCCAGCGACGCACCGGATGTTGTCACATCATCCACAATCAGTACAACATCACCTTCCACCGCCATATTCCGGTTTACACCAATGCTGTCAAGTTGCGCCCGGATATCCCTGCTTCCCCCGTGCGCCAGCTTATCAATTGTCTTCGTTCTCAGCAGATAATCTACCTTATCCACTCTCCCATTCCTTGCCAGTCTTCTGGCAAGCTCCGCAACACCGGAATCATTTGTACTCCCCTCTGTATGTGAAGGCACTACACAGATAGTGACACCCTTGCAAATCTCTTCGTCCAATTGCCGAAAGAAATAAGATATCCCTTTTTCTTTCTTATCCTTAACATCCAATATTCTGCCGCTGAACATATCAAACGCCTGATTGCGCGTCCTGTTCGTATTCCAATATCTATGATAAAATCCACACAAGACAACCTGTCCGTTTTCTGAAAAAGATTCCCATTCTTCATTACAAAAAATTTGCTCCATATATGCCCTCCATTTTTTTGAACATCTGTTCTGTTTTTAGTATATCACAATCTTATGATTTTTCAACATAAAACCCTCCAAAATTTCATTGTTCCCAGCATCCCTTTTGTGCTATAATCACCTTGACATTTATTCAGGAGGCAGACAAAATGCTGATTCAGGAAATTCGCACCATCGACGAGCTGCTTCAATTTATGAACGGCCTGTATGAAAAACACGGGAGCAGACTATGGTATCGCGGGGAGGAAAACGCTGAAGGGACGCTGATTCCTTCCATCCAGCGAAGCAAACGGCGTCTGGATGTAGAGCGGTACATTACCAACGATTTTTATATCCGGGCAAGACAGATTACGGAAAACCCTCCGGCCAAGCACAATTACGCTGCCTGGGTCTCTCTGATGCAGCACTACGGCCTGCCTACGAGAATGCTGGACTGGAGCGAATCTCCTCTCATCGCCGCTTTCTTTGCCACAGAGACATACCGTTCCACCGGAAACCTGGATGCCAGCGTGTGGGTGCTGGCTCCTGACCTTCTGAACGAGCGGGAAGGATTCGGACGCTGTATTTACCCCATTGACGCGGACACCACCCAGGAAATGCTGCTGCCCGCTTTCAAGCACAATCACCACAATCCGGAGCTGGTGGACAGAATCCTTGCCTGCAGTTCCACTGAAAACAACCTGCGAATGTATTCCCAGCATGCAAACTTCACTGTCCACAACTCCCTGCGGCATCTGGAAGACATCTGCCAGGACAATATGCTGTACAAGATCATCATTCCCAGCAGCAGAAAAGAATACTTTATCCAAAGCCTGCGTGCCTTCGGTATCACGGAAAGCTTTGTTTATCCGGACCTGGAACACATTTCAAAGGATCTGCGGAATCTGTACAAGATATAACCGGAACAAGCAGCCCGCGTCAGCAGGCGATAAAGCACGCCAGCGCGTGTTTGCGAGCATGTAAATGAGGAGGACACCATGAAAATTGTATTAGATCATTTGACAAAAAAATTCCCCAGTCGAAGCAGAAAAGAGCGCAGCGAAGTCACCGCCGTGGGAGACTTCTGTTTTGAGATTCCCGACGGGAAGCTGGTAGGGCTTCTGGGACCTTCCGGCTGCGGCAAGAGCACAACTCTGAACCTGATCTGCGGACTGCTGAAGCCTACGGAAGGCAAGATCTTTTTCGGCCAGGATGATGTCACCAATCTTCCCCCCGAAAACAGAGGAGTGGGCCTGGTCTTCCAGAACTACGCCCTCTACCCTCATCTGACGGTTCAGAAGAATATCCAGTTCCCTCTGGAAAATCTGAAGGGCGCAGCAAAGCTCTCCAAAGAGGAGATGCAGGAAAAGGTTTATGCCGCGGCAAAGCTGGTACAGATTGAAGGACTCATGGACCGCAAGCCCAGTGAGCTCTCCGGCGGTCAGCAGCAGCGCGTCGCCATCGCCAGAGCACTGGTGAAAATGCCAAAGGTACTTCTGCTGGACGAGCCTCTCTCCAATCTGGATGCCAGACTGCGTCTGCAGACAAGAGAGGAGATCCGGCGCATTCAGAAAGAGACAAAGATTACCACCATCTTCGTCACCCATGACCAGGACGAGGCCATGAGCATATCGGATCTGATCGTGGTCATGAAAGACGGTTATGTACAGCAGATCGGCAAGCCCCAGGAAGTCTATGACAATCCCGTAAATCTCTTCGTGGCAAAATTTCTGGGCACGCCGCCCATCAATGTCTTTGACGGCAATGTGAAAGACGGTATGCTGTACATCGGCGATGACGCGGTTTTGAAGGTTGGCAGCGTTCCGAACCAGGAGGTTCACGTGGGCATCCGCCCCGAGGGATTTATTCTCCGGGAGGACGGCCCCCTGCACTGCAATTTAAGCCGCCTGGAGGTTATGGGCAGGGACGTCAGCGTTGTCTCCGGCCACCCCTGCTGCCAGAGCGACACCATCCGCTCCATTATCTCCGCGGAAAACAATGTTGACACGGATTCCGACACCGTCCGGTTTGCTTTAAAGCCCGGCAAGGTGTTCCTCTTCCATAAAGAGACGGAAGAACGAATTCATTTTGAGGTGGAATGACTATGGAAAAACAAAATTTTAAGGGATGGCTGTACCTGATTCCGGCTGTTCTTTTCTTAGGTGTGTTCATGATATACCCGCTGGTGGACGTTTTTGTCTACTCATTTGAGGAAGGCTACAACTCCGCCTCCCAGACCTACCTGGGCGTGGGCGGCTATAATTATTCTTATGTTCTGCATGACCCTTACTTCCTGCAGGCGGTAAAAAACACCTTTATACTGGTAATCATCACGGTGCCCGTGTCCACAATTCTCGCACTGCTCATTTCCGTTGGCTTAAGCTCCATCAAGCCTCTGCGGGATCTGTTCCAGACCGTGTACTTCCTGCCCTATGTGACAAACACCCTGGCCGTAGGCCTGGTGTTTATGATTCTGTTTAAGAAGACGGCGTACTCCGACGGAATGGTGAATCTCCTGATCAACCTGTTCGGCGGCAGTTCCGTTGACTTCATTGACGGCCCTTACTGGGCAAAGATGTTTGTGCTGTGTTTCTATACCGTGTGGGTTGTAATGCCCTTCAAGATTCTAATCCTCACAAGCGCCCTGGCCAGCGTAAACCAGGTGTACTACAATGCGGCGAAAGTGGACGGCACCGGCAGTTTTCGGATCTTCCGGAAGATTACGATTCCCATGATCTCACCCATGATCTTCTATTTGATCATCACCGGCTTCATCGGGGCATTCAAGGCATACAGCGACGCGGTTGCTCTGTTTGGGACCAATCTGAACGCTGCCGAGATGAATACCATCGTGGGCTATGTGTACGACATGTTGTACGGCAACAGCGGCGGCTATCCCTCCTATGCGTCCTCGGCGGCTATCATCCTGTTTGCAATTGTACTCACCATCACATGCATCAATCTGCTGGTGAGCAGAAAACATGTCCACTACACTTAAATACGCTTTATGGGTTATAAATGTACTAACAAATCGAAATTTGAAAGGAATAGTAGAAATGGAATTTCCTTTTTATGATTCACCCGATACTGCTACGATTATCTGTTGCCATATAATGGAGCGTCAAGCACCTATTCTATATGTATCACATGATGAAGATGACGGAATGTGGCAATTTTTATGTGGAGAAACACATGGAATAGATGAAGCAAAGTTAGTATCTCTAAAATGGGTTTTTGATTTAGATAACTCCGTTAGTGCCTTAAAGGATATGCCTTGCGGCTACTATGCAGAAAGAAAAACTCAAGATGACGATTGGATTATTAGAAAGCGATAACTTCGTGTTTGTGGAGTAGTTAATAGGAACACTTTTCCGAAAAGGAGATAAAAACAGGAGGTGTAACATGAACGATCAACTTGATTACGAAAAAATAGAAAGACAAGCAAAGACCCGGAAGACAGCAGGAAATATAGTACGCTATTTTCTCCTGACTCTCTGGGCCATTATCGTGTTGTTCCCTTTTTACTGGATGGTGCTTACCTCCGTAAAAAGCTACGGCACCTACAACTCCGAGCGGATTCCGGCATTCTTCACCCTGTCGCCGACCCTGCAGAATTATATGGATGCCTTTACCACGGTTTCTCTGGGAAAATACTTATGGAACACTCTTCTCTTTACCGTGATCACCACTTCCATTATGCTTGTGGTCATCACCCTTGCGGCTTTCGCTTTTGCAAGGCTGAACTTTAAGGGCAGGGATTTTGTGTTCACACTCTTTCTGTCTCTGATGATGATTCCCAACGAGCTGGTGGTCATCACCAACTTTACCACCATCACCAACCTGGGACTGCGGAACACCTTCACGGGACTGATCCTTCCCTCCGTCACATCCGTGTTCTATATTTATCTGCTGAGGGAAAATTTTGCCCAGGTGCCCGATTCTCTTTATTATGCGGCAAAGGTGGACGGCACCTCGGATTTCCGGTATCTTCGGAAGGTCATGATTCCCATATGCAAGCCGACCCTCATCACCATCGTGATCCTGAAGGTCATTGAGTGCTGGAACTCCTACGTGTGGCCCAGGCTGATCACGGATGACCCCAATTATTTCCTGGTCTCCAACGGCATTCAGGAAATCCGCGAGAACGGCTTCGGACGTGAGAACATTCCCGCAATGATGGCCGCGGTTGTCGTCATTTCACTGCCCCTGATCATCCTGTTCCTGATCTTCCGCAAGAAAATCATGGAAGGTGTGGCGAGAGGAGGTACAAAAGCATGAAAAAGTGTAAAGCAATCCTGCTGCTGGCAGTCCTCTCCCTGTTTCTTCTCACGGGCTGCCACGGCTCCAGAGGTATGGACGCCTTTGATATACCTGAGGAGTTCGACGCCTCCAAGAATTATGAGATTACCTTCTGGGCAAAGAATGACACCAACAAGACCCAGACGGACATCTATAGAAAGGCCATTGAGAATTTTCAGAAGCTGTATCCCAACATTACGGTAAACATCCGCCTGTACACGGATTACGGCAGGATTTACAATGATGTCATCACCAATATTGCCACCAACACCACCCCCAATGTGTGCATCACCTATCCCGACCACATCGCAACCTATCTGACGGGCGTAAACGTGGTGGTGCCTCTGGATGAGTTGTTTGAGGATGAGAGATATGGCCTGGGAGGCAGTGAGATACTGTTTGACGCTCCTGCCCGGGAGGAAATCATTTCTCAGTTTCTGAATGAGTGCTCCTTCAGCGGTCACTATTACGCCATTCCTTTCATGCGCTCCAGCGAGGCCTGCTATGTGAACAAGACCTATGTGGAGGCCCTTGGATTTGAACTGCCGGAGGCCCTTACCTGGGACTTTATCTGGGAGGTTGCCGACGCAGCCACTGCAAAGGATGCAGACGGAAAATATCTTGTCAACGGCCAGAGCGTCATGATTCCTTTCATCTATAAGTCCACAGACAATATGATGATTCAGATGCTGAAGCAAAAAGGCGCAGGATACTCTACCGCCGACGGCGAGGTTCTGATCTTCAACGATACCACAGAGGAACTGCTGTACAACATAGCGAAGCATGTGAAGACCGGTTCCTTCTCTACCTTTAAGATATCCAGCTATCCCGCCAACTTCCTGAACGCGGGACAGTGCATCTTCGCCATCGATTCCACTGCAGGCGCCACCTGGATGGGCTCCCACGCACCCCTGCTGGACATCAGCCAGGACCAGCTGGTGGAATTCGAGACAGTGGTCATGCAGCTTCCTCAGTTTGACACGGCAAATCCCCGGATGATCTCCCAGGGGCCTTCCGTGTGCATTTTCAACAAGACAGACCCACAGGAGGTCCTGGCATCCTGGCTCTTCACTCAGTATCTGCTGACAAACGAAGTGCAGATTGCCTATTCCGAAACCGAAGGGTATGTCCCCGTCACCTCCAAGGCGCAGACTGATCCGGAATATCAGGATTATCTGTCCAGAGAAGGCGAGGACAACAGCACCCACTATAATATAAAGATCAAGGCCGCAAAACTGCTTCTGGACAATATGGACAGCACCTTCGTTACCCCTGTGTTCAACGGCTCCGCTTCCCTGCGGGATGCTGCCGGGCAACTGATAGAGAATGTGACAAAATCCGTGCGACGTTCGGAGACGGTGGATGAAGCCTACATGGAAAAACTGTTCGCCGACGTGACCTCCCTGTACCGCCTGGACCAGAAAAACACCTCCGCTGCAGACCGGGCGGAGCTAGGTGCACTCCCCGGAACAGCCGTGGCTCTGCTGGCTACTTTGGGGCTGTCCTGGCTCCTGATTATCGCTTATGTATGCCGTGAGGCACTAAAAGCACGGAAAACCCGTCATAATGCCCATTGATTTTCTGTAAATTTATTGTATAATAACCTTGATTCCAAAAACACGGCCATTATAAATTTCAATTTTTCAGGATGGCTGCAAGTAATCACTTTTAGAAAAGAGGAGGAAATATGAAAAAATCACTTGTTTTGATCCTGGCACTTACACTTGTGCTTGCGTTCACCGCCTGCGGTGATTCCGATGCAAAATCCGAGGGAGTTATGACTCATGCAGAGTATACTGCTGCTGCTCTGGAGTCCGAGGTTGTCATCGAGGCTTACGTACAGGCACATCAGTCCTGGTGGGATAACACAATTAAAGTTTATGCCCAGGACAAGGACGGCGCATACTTTCTGTACAATATGAGCTGTTCCGAAGAGGACAGCAAAAAGCTGACTCCCGGAACCAAGATCAAGGTTACCGGCCACAAGACCGAGTGGTCCGGCGAAGTGGAAATCATCGATGCTACCTTTGAGATCATGAGCGGCAACTACATTGCAAAGGCAACGGACGTCACCTCTCTGCTTGGCAAAGACGATCTGATCAAGCATCAGAACGAGTTTGTATCTTTCAAGGGCATGACCGTTGAGACTTACGAGAAGGACGGCGTATCTTACGACTGTGCTTTCGTGTACAATGACGATAACTCCGGCGACCATGATTCCAACAGCGACCTGTACTTCAACGTATCAGTGAATGGCCAGACTTATACCTTCTGTGTTGAGTCTTATCTGTGCGACAATACCACAGACGTTTACAAGGCTGTTGAAAACCTGAAGGTTGGCGATGTTGTTGACCTGGAGGGCTTCCTGTACTGGTACAACGGTGCAAACCCCCATATCACTTCCGTGACCGTAAAATAAGTGCATTTCTTGAGTGATACGAAAAACAACAACAAAAAATAACATGTGCCTGACAGGCGCAAGGACATAACATGAGAAAAGACCAGCACATTAGCTGCCGGTCTTTTCTTATTCTTCACTTTGATAAATATGTTTTAATAATTCATCCGGCAGTAAAGCCCTGACTTTTGAGTGCACAAAATCCCTGATATTCCTTGTTACAATGTAGTCCATCTGATTACGTTTTGCACAATTGGCAACTACTGCATCTTCATAATCTTTTACCTCTGATGACAGCGCTTCCTGACAATCACCGGAAGTCACATCCAGAATATGAAACAACTCATACAGCTTTGACATAGTATTCTTTGCCTGATCTGTATTACGCAGATGTTTTCTTACCAGATAATAAATGTCTGTAGCTGAACTTGCCGTGATATACATTTCCTCTATTTGATTAGCAGCCAGCATAAATATCTGTTCGGCCACTTCCCTGAAAGGTTCTCTGCCTGTCATAGCATCAATTATAATATTGGTATCCACAAGTATTTTCATTACTTGGTATCCAGCCTTTCCTCTTTTGCATCTTCTAAGCAGGCATCCCCGGGCAATATGCCAAACAAAGATTTGGCAGTGTTCACCCTGTTTTGATTAGGGTTAGTCAATTTTGCAACAACTTTCCCGTTTTTGGTAATATATATATCTTCATTAGCTGAAAGTAACAAGTATTTCCCTAAATTCTGCTTTAATTCCGTAGCTGTAATGGACATATCACCTCCTCCTTTCGTACTATTATTATACTTCATTCGTACGATTATGTAAATATATGCGTACTTTTTGAATTTATTTTCACTCCCCTATCAGCTCGTCATATAAATCCAATCCAAAGCTTGTCAGCTCCGGTGCACCTGCAATCATCTTAAAGGTGCGGGTGCCGTCCTCCCTGCGCTGTGCTGTGAGAAAGGCGGCTTCCGGCAGCTGCCGTTCGTACATTTTCCTCGCAAAGGCCACAAGGTGAGTAACCGTCAGCACCTTCACGCCCGCCTCCAGCATGGCTCTAATCACATCATCTGCAATACCGGAGCCTTCCTCTTCCGTGGTAGTGGCAAAGGATTCGTTCAGCAGCACCATGGAGCCGTCGCCCAGGTGCCTGATAATTCCATCGATGCGTCCCAGCTCCTCGTCCAGCCTGCCGCTGTTCATGGCGCTGTCCTCCCGCCTGGTGAAGTGAGTAAACAAATGCGGAAAAATACCGCTTACAAAAGCTTTGGCACAGACCGGCATACCGCACTGCATCATGACCTGTGCAATGCCCACGCTGCGCAGGAAGGTGGATTTGCCGCCCTGATTAGCACCGGTGACCACCAGAAGGTGCTTTCCGTCCACGTTACAGTCATTTCCTATAGGAATCAACCCCCGATATACCGCCATGGAAAATTCCATCAGTTCCTGAAAGTGCAGCTGCTCCCGGTTTCCCACTTCAGGAAAACAAAGTTGAATGTGGGAACGCTTACAGCGGGTAAACAGATTGCCGCAGGCCTGATAAAAAGCAGTCTGTGCATAAAGCTCCTCAAAAAAATCTCTCAGCTCATCCATCATCGGACGGAAGCTATCCATGATATATGCTGTAATCTGTTCGTTGAGTTGTTTCAAATCCTCCAGAAGGTCCACATTCTTCACGATCAGCGTAGGCTCCCGCGAGAACGCTGTCGACATTTTTTCGCGAAGAGTCATGTCACTTTTTCGCTTCTTAAGCTTTCTCTCAACGGTTGAAACCTCCTCCAGACTCATCACACCCAGTTTCATGCCCGCCGACACACTGCAGTCCAGGACCATGCGGGATATATACTCTCTCTTGCTGTCGCTGCCTGTCAAGGAATACTCCTCCTGACCGTCGCAGTAAAAGATAATGTCCGAAAGTGTCCCCC
>CAMWJV010000030.1 GCA_947174665.1 uncultured Lachnospiraceae bacterium
CGCGGGTTCGAGTCCCGTCTATCGCTCTTTTTAATGCAAAGCGGAAGCCCGTGAAATCAGGGTTTCCGCTTTTTTATACTACTCTGCCGCACTTCCTGCCACACCATGTCTGCTATGACTGTCTGCTGACGGAAATCACATTTCCTGTCAGCATCTGCTGGTATTTTGAATCACAGGTAATAAATATCACCTGGTTGTTTTCTGCATATTTCTGAATAAGCCTGCATGACTGCTCCACCCTTTTCTCATCCATCTCAGTAAACGGATCATCAAACACAGCCAGTCCGCCGCCGTTCGGAAACAGATGCTCCAGCATAGCCAGCCTGAAGGCCAGTGAAATGGTGTCCTTTGTCCCATTTGACAGAATCTCATAGGTCAGTGCATGGTTTCCGCTTGAGAGCTTTACTGTCATCTGCTCGTCAATCGGCGACGTAAGCGAAACACTCCCGTCGGAAATAACAGACAGATATTCCCGGAACTTATCCTCTATATCCTGCATGGGATTCCCCTGTATATCCTCTTTCAACTGCAGAAACACCTCATAAATATGCTTCCAGTGCCCGCAGGCTGCTTTCTTTTCCCTAAAATCAGCTTCCGCTTTTATCAGTTCGTCGAAATATTCTTCCGCTGTCCTGTCTCCCAGCTTCCTTTCCGCCTCACTGAGATTGTCCCTGAGGACTTCCAGCTCCTCCTCAATGTCCTCAAGTTCTTTGCAAAGCTCTGCATCATACTCATCAGGATTATTTATTTTCTGATATTCATCAGGAATTTCCTTCACGGCAACAAGTTTATTCTCATTTTCCCGAATCTGCTTCTCCTGTTCTTCTATATCATCTCTCAGCCTGTCCATTGAAACATATTTTTCCGCATACCTGTCCTTCCTGCTCTCAAGCCCGCCGATAAATCTGTCAACGGGCATATTCCCGCATAGAATCTTAATCTGTTGTTTCGCTTCCTCTTCTGTGGGTATATCTGCAGGAACCTGAGCATTTTCTTTCCGCAGTTCATCCCAGGTGAGAGAACCCAGCTTCACCGTAAGGCGGGTTTGCAGATTTGTGACATCCGCGCTTAGCCTGTCATACTCCCCGGCTTTATCCTGTAATTCTTCCAGGCTGTCTACACCATACTTTTTATAAATATCGGAAATCTGCGTGCCGACTTTTTGAAGTTCCTCTTTCACCGCATCCAGATCAATACCCTGAGGCATTAACTGCATTTCCATAACACCCGAAATTTTTATTTCAACAGCTTCTGTAATTGCCAGTTCACCCTCCGTAACCGGAACAGGCAAGCCACCGGCTGCCGAGCGGACTTCAACCGGAATGTCCCCGAGCTGTTTTATCTTTGCCACCAGATTCAGCCCTGTTATCTGACCTTCCAGTTTTGTCTGGTGCTTCTGCTGCTTTTGGACGGCTTTTATATCTTCCGGATCAACAGGAATTAATGTTTGCAGCCTGCCGGCTTTTGCTTCGTAGTCAGACTGCAGCTTTGCTGTCTCAAGGAATAAATCGTGTATTTTCGCATGAGACTGCCTTGTCTGCAATTCGGATGCCTCTCTCAATTTTCCCTCAATTTCCGGCCAATCCTTCAGTGCATTTTCCTGGTCGGACAAAACTTTTTTCTGCGTACAGATCTGACTCTGAAGCAGGAGCCGCTGTTCCAGCACACTTTTAAACTGCCGGAAATTTTCTCTCCTGGTTTCAGCCTCTTTTTTCTCTGCCGAGGCTTCGCTGATTTCAGCTTTACAGCTTTCTACCTTTCTTTCTGCTGCTTCCGCATTCGCCTGTTCTTCCGCCAGCTTCTCTCTTTTGTAGTAAGCCTGCAGAATGGAGCCCACTTCCCGTCTCCATTCATTTCGGATGCCCCTCTTGATGCCGCCCTCCGGCAGGTCTGCGGAAAAATCCCAGTGCGACTGATAGCCTTCGATGATTTCCTTAAGCTGCGTCTCCAGCCTGTCAAGTGACACACCGCCGGTTTCCATGACTGCCCTGGTCACTGTTGCGGCAAGGTCCTTTCGGATTGTGCCGGGGCCAAAGGTCTTCTTCCCTGCATCCGCATCCTGCAAAATACATTCCACTATATTCTGCCGACGCCTCTGGGACGCAAAGACCACCTCACCCCAAACGCCCTCGCCATACTCCAGTTCCTCCTGCAGAATCTTTTTTATTTCATCAGCTGACCTGATAAGCGTTCCCTCCGGAGTGGTCATCTTACAGCTTCCCTGGCCTTTTACCCACTCTTTTGTGATCTTATAGCTTCCGTTTGAGGTTTCAAACCGGAGCACGCCGTCAACAAAATCTCCCTGATGCCCCCTTACCTTTTTCGGAAAATACTGATCCATAAACTCAGCGTCGCTTCTTCCGTCGAGCTTTACATCCTTAAAAAGCAAATGATAAATCAGGTCTGCAATTGTGCTTTTTCCGCTTTCATTTTCGCCTACGATAATATTGAGACCGTCCTCAAAAACAATCTCTCTGTCCTGCACTCCTGCAAACTGCTCGCATTCCACTTTTTTTATTTTCATCTGCCGGATTCTCCTCTTTACTGTCTCGCAATCATTTTCCCGTGTCTTCTCTGCACTGCTGAACAAGTTCATAGGCCATCTGCAGTTCAACGGGATTGTCCAAAAAATGCTCCATAAACCGGGCGGCAAAGCTCAGTTCGGAAAACTCGCTCCGGATCTTTTCAATAGTGATCTCCGGGCTTAATCCGCTATCCTCTGTCTCATATGTCAGGAATCTGTTTAAAACCGTTCGGTATATTTTCGCCCGCTCTTCATATTCATCCTGCTTTACCGTTCCTGATATTTTGACTCTGACCACAGAGTTCTGCCCGATGCCGGACGTTATTTCTTCCAGCTTCTGTTCCAGCGGATTCCCTTCGTCCGCCTTCACGTTCAGCTCAAGGTCAAAATATCTCACCCGTCCGCTGACATACTTATGGGCTGATACAGATGTCTTTTTATCGCTCTTTTCCAGGTTAATGACGAAACAGCAGCCTTCCGTGTTATTATGCAGGTCGGTCTGTTCATGTGTTCCGGCGTTAAAAATCTTATATCCGGCCGTATCCCCATTCTCCTTTAGATCAGGGTAGGGAATATGCGTATGCCCGAGCAGCCATACATCCACCGGAATATCCAGCAGTTCCTTTTCTGTCATGAGGAAATACTCTTCTTTCATGTCCGGCGTGATCCCGGCGATGGCACCATGGGCGATGCCGACTCTGTATGCGCTGTCCTTCGGGATTTCCGTTTCCTTTATCCAGGCAAGGTTATTTTCCTTCGAATGCTTTGAATGGCAGAACGCAGGATATATAACTACCTGCTCGTCACCGATGTCAAAGGAATATTCTCTGAATTCACTGAGCAATACAATATTGTGCGCCTGGTTTTGCAGCGCCTTCTCAAAATTCTTCCAGACCTGTTCATCCCCTGTATAATAATCATGATTTCCGGGCAGTACCAATACGATTCCGGAGAATTCCGCCAAAATCTCCGCAGCCTGCTTCACATCACCGGACCTGACCGTGCTGATGTTGTCGAACAGGTCGCCGGTAACCGCAAAGAGTCCGCACCCTTCCCGTTCCGCCTGCCTCACCATATCCCGCATACTGTCAAAACGGCTTTGTATCAGCTGTTCCTTTACATCCGGATACCGGTCATATTTTTTCCCGATATGATTATCGCCTGTAACAAATATCTTAAGCATATGTATCTCCCCTCTATTATTAGGATATCCTCCCCGGTTGTGTTGTCAAGAGATTTATGTTAAAATACAGCCATGCAGATTGATCCGAAACAGGATTTACACAGCGGCTGATCTTACAGGTGGGAGGTATATTCATGATCTGTCCTAATTGCGGAAAAGAATTGTCAGAGAGCGCTCTCTTTTGCAGATATTGCGGTGTTCCGGTAACTGCCGGCAGTGAACCGGTATCAATTGCCCGGGAGTCGATGCCTGTTGCGGAAACACCATCGGAAGCCACCGAAGAACCTGCGCCGGTAAAAAAAGGACATATCCGGCAGGCTCTTGTCTCCCTGCTCCTGTTCTTCATCTTCGCAGGCGGACTGGCAGTCAGCGGCCGCTTTATATTCAGCACATGGCAGGAATCCCACACACCCTATCAGGAAGCCGCATTTGCCGCTCTGGATGAAGAACTTGCAATGAGGGAGGACTGTGCCGACAAAATTTCGGAGCTGGAAGTTCTTCTCAGGGCCAATGCACAGGAGATCAAAGATCTGGAATCCGATCTCGCCGGTTATCGCCTCCGGCGGGAGGAGGAAGTTCTGAACACAGTAACCGACTCTGTGGAGCTTGACTATGATGCCCTGTTCGCAACAGAGTTTTTTTCCTCCGCCTATGTCCAGTACATAGACAACCTTCTGAATGCTTTTCGGCAGGACGCTCTGGCCGACAACTGGCTTTACTCGTATTATGACTACTCTGCGGATTACGGGGCAAACACCCATATCAATCAGGACCTCTGGATTTATGACAGTGACTCGGCAGATGAAAAATTCAGCCGCCTCCTTGACACCCGGCGGTTTTGCGTCAGTGTCTACACTGCCACCCTGACTGACCATTTTACTCAGAATGATCACCTTTATGTCACCGGCCTTGATCTACTGAACACCCTTTTCAGAATACCGGGTTATGTTCTGGATGATTCCGTATTCGTAAAAGCATACGGCGGCAGTCCCTCCCCGGCCGAGATGGAAGTTCCCGGCTGGAGCCTGCAGGATTATGATGACTTCTGGGAGTCCGTCGACCTCCGCTCCGATTCCCCTTATGCGGTCTGGGAAGCTTACGGCCTGTCCGCAGTGGATTTTGATATTGACTGGAGCAATCTGGTAGATGAAGATGCCTACTACAGGGCTTATGAAGAATTCATGGACACCATAGCCCCCGGCCTTGAACGGTATGATATGGCACAATATATCCCCGATGATGACTACTACGGCGGCGTCCGCTATATGCTTTCCGGAAATGAGGCAACCCTGAAGGAAATCGCCGCCGCATACATCGCAGGACATCCCGACTGTCTGGGAGAGCTGGGCATCAATACAGACGCTCTGCCCTCCTCCTATGACAATCAGATTGCCGAAGTGAAACTTCAGCTGGAAGAACTGGCGAAAACAGCCGGGGAGCTGACGCTGCAAAAAAACGAAGTAAAATGGCTGCAGGACAGCAATACCTTCTTCCGGCAGCAGCGGGAAACACTTGTCTCCATGGAACAGCAGCATAAAGAACTTTTAAACCGGACACTCCTGATCTTTGCTGTCATCTGCATATTTCTGCTTATTATGGCAGTTGCCAGCCTGCGCCGCTTTATCCGAGCCTTACGGTAAAAAGCGTCCTGCCGGACGCTTCGAAGAATGCTTCGCATTCTTCCCCTGCCACGACGAAGTTTTCTTACGGTAAAAAGTTTACACTCCCGCTCACGATAAATCCTATATTTTCAGCGATACCCCCGCTTTCCAGCCGTCCATTATAATCCACGGAGGAAATATGCAGCGTATTGCCCTCCGGGGCAAAGACGCCGTTCCAGGAATCAGACAGCTCCGGCGCTTCGTTAAATACAATATCTGTCTGCCAGCCATCTATGGTTCTGTCCGAAACATTCTCCACCGACATTTCATACTGGTAAAAATACTTTCCCTCTGATTCCCAGCTGTTGACTACCTGAAGTGTAACATTCAAATCCTCCGCTGAAGCAGTTGTCGCATCGGACTGTCCCTGACCACTCTGGGACTGGCTTCCCTGACCACCCTCCGGCTGACTCTGGGACTGGCTTCCCTGACCGGAACCTGACAGGCCGCCTTCCGGTCTGCCGGGTATACCGCCTTCCGGCATACTCCGGCCTCCGGTCAGCACACCGTACAGCCATTTTCCCGTACTGCTCATGTCTTCCTCAGAAAGTCCGCTGGTCTTTTTGCAGGAACTTTTGATAAGGGCTGAAGTCTCATTCTTGTTTGACAGACTCCAGGCCACATAACTGATCCCGTATCTGTCCATGGTTTCCACCCAGGCAGCCGCCTGTGCTTCGTCAATACCGCCGTTTCCGCTGGCATCGCAGATGCTGTATTCCGACACAAATATGGGCAGTCCCGCATCCAGGGCGGAAGTCATGGTCTGACGAAGGGAATCCTTATGGGTTGCCGCATAGAAATGCAGGGTGTACATGATGTTATCCCAGCCCGTAATCGGGTCCGCCGCAGCCTGATCCACATACTGGGACCAGTTCGGTGTGCCCACCAGTATTATCGCGTCCGCGTCATTCTCCCTGATGATGGGAATGATTTCATTGGCATACTCTTTCACCCGGCTCCAGCTTGTGCCGCCATTTGGCTCGTTGCAGATTTCATAGAGGATATTCTCCCTGTCCGCAAACTCCGCCGACATTTCCCCAAAGAAGCTCTTTGCCTCTTCCTTGTAGGTGTTCGGATCCCCATCCGAAAGGATATGCCAGTCAATGATCACATACATATTCTGGTTGGAGGCATACTCCACCCCATCCCTTATCAGCTGCTTCAACTGACCCTTATCGCCGCCGGAACAGTAGCCGCCGTACTCTGCAGTGTACATGGCAAGCCGGACAACATTGGCATTCCACTGTTCATGCAGTTCCCGAAAAAGCTCCTCATTCACATATTCGGGGAACCATGCAAGGCCATGGGTACTGACACCCCGAAGCTGTACCGGATTTCCCTGGCTGTCACAGAGGCTGGTTCCGATTACCTGCAAGGGCCCTGACACCGAACCTTCTGCTTTCACGTCTTCTGCTGATTCCTGCTGCTCCGGGCCTTCTGTATCCTTTGATTCCGAAGATTCCCTGCGATCCTCTTCCGCCTTTTCGGATTCCGTTTTTTTCCCCGGGAGTCTCTCATTATTATCCTCTTTTGCCTCTGCCGGTTCCGAAGGTTCTTCCGGGAGGGACTCACTTCTCTCCTCCTCAGCCTCCGCCGATGCCCGGCTCTGTCTGTCTTCTTTCAATGTGTCAGCCGTTTTCCCGTTATCTCCAACTGCTTTCAAAATGAGAAAAGTGGCGACTGCGGCCATGACCACCAAAAGCGCTCCTCCCATAATTATGAGAATCTTCCTCTTTTTCACATTCATAGTGCTTCCCCTCTCTCTGTCGTCTGTTTTTTTAATCCGTGAAACATCCTTATCAGAACAATTACCGCCACAGCCGCAAGAGTTATCTCCGCCACTGTCTGCGCGTAAGCAAGCCCATACAGAGGGAACAACATGTTGAGCAGATACAGCGCCGGTATTTCCAGTACAATCTTTCGCATCACCGCAAATACCAGGGACTTTCTGCCCATTCCGCATGCCTGGAAGACACCTACCGCAAGGAAATCCGTGGCAAGGAATGGTGTAGCAAGGCATAACCCCCTCAGGAATCGGGAACCGTACCCAATGATAATCTCATTTTTCATAAACAGGGACACCAGCATTTCAGCACCCACATAGTATCCCAGCGCGGCCGCCGACAAAAATCCCACTGTCAGCTTTGCAGAAAACAACAAAGTCTTTTTCATGCGCTCATAATTTCCTGCGGCGAAGTTGTAGCTGATCAATGGCATAATTCCCTGTGACAGCCCCATGGCAACATACATGGGAATCATACTGATCTTCTGTGATATGCCCATGGCCGCCACGGCATCCGAGGAAAAAGCCGACGTGAAATTATTCAGCACAGTCATGCCCGTTACGTTTAAGAGATTCTGTATAGCCGCCGGAATTCCCACACCGCAGACGCCTAATACGATTGCTTTTTTGAATCCGAAATATTTCGGATGAATACAGACGTATGTGCGTCCACGCTTAATATACAGCAGGATGAAGAAATACAGGCATGCCGTACAGTTGGAAATAAAGGTGGCACACCCCGCGCCTGCCGCTCCCATATTCAGACACTCCGGCAAAATGAAAATCGGGTCAAGCACAATATTCAAAAGACACCCGCTCATGGTGCCGATGCTGGCATGGAGCGCCGCTCCCTCTGCGCGGACAAGATACCCCAGCACCACGTTCAGTATGGCAGGAACGGCCCCACAGGTAACTGTCCAGAACAGATACTTTGCTGTCTGCGCAGCATTTTCCGAAGCCGTTCCCAGCAGCGCCAGAAGCGGCGTCTTTAAGACAGTACATCCCACGGCGAACATGACGCTGCATGCAAGCGCGCTGTAGAATCCAAAGGCGGAGCTTCGATAGACAGTGTCACTGTCCTTCGTCCCCAGCGCCCGGCTCATCATGCTGGACGCACCCACACCGAACAGATTATTCACCGCGTTAAACGCCAGCAGCACCGGCGCCGCAAGAGTCACCGCCGCATTTTGTATGGGGTCATTCAGCTTTCCCACAAAATAAGTATCCGCAAGATTATACAGCATCGTCACAAGGCAGCCCAGCACCGTCGGCACAGCCAGTTTCATCACTGCCTTTGGAATCGGCATTTCTTCAAATAATCTGGTTTTATTCTTATCTTCCATCCTTCATCAAATAATCTCCCAAACGGCTTTTACACCTTTTGGGAGACCCTATCCGTTTTCTTTACTCAATAATAATGCTGGCGCAGCTTACATCCAGCGCCAGATCCAGCACCTTTCCCGCCGCCAGCGTTACCACCTTGGGTCTTGTGGGGTAATCAATGTTGTTCTCCACAACCTTGGCAACCTCACCGGTGCTCAGATTCACAACGGAATCCACCGGATACAGGATTACACTCTTCAGAAACATCTTTATCATGTTCACATCCAGGTCTTCGGTCATAGCCATGATCATCTCTACCGCGTCACGGGGCGAGAAGCCCTTTTTATAAGGGCGCTCTGTGACGAGCGCGTCATAGATGTCCGCCACAGCAAGAATTTTTGCATAAGGACTGATCTTTGCGGCAGGAAGTGCCAGGGGATATCCGTTCCCCCCCATCTTCTCGTGATGCTGCAGCACACCCATAAGAATTTCCGGAGCAATGTCCGGTTTGTCCTTCAGCAGATTATAACCCTTGACAGGGTGCAATTTCATTATCTCAAACTCCTCGTCGGTGAGCCTTGAGGGCTTATTCAGTATCTCATTCGGTATCTCCGACTTCCCCAGGTCATGAAGCAGCCCCGAAACACCGATCTGCTGCACATCCTTTTCAGACATTCCGCTCTGACGCGCAATGATCATTGCCATGGAAGCCACGTCAACGCTGTGCTTGAAAGTGTACTCATCACTTACCTTCAGCGCGTCAATATTCACCGCAACGGCATCATTCTCCGTGATGGTTTTCATCAATTCACCCGAAATGCTCTTTGCTGCATCTATACACCCGGCATCCTTCGGATTGTTGAACATGAACTGCATACCCGTGGCAACGCGCGCCTTCACGCTCTCCGACAGCTGCAGCTTTGTCCTATCCACTTTCTTCAGCTTTTCTATAGTCTGCAGTGTCTCAGGTGAAATCTCAATGTCCGTCGATATCAGTTCTTCCTCACCTTCCCTGATATAGACTCCGGTGATATTTAATTTCCTGAGGCCGTCAATGATATAATCATCCAACGGCGTCTTCCGGGCCACCAAAACCCGCCCCGTCCCGTCAACAATGGACTGGTCGATCACCATGCCGCTCTCAAGCAGTCTTGTACTTATGTATCTTCGTTTTATCAATAGTGGACGTGCCTCCCTTTCGGCAGATTCTTATTTCTCAACCCTGTCCGCATACTTAATCCTGTAAATTCTCCGAAGGGCATCATTGATACGTTCTTCAGAGATGGTGCCTTCCTGAACAGCCTGGAGAACACCGTTGTACGCCTTCTCAAAGTCCTCCGGCCTGTAGATCATGTCGCATCCCGCCTTCAGCGCCATGATCGCAGCCTCCTCAGAACCATTATAATCGGAGATTGCCGCCATGTCCAGTGAGTCTGAAATAATTACTCCATCAAATCCCAGTTCGCCGCGCAGAATGTCCGTGACTACTCTTCCGGAAAAAACACAGGGCTCATTATTCCCCGTAAGTCCGGAGGCTGCCACACAGCTGACCATGATCACATCGGCCCCTGAATCAATTACCGTCTGAAATGCCGGGAACTCCCCACTCCTGAACTGCTCTTCCGTCCTATCCGTACCGGCCAGCCCGTTCTCCGGATTCTCAGCGGTACTACCCACTCCCGGAAAATACTTCACACAGGCAGTCACTCCCTGACTCTGCAATCCCTGCATGACGGAGCTCGCCATGTTACCCGTAAGCTGCTCGCTTATTCCGTAGGAACGTTCTCCAAGCCAGTTGTTATCTGCAACAGCCGGATCCGCCACAGGAGCAAGGTTCAGGTTAATTCCGACCCCGGAAAGGTTTGCTCCGAGCGTGACACCCGCCTGATATGCGGCATCCAAATCTCCCGACTGCCCAATGGTCTTCGCGGAATCCACCTTCTCTCCGATTCCCGCATTCGCCACCACCGAGCGCTTTCCTCCCTCTTCTTCCACCGCAAGGAAAAGGGGGTACTTTGCATATTGTTTTGTATTTTCAAGCATCTCTTTGAACTGCTCTTCCGACTTTATATTTTTTGCAGAATAGACAATACCGCCTACCGCATACTGCGTCAGAGCATTTTTAGTTCCTTCTCCTGCCTTCACCGCAGTGCCTACACCTGTTATAGACTCCGGTGTGACAATAAACAGGCCTGCCACTTTGTCCTCAATGGGCATCACCTCGATCAGTGCGTTTACAATCTCGTCCAGCTTCTGTTCGTAAGTCGGCTCTGCCACCGGTTCCGTTTCCGGCTCTGAACCCTGCTCCGACCCGGGAGGCGGGGTGGGAAGATCCGGTTCCGATGCCAGAAGGTCTTCCAGTGCAGCCTGACTGTCTTCCTGCGCTTCCTTTGAAGCCTGTCTGCCCTCCACAAACTGCCGTACGCCCAATACCACACCTGCTGCTCCTGCCACTATCAGAAGCATCACGGCTATGTATGCAATCGCCTGATTTCTGATTCTTCTCTTACGTCTTGCCTCTCTCTTCTCCTGCTGTCTGTCGTCCATCGCCTTCTCCTCAGTTTCCCTTCTGCAAAAAAATGCCACATGCGTCAAAATACATTATGCACCCTGCGCATAAAACAACATAAGGAAACGAATGTTACTTCGTTTCCTTATAAAAATTTCATCTTTTGTACTTTTCGTTTTCTTATGTGTTTCAAGCTTCTTTTGTAATCCGATTTTTCTTATCTTTTGTATTTTAAGGTTCTTTTGTATTGCCAGCTGACATCTTCATTATATTTGCCCTTTCGACAAATGTCAACAGCAAACATTGAATTGTTACATTTTTCCTGATTACAGGTTACTTTTCACAAGTTGCCGTAAAGTTACGCTTCCGGCAGATAATTATTTCTGTATGGACACGCCTGAAGCTTTAGCTTGGCAAGGGTGTGAAAAATAATAATTACAGTACAGTTGCATGGCTGAATCCTAAAATTTTCCTACAGCCTGGTCAGCACAAAAATATCGTAAATCGCCTTGATCGCCGTTTCGAAGTCTTCATCTGCCACACCTATGATGATGTTCTGCTCGGAAGAGCCCTGGTCAATCATACGGACATTGACATTGACATGCGCCAGAGCTGAAAAGATTCGCGCGGCTGTACCTCTGGCAGACTTCATGCTCCGCCCCACAACGGCGATCAGCGCCAGATCCGACTCTATTTCTATGGAATCAGGATTAGCCAGCCGATGAATACCTGCCACAACCTTCTGCTCCTTGTGCATAAACTCATCCTGGTGCACAAACACCGTCATTGTGTCAATACCGGAAGGCACATGCTCAAAGGATATATCGTTTTCTTCAAAGGCCTGCAGTATTTTCCTTCCGAAGCCGATCTCCGCATTCATCATATCCTTCTCTATGTTGATGGAACAGAAGCCCTTCTTCCCCGCAATGCCGGTGATGACATATTTTGATTTCTGACAGGTGCTGCCTACAATCCAGGTACCATTGTCTTCCGGCGCATTGGTGTTGCGGATATTGATGGGGATTCCCTGCTGGCGCACGGGGAAGATAGACTCCTCGTGGAGTACGTTAAATCCCATATATGCCAGCTCTCTGAGTTCCTTGTATGTAATCACCTCAATGCCCGCAGGGTTGTCTATGATTCTCGGATCTGCGACCAGAATTCCCGACACATCGGTCCAGTTCTCATATACATCCACTTTAGCCGCTCTGGCAACGATAGAACCCGTAATATCGGAACCGCCACGGGAAAAGGTTTTTATGCTGCCATCCGGCATGGATCCGTAAAATCCGGGCACTACCGCCTTATCGCACTCTTCCAGCCTGGCAGAGAGCGTTTCATCCGTTTTCTTCTCATCCAGACTTCCGTCTTCTTTAAAGAAAATGACCGTGGCTGCATCTATAAAGGTAAATCCGAGATATGCCGCCATGATAATACCGTTCAGGTACTCTCCTCTGGATGCGGCGTAGTTGCTGCCCGCCCGCTCCTTGAAATTCTTCTCAATGATCGCAAACTCCTGCTCCAGACTTAAATTCAGCTCCAGCCCTTCTATGATCTCGCGATATCTGGCCGCAATGTCTGCGAGCTTACTTTTATAGCTCTTTCCTGCTTCCGCCAGTTCATAGCACTCATACAGCATGTCAGTCACTTTCGTATCATCACTGAACCTTTTTCCGGGCGCTGACGGAATAACATATTTTCTGGCAGGATCCGCTTTTATAATGTCCCCCACCTTTTTGAACTGCTGGGCGCTCGCCAGCGAACTGCCTCCGAATTTTACAACCTTAGCCATATCTCCTGCACCTCAATCTGCTTATTTTTTTGTTTTGTAAGTTTAAAACGCTCAGTCAATCAAAAACTGTCCCTCTGCTCTATGCGAGACGGATTCTGCTCAAAAGCGCCTCCCCAAAGGCACTGCTCTTTTCTTCAAATGACTTCTCACTCATCTCTTCCGTAAAGAATCCGATATCCTCTGTCCTGCCTGCATCCACAAAGCTGCAGCCTTGGAAGATCTCCGCCGCCTTTTCCCCGGCAGAGGCTTTTGCCCTGACAAAAAAGCGTTTCCTGCTCTCCGCCACATCGGCCAGCTTTGCCTCCTCCCTGTCCCAGATGCAAATGATGCTGCTGCGCCCTATGTGTCTTGCACAGTCAATGACATCCGACACCACAGCGCTTGCCGTGGGCAGCTTTCCCGCTCCGCGTCCGTAGAACATGACATCCCCCAGCATGTTTCCCCTGACAAACACGCCGTTAAACACGTCATTTACCACTGCCAGCGGATGCTCCCCGGATACAAAGGCCGGCGCAACCATGGCAAGCACACTGCCGTCCTCGAGCGCTTCGCTGGTGGCAAGCAGCTTGATGGTCATGCCTGCTGCCTTCGCATATTCAAAATCAGCCGCACTGATCTTGCTGATGCCCTCCGTGTATATTTTCTCCGAATCCACATTTTTCCCCATCATAAGGGACGAGAGAATAGCCACCTTCCGGCAGGCATCGTACCCTTCCACATCCGCTTCCGGATTTCGCTCCGCATATCCCAGCTCCTGCGCCTTCTTCAGAGTGTCTCCGTAGTCGGCAGCCTCCTTCTCCATCTTGCTTAAGATATAGTTGGTGGTTCCGTTCAATATTGCCGTAATCTTTTCAATCCTTTCAGCCGTCAGCGCCTTGGTGATGGGACGGATAACGGGAATACCGCCTCCTACACTTGCCTCAAACATATAGCTGCATTTTTTATTTCTGGCAATCTCCAGCAGCTCCGCACCATGCTTCGCCACCAGCTCCTTGTTGGAAGTACATACGCTCTTCCCCGCCTCCAGCAGCTGTCTGGTAAACTGATATGCCGCTCCTACGCCTCCCATGACCTCACAGACGACGCTGACCTCAGCATCATTCAGAATCACGTTAAAATCATGTATCACCCTGTCCTCATAGGGGTCGCCGGGGAAATCCCGCAAGTCCAGAATGTACTTGACATGCATCTCCTCACCGGCCTTGACGCTGACCTCCGCATTGTTGCTCTCAATTACTTCCACCACACCGCTTCCCACAGTGCCGTATCCCAAAACTGCCACTTTTATCATAATCCAGTCTCCTTTTTTTACTATTCGCGTGCCAGTATCTTCACGTGATGTACACCCTTCTGCGCTTCCATCTGTTCCAGCATTTTTGATATGTCTCCGGTATTCTGAAGCACCTGCACACTCAGACTTAAAGATGCCATGCCGCTTATGGGAATACTCTGGTGAATTGTCAGTATATTTGCGCCGTATTCCGCTATGGTTTTCAGAACATCCGACAGCAGGCCCGGTTCATCCTCCATCTGAAAGGTCAGTGTAACAGTGGTTCCCTGAATGCTGTCATGAAACTGAAAAATATCGTCCTTATACTTATAAAAAGAACTGCGGCTGATGCCGACAGCATCAACCGCTTCCTGAACCGTCGGAACCTTCTCCGACTCCAAAAGCCTCTTTGCTTCGACAACCCGCAGCAACACATCCGGCACCGCTTTCTGCGTCACCACATAATATTTCGCTGCTTCGCTCATATCAATCTCATGCCTTTCTGAAGCCGCCAAACGTTTCTGTCCCGCGGACACTTGTTTGCCGGCGAAAGATATTCTAGCACATATAGTCAAAAAGCACAAGACCTTTTTGTATATTTTTATTATAACGTTACAGTCAGGCCCCAAAACATCATATGATGCAAAAATGATTGAAATCTTATGCCAATATGTGGAAATTCTGATGCACTTTTTGCGCATTTTCATTTTATGATTGTCCCTGAGATATGAATCAGCAAGGAGGTTCCGCAATGAACATCGTGAAAGAAAAAAGAATTACCGGTCAAATCAGAAAATGGATATGCTGTCTTCTGGCTCTGCTGCTGTTTGCCGCGAGTTGCCCCATGGTCTGTGCGGCGGAAAACAATACTGCAGAAGAGAATGCCGCAGAAGAAAACAGCAATTCAGAAGACGGCGATAAGGACAAGCTTCTTGCCCCCTATTTTATCATTCAAGGCACGGGAGATGATGTCACTTCAGTTGAACACTTCCCTTTGAAGGCAACAAATGTAGTCACCAATATTAACGGTATAATCGCCGAAACATATGTGACACAGACCTATATTAATGAAGGAGATACCCCCATAAACGCCCGCTATGTATTTCCGGCCTCTTCCACCGTTACTGTCCACGGCATGAAGATGGTGATCGGCAATGAGATGATCACTGCTAAGATCAAAGAAAAGGAAGAAGCAAAGACAGAGTATGAGACAGCAAAGAGCGAAGGCAAGAGTGCTTCCCTGATGGAGCAGAAACGTCCTAATGTGTTCACTATGGATGTGGCAAATATCATGCCCGGGGACGCTGTCAATATAGAACTGCACTACACGGAATTAATAACTCCTAAGGAAAATATTTATGAATTTGTCTTCCCCACCGTTGTAGGTCCCCGCTATGCCCCGCCTGCCGTATCCGACGACGCAGACAATACGCAGGACAATACCGCATCTGATGCTGCAGACAGCCGCAAGGGCAATACCACATCTGACGGCACAAACAACAACACCGACAGCAATGCCGCATCCACTGACGGCAGCGGCAACAGCAGTGACCACGACGATGACTGGGTGTCGAGCCCCTACCTGGACGGGGACGCTGCACCTCCCGGAGATTACAATATCACCGTAAATCTTTCCACAGGTGTTCCCATCGCTGAGGTGACATGCAAATCCCATGCAATCCAGGTTGCTAAATCTGATGATTCCTCCGCGCAGATTACATTAGCGGATTCCGATGATTACGCAGGAAACAGAGACTTCATTCTGAAATACAGGCTCACCGGAGAAGAGATTCAGAGCGGGCTGGTTCTTTCCGGCAGTCAGGAGGAAAACTTCTTTATGCTGACCATACAGCCTCCGGAAAGGTATGAGCCGGAGGATATTCCTCCCAGAGAATATATTTTTGTACTGGATGTCTCCGGCTCCATGTTCGGTTATCCTCTGAATACCGCCAAGGATCTGATCCGTGATCTGGTGACGGGCCTGGACGAGACAGATACCTTCAATGTGATTCTCTTCGCCAATGAGTCCACTCTGCTTTCACCCGGCTCACTTCCTGCTACTGCGAAGAATATCAAGGCAGCCACACAGTTGATTGATGCGCAGGAGGGCGGCGGCGGAACCTCCCTGCTCCCGGCGCTGAAGGATGCCATTTCCATACCAAAAGAAGATGACACAGCCCGGAGCATTGTAATTATCACTGACGGATATATTTCCAATGACAACGAAATCATTTCCTGCATTGCCGACAACATGGACAGCGCCAGCTTCTTCTCCTTCGGCATCGGGACCTCCGTCAACGACTACCTGATCAAGCAGATCGCCGGATGCGGCCTGGGAGAGTCCTTTATTGTGACAGACAGTGAAGATGCGGCGGAATCCGCGGCGAATTTCCGCACTTATATTGAGGCTCCTCTGCTTACAGATATATCTGTAACGTGTACCGGCTTTGATGTCTATGATGTTGAACCTTCCGTCCCTTCTGTACTGTATGCTGCACAGCCCATTGTACTCTTTGGCAAATGGCGCGGAAAGCCCGACGGAACCATTACCATAACCGGCAAAACAGGCGGTAAAGAATACATACAGGAAATATCTGTAAATGATGTGGAAGTGGATACGGAGAGCGAGGCGATCCGCTATCTGTGGGCGCGGACCCACCTGGACAGAATTACAAGATATGGCAGCATCCGTAATGATAAGTCAGTGAAAGACGAGGTCACGCAGATCGGTCTGAAGTATAATATGATCACACCATATACTTCTTTTGTCGCTGTTTCTGAGATCATCCGGAATCCGGAGGGAGACAGCACAGATGTGGATCAGGCTCTCCCCCTGCCCCAGAGAGTATCCGGCCTGGCCGTAGGCGGCGGATACAGGGCATATTCAGAGCCGGAGATGCTTCTACTGATTCTTCCGATTGCAGCGGCAGTTTTGGCAAAAAAGAAAAAAGAAAGGCACGGATAAACATATGACAGCAAAAAAGGGAATCGACTTTCTGCGGCAAAACTTCATTTTCTATCTGGCAGGTATTCTCGTGATCCTGGGACTCAAATGCTATTACCGCCAGGCAGACTGTGACTCCCTGTTATGGATCCTTGCTCCCACTACATGGTGGGTGCAGCTACTGAGCAAAATACCTTTCACCTATATATCAGGCACAGGCTATGTGAATCATAGCCTGCGCCTGTTGATCGCACCTTCCTGTTCCGGTGTCAGGTTCATGACCATCGTCTTCGCAACACTGGTCTTCTCATTCGTCCACATAATAGCATCATCTCAGAATTCGCCGACTTCCGAATCCCCGCAGCACCAATATGCAAGGGCAAAAGGATTCTGCTGGATTGCTGCCAGTGCGCTCCTTTCATGGCTGTTTACTGTTTTTGTCAACGGTCTGCGAATCATCACGGCCATCTATCTTCCTCTGTACCTTGAAGATGCCGGTCTTATGAAAGGTATGCTGACACAGGACAGACTCCACACCATGATCGGAGTGCTCATATATTTCATCGCTCTGCTCACAATCTATCGCCTGATCGGACGGTTTGTCCAAAGAAAACCCTTACGCAAATGTGCGTCTCCCGTATTCTGGTACTTCATTCTCACACTGGGGCTTCCCTTTCTGAACAGAGCAGGCAATGGTACGGCAGATTTTAAGGAATTTGCAGTACTTGTCACCGGCTGCTGTACACTCGTTCTGCTGCCGTACATCATTGTACTGTTCTGTCGGAAGTTTTATTTACCGGCATCCCGCGAAAAATAACATCTGTTACACTACGAGCCTGTTCTTACCGGAATGCTTGCCCTGATACAGCTTTTTATCGGCTGTATTAATCCATTCGTCAACGCTCTGTCCTTTCGTATATCTGGTAAGGCCGATTGTGATGGTAACCTTAATTTCACGACTTTTATACCTGAAATCATACTTTTCCACAGCCCGGCGTACCTTCTCCAAGACAAAACTTGCCGAGCCGGGCACTTCTGTCCTGTGTTCAGCCATCCGGCCCACCAGAATAAATTCCTCGCCGCCCCAGCGGCAGGGTATCATTCCACAACTGTTATCCGAAATCAGGCTCGCTACACTCTTCAGAACATAGTCACCACAATTGTGACCATATGTATCGTTGATCTTCTTGAAATCATCAATATCCATCATTGCCAGCCAGTAATCCGACATGTCCTCTTCTTCAAACACCTTCTGCAGATGTTCAATCAGATAATTGCGGTTCACCAGCTCTGTCAGCTTGTCATGATTTGCCTGCCTTGCCAGCTCGTTCTCGTAATAATTCGCCTTGGAAACCAACAGCCAAAAGCAGACTGCAGCAAACGCAAACATAAACAGCGCATTGATAACGGTAATCACGAGGGTTATATCATCCTTCAGTATATATTGAGGGACACGAAGTCTTGACAGAATGAGCGCTGCCGGAAAGGATGCCGCACAAATCAGGGACAGCACTATCGTATTGAGCCGCTTCATCTTTGCCCGCGCAAAAAAATAGTCCGTATAGAACACCATCGCCATTGCCCCGAAGAAATAATACTGGAAGCCGCAGCTCCATCCCACGCACGCCACAGCCAGCAGCATATGCGCTATGATTTCCGCCAATGTCAAAATAATGTATGTCCTGGACTTTTCGTATCTGATGACAAAAAAAAGACAGATATAGGTCGAAACGCTCACAGCATTCACGATCACCATAAGGCTGACATGTGTAACTGTAAAAAAGCACACAAGGAAAGCATGTACTGCCAGAATTAAAGCATTACCCAAATATAAAAATAATTTTATTTGATTTCTGTTTTGATTCATTTATATTACCTTTTTAATTATCTCTGAATTACAATAAGCAACATTGTATCACGTTCCACTTCCGCATACAAGCAGAAAATCAAAAGTTTAGTTTCCAAGTTCCCCCTGCCTATGCTATAATATATGCATTGGGAGGTACTAAACCATGAGAAAGAAAGCGAAACTTATAACCTGTGCCGGTATTCTGCTGGCAACGGCATGTCTGTCCGGCTGCGGCACAAAAGAAAAATTTACTCCTCAACACACCGATGTTACTGCCCTGGACCGCCCTGCGGAGATTTTTGTACAGCAGGTAACCGGGCTGGATGACAGCTTCTGGCTGGGTGTGGACGTTTCTACCGTCTTAGCCGAGGAAGAGAGCGGCGTAATCTATTACAATGAGGACGGGGAACAGCAGGACATCTTCCGGACATTGAAGGAAAATGGTGTGAACGCTGTCCGCATCCGTGTCTGGAATGATCCCTGGGATGATAACGGAAACTCCTACGGCGGCGGACATAATGACTTGAAAACCGCCATCACCATCGGACAGCGGGCAACCGACTACGGTATGAGCGTTCTGATCGACTTCCACTACTCCGATTTCTGGGCAGACCCCAACAAGCAGAAGGAACCAAAGGCCTGGGCCGGAATGAATGTGGATGAAAAGTGTAAAGCCCTGGCGGCCTACACAAAGGACTCCCTGAACGCCCTCCTGGACGCGGGAGTGAACGTGACCGCCGTACAGGTCGGCAACGAGACTACAACCAGCATGTCAGGAGAGAAAAACTGGGACTCTGTGCTGAAGCTCTTTTCCTCCGGCTGTGACGCAGTGCGTCAGGTTTCCCAGAAAAAGAAGCATCCCATACAGATTGCTCTCCACTTTACTAACCCCGAAAACCACGATCAGTATTTAAGCTTTGCCCGGAGCCTGGATGCTGCCGGCGTGGACTACGACATATTTGCCAGCTCCTACTACCCTTACTGGCACGGTACCCTTGAAAATCTGACCACCACCCTGTCCGAGATCGCCTCGACTTACAGCAAAAAGGTAATGGTTACCGAGGTTTCTTACTGCTATACTGCGGCGGACGGAGACGGCTGGGGCAACAGCGTGAGCGGCGGTTCAGACAGCAACCTGCCCTATCCCGTTTCTGTCCAGGGACAGGCGGACTGTATCCGGGACGTTGTCAACGCGGTGGTATCCTGCGGAGATGCCGGTGTAGGCGTTTTCTACTGGGAACCCGCCTGGATTCCCGTTCCCGGCAACACATATGAGGCAAGGCAGGCCCTCTGGGAAGCCAACGGCTCAGGCTGGGCTTCCAGCTATGCAGGCGCTTATGACCCCAATGACGCGGGACGCTATTACGGCGGTTCCGCCTGGGACAATCAGGCACTCTTTGATTTCGAAGGGCATCCTCTGGCCTCCTTAAGCGTGTTCCGTTATCTGGCGGCCGGGGCCGAAACCGAGTTGCTGGAAGTTGCCCTGCGGGATATTGAACTGACCTGCCGGATAGGCGATGAAATCATTCTGCCGGAAACAGCTACTGTGATCTACAATGACAGATCGGAGAAAGAAGAGGCCGTGACCTGGGATATTTCTCCCGAAACTGTGGCTGGCTGGGGTATTGGCAACCATACCGTCACCGGAAGCCTGGCACGCGCCGTTACCGGGGCACAGGGATTTGACCCCACCTGCCGATGCACCATACATATACTGGATTTGAACTTTGTGGACAATTACAGCTTCGAGGAGGAAGATACCTCCATGTGGGTAATCACCGATATCAGCGGCACCACTGATGAGATTTTCGTCATCAACAAACCCTCCGATGCAGTCACCGGCGACAAATCCATGCACTTCTACTCCACCAAGGATGTGGATTTCACTGTGGAGCAGACAGTGACCGGCCTGAAGCCCGGAACCTACTACTTCCAGATTACGCTCCACGGCGGAGATGCAAACACTCAGGACATGTTCATCTATGCTGTGGCTGACGGTGAGACCTACACCACCGCCACGGATGTGAACGGCTGGACGTCGTACCGTTCCCCCCGCATTGAAGCCATCACCACCACTGACGGCACTATCACAGTAGGTGCTCATATCACCAGCTGTCCCGGCTCCTGGGGCAATCTGGATGACTTCATTCTGGCACCGGTGTCTGCGGAGTGATTCCATATATCACAAAGCATGCGGCTCTGTGCGAACTAAAAAACCGGCCGATCCACAGTTCTGTGGACCGGCCGGTTTTCAATTTACTGTCCGCCGCCATTATTACCGGAAGTTGCATCACTACCGGAATTTTCATTTGGATTTACGTTTTTATGGGGTGATTTTCCAACAATTTCAATTCCCTGACTCACAGCCACCGTAACTTCGATATCTCTCTGTATCCGGTTTGACTCAAACCGATACAGCACTTTCCCTTTCATTGATTGTACATATTGCGCCGGAAGGCGGTTCAACGCATAAGCAGCTATATCCATTTTGCATTGGTTGCACTTGCAGTAATCCGTATTCTGCCATAAGTGCTCGATCTTATCCAGCACCGTTTCTTCCATTAAGTTTATCAGGCCTTCCATACCCACTACCTCATTCGCATTTTTTATCCTGTTTGTCGGTTTCGTTCGCCGCTCTGAACAGATATATATACACTAATATTCATTATAGCACTTCACTTTTGCTTTCTCAATAATTTTTTTGTGGGTTTTTTCAGGTTTATTTTATTTTCTGCGTTTACTGCTTTATCATCTGCCACAAGATTACCATGTGCCCAGAAGTTCCTCTTCCCATTTGCTGCCGCCGTAAGCATAGATGATCTGCATATCCTCGATATACCAGCCTTCCTCCGTATATATGCAGTCTATACATTGCGAGCTGTCCGTCCATCCATCTACCAGATAAATCAGACGAAGCATCGTTTTCCCGTCCTTCTCAATGATCGCTGCTCCCTGGCATGCTGTCTCACTTGGACCAAAATCGGTGGGTTGCTGCGCATAAGAATCTTTATCAATAAACTCGTCCGAATCTGTATAATTCTCCCAATCCACCCACTTTGGTTCCAGGTTCGGATTCTGGATAAAGTTGCTGGGATATTCCTCCAATACAGGCTTTCCTGTCGCGTCCTTCTCCACATGCAGCACTGTAAGTTCCCCTGAAGCATGGCTGCTCCCCCAGGCAATTTTTACCAGGACAATATCGGCGGCTCCGTTCCCGGTCAGATCTCCTGTCACAAGGTAGGAATCCCAACGCTCAGGGTAACTTATCCACGCCTCCTCGCCATTGCTCAAGCCCACATACACACTTGTCTTTACAGAATCCCAACCGTCCAGATTATTATCTGTCACATGTACCCTGTCTACCTCCCCGTCCCCGTCTACGTCCGTCCTCAACTCCCAACCGCGGTCGATGGCTATCTTACTTTTTGCATATACCTTGTCGCCCTGCAGTTGAATGACACTGCCGATGAACAGTGCAAAGATACTGATGCCTGCTGCCAGCAGGAGGCCGTTCTTTTTCTTCCCTCCGTTAAAAATACTGTCAAATCGCCGCTTCAGGAATCCGACTCCCTTCACATATCCCGTGGAAACAGCGCTCCCTTTGTATCTGCTCCTCTCAACCCAGGACATGATCACATCGCTGTATTCCTTCCGCTTTTCCCTGGATGCCCTGGTCACGACCTCCTCGTCACAGGCGATCTCCATATCCTGCTCCATAGCCCTCCGCAAATACCAGGCAAGCGGATTAAACCAATGGATGATATTCACCGCAAGGAAAAACAATCTCCAGGATATATCATGATTCCTGCAATGAATTAACTCATGTTTTAAGATAAACCGCAGATCCCTCTCCTGCAGGGTATCATCCGGCAGTATGATAATATTTCTTAACACCCCTGTGGTAAACGGTCCCGCATCGGAATCCTTCATAATGCGCACCTCCGGAATCCTTTTCAGCTTACATTCGGCGGCAACCTCCCGGATGATCTCCTGCACATGACCATCCTCACATTCGCTGCTCCACCGTCTGATCTTACCCCGCATCTTCCGGTAGCCCGCCGCATAATATGCAGTAAGCAGTATGCCCACACACGCCCAAACCGCAAAGAGCACATCCGCCACAGTCAGTTCCGTCCCTGAATTCCCCAGCCCGGAACTCTCAGAAGCCAGAGAATCCACAGCCTGACCCTGTCCGGTCTGGTTCTGCGTGGATTGCAAATCACCGCCCTCCATCTCCTGCTCCCCTGCCCCATTTACTGCCTGGCTTTCAAACTCCCCCAGCACCACATTAGGGATTTCCGCAGTGTATGCTCCCGGAAAGCTAAACAGATGGAACGGTATCAAAAAACAGAACGCCATAAAGATCCATATCCTTTTTCTGCATCCTGCGTTATAACTTTTCCAGCTGGCTCTCAGCAAAACACCCGCTGCCGCAATGCTCAGTCCCGTCACCACAGATGTATTGAAAACTCCGATCATAAACTCCCCTGTCATTTTTCCTTTCTCCCTCCAACAAATTTTTTATACTCATTCCAACAGTTCCCGGTCCTTTTTTCCGCTAACCGGCCGTTGGATAGTAAAATGTGATCGCCGCAACCACATCATCCTTCATCATCAGAGCCACCGAAATCGGTAATGTATCCGGATCCTGTTCTATTTCTGCGATCATTATATAATCGAACTGACTATCCCAATAATAGTACTCTGCCCCGTCATAATCCAATTCTTCATCCAAACCCGCCATGCTTCGGGGATATGCTGTATTGTTCCACCCCATGTGGCCAATCGCGCCGTTTAGAACAGTTCCTTTCATATCCTCCATCCGCAAATTGGGATAGCGCTCAAGCAGTTCTTCTTTCGTCATCCCTACGGATATGCCGTTTGCCAATGAATACTCTCCACTTACAATGGCATATTCAAACAATTCCGTTTCATCAGATAAAAAATCATCATAGCTCCCATAAAAATATTCCACACCATCTATCAAAATAGTGTACCAGACTCCCTCGCCGGCTCCGGGAAGATTACCTCGCAGCTGTTGCTGTATGGTGCCCGTTTCCATGGCCGTCGCAAAATCATATTGCTCTACTTGAGGAATGATTTCCACTTCTTTTTCCGTGAAAGTCCGGATTTCAACAGGCTCCGGAGCTTCTTTTCCCAAACCCCATGTGTATCCCAACAGCGCCTCCTCCCATTCACTGACGCCATAAGCATAAATCATCTGCATATCTTCGATATACCAGCCCTCCGCCGTGTAGGAACAGTCTATACATCCGGCGCTCATTGTCCCTCCATCCACCAGTTCTATCAAACGAAGCATCGTCTTCCCATCCTTCTCGATGACAGCTGCTCCCATACAGAAATACCACTTACCCGGGTCAACTAAAATGCTCTTATCCCTCGTACAGTCCTCCCAAGTGCCTATCCATTTTGGCTCCAGATCAGGATTCTGAATAAAGTTGTCTGGATATTCCAGCACTTCAGGCTTTCCGGCCTCGTCTGTCTCCACATGCAGCACTGTAAACTCCCCTGTATAAGCAGGGCTCCCCCAGTTGGTTTTTACCAGGATAATATCCGCTGCTCCGTTCCCGCTCAGATCTCCTGTCACAAGATAAGACATCCAACGGCCGGGATAGCTTATCCCCACGCTCTCGCCGCTGCTGAAGTTCACACTCAAATATGTCTCTACAGAATCCCAGTCGGCTATGTTATTATCCGATACATGCACCCTGTCTGCTTCCCCGTCCCCGTCTACATCCGTCCTCACTTCCCAACCGTGATCACTGACTATTTTATTTCCTGCATTTGGGGCACTTTCTGCATCTTCTGAATTTTCTGCATATACCCTGCCGCCGCTCTGCAGCCGGACAGCGCAGCTAATAAACAGCGCAAGGATACAGATGCCTCCTGTCAGCAGGATGCCGTTCTTTTTCTTACCTCCGCTGAAAATACTGTCAAACCGCCGCTTCAGGAATCCAACCCCTTTCACATATCCCGTGGAGACGGCACTCCCCCTGTACCGGCTTCTTTCAACCCAGGACAGGATCACGTCACTGTATTCTCTTCGGTCCTCTCCGGATGCCATGGACACGACTTTCTCATCACAGGCAATCTCCATATCCTGCTCCGCAGCCTTCCGCAAATACCAGACAAGCGGATTAAACCAATGGATGATATTCACCGCAAGGAAAAACAATCTCCAGAATATATCGTGATTCCTGCAGTGGATTACCTCATGTTTTAAGATAAACCGCATATCCCTCTCCTGCAGGGCATCATCCGGCAGTATAATGGTATTCCTCAACACTCCTGTGGTAAACGGTCCCGCATCGGAATCCTTCATAATGCGCACCTCCGGAATCCTTTTCAGCTTACATTCGGCGGCAGCCTCCCGGATGATCTCCTGCACATGACCATCCTCACATTCGCTGCCCCACCGCCTGATCCTGCTCCGCATCCTCCGGTAGCCCACCGTGAAATAAACTGCAAGCAATACGCCCACACACGCCCAAACCGCAAAGAGCACATCCATCACGGTCAGTTCCGTTCTGGAAATACCTTGTCCGGAAGCCTGAAGAGATGAATTCTGCACAGGCTGATTCTGCGCGACCTGATTCTGTTCGGTCTGGCTCTGTACAGACGGATTCTGTCCGGTCTGGTTCTGCGTGGATTGCACATCACCGCCCTCCATCTCCTGCTCCTCTGCCCCATTTACTGCCTGGCTTTCAAACTCCCTCAGCACTACATCAGGGATTTCCGCAGTGTATGCTCCCGGAAAGCGGAACAGATGGAACGGTATCAAAAGACAGAACGCCATATAAATCCATATACGCTTTCTACATCCTGCACTGTAGCGTTTTCTGCCGGCTCTCAGTAAAATAGCTGCTGCCGCAATGCTCAGCCCCATCACCAGAGACGTATTGAAAACCCCTGTCATAAACTCCCCTGTCATTTTTCCTTTCCTTCCCCTTCCAGCGAATCAAGGTAATCTCTTAATTCCTTTATCTCTTTTTTTGAGATTTTTTTCCCCTTGCAGAGATGAGCGATCAGATTTGTTGCCGAATTGTCATAGAGCTTTTCCAAAAAAGATTCACTCTCCTGAAACTTATACTCATCCTGTGACACAACAGCGGAATAATAGTTAGTGCGGGTACTTCTGTCACAGAACACATACCCCTTGTCAACCATCCTTGCCAGAAATGTCATCAGCCCCGCCAGCTTCCAGTCATACCTGTCTTTCACCCTGTCCAGTATCTCGTTGGAGGTCATAGGGGCCTCCTGACTCCACAGAACCTTCATAATCTCAAACTCTGAATCCGATAACTTCCTCATTTTACACCCTGCCTTTCTCCTGATTCATCTAGTCATTATCCGTTGTGTTATCATTATACATATTGTTAATGTTATTGTCAACAATAATATTAACAATATTTCAAGGCAGCAAAAAGGCCAGGTCTTCGTAATGCCGAAAAACCTGACCGCCTTGCTTCCTTGTATTTGCACGCTCCTCACAACGTCTGACCTGTCACATTTACCATCCTTTTTTCACTATGTAGGACTTCATATCCAGACCGGTTGCATCCTCAAATGCCGATGCCCACTCCCCGGTACAATAAAATACAAATGCTCCCTGTCCATCGTCGCCTGTCATATAGAATCTCTCGGAAACCCCTTCCTTCTCAAGCAGGCCGTTATAAATCCCCAAAACCTCCGCATCAATCCAGTCATTATCCACGTCCATCTTCCAGGAATATTCCTGACCGTTCCATTCCAAAGAAACAGTTATGGTTCCCGTACCCATTTCCCAATTTATATTCCCTGTATCTTCCCGGATGTTTTCCACATCATCCAAAATACTGCCTGCGGAAAGCTTTTGCATTCCCTCCAATACCCTGATATAATCTGTGTCGATATCCCATCCTTCAAAATCAAACCAGAACACCTCCGCGCCGTCCTGAAACCAGGCCGCCCACTCCTCCTCTTCATCAACCCATGCAAGATTACTCAACAGCCATGTATAAGGATATCTCTCCACATATGAAGCCATCTCGTTTTCTTCTATATAGGCGCACAAAGCTTCCTCCATCTCCTTGGGAATCGTAAACCCAAGGGAACGTAAAACTGATACCTGCTCATTAAAGGGGGCATAGTCAGGGACTATCTCTTTACGGAAATCTCCGTATACCAACCATAAATATCCTGCTGCCACAACGAACGTCAGCAGCGGAAAAAGCCAGTTCGGTGCATATTTCTTCCGTTTCCCTGCAAGAACCTCCACGTGTTTTTCCCGGCACAGCCCTTTCAGACTCTCAATCTGCTCCCTGTTCTCCGGCCCGTTTTTTTGAATCGCGCAAAAATGCCTTTTGTCTTTCTGGAAAAAGTACAGCACATCATCCATCTCCACCGCACAAAGCAGGCTTTCCCATGGTATCAGGGCACTGTTTTCCCCGGATACACTCTGCCTGATTCCCATATCCGTAACCGATATCTCCCAGACCCCCAGGACGTTATTCTGCACCATTCCCTTACGAAGCTGAGTTCTTATATTTCTCTCCGGATTTTCCAACAGGTTCCGCAATAAACTGAAAAAGAATAATATCCCAAATAAAGATATAACATGAAAAACGAATGCAGCACTGTGAAAAAACAATGCAGCTCCGCATGAAAGAACAGAAAATACTGCGGCAAGGATTATCCCGACAAAGCGATTCTTCTGCTCTCCCAGAATCCCTGCCCGGATGATTTCAGTGGCAGTCGCCGTCATCCTTACCCATTCTTCCTCTCCCACCTGAAAGGATACGCGGAAATATTCCTGCTCTGATCTTTCTGCTGCCTGCATTCCAGGGTCTATTGCAGATGTCTCCCCCTGTTCTCCCATATCCGAAACAGTAGTTTGGGGGTTTCTTACGGACTCCAAAAAACTGTCCCGCTCCTGCTCATCCGCAAATACCCGCAAAGGAACAGGATACCACAAGATTACCTTTGAAGCCTGGCGGATTCCTAACATAAGCAGATGGCGGGTCATCCTGAACTCCGTAATGTTGCTGCAGGGAATTTCGCAGTACAGCTCCCCCTCTACACCCGGCTTCAGTATTCCCGCCTCTACCTCCATGGTCCGCGTTTTTCCGCACAACTGCTTTTTCATTCTGAAATTACTCCACATTGCGATCGGCACAAATATCAGTAAAAACAATATACCCGTTGCCAGCGCCACAGTCCATGACACAAAAATGCATTCCAGTATCAATATCGCCGGAAGCAACAGCCATTTTTTAAAGCGATGGAGACACAGGTACTCCCACATCGCCCTGATATATAACTCTCTGACTTCTCCTTTTGTCATCTCAAAAGAATATTTTTTCATCATTCGGTCTCCTTTTTATCCGATCGGATAAAATAAATATATCACATCCTTTCACATAGTTCACTATATTTTATCTTAGAATTTGTCTGCTAATGCTTCGGCCTGCCTGCATCCATCAGTCTTTTCAATATCACCTGCATTCAAAACACCCGGAACAAGAACTTCACCCACCATTTTCCATTTTAACAGCGCGGCTGATCGCTCAATCGGAGCACGAACTCCATCCATAACTGTCATATCATCCTCTTCGCAGCAGGTAATAAGCGCGCATTCCTTTCCTGCCACGTCCTTGCCTGCAACACAGAAAGAAAACAGTTTATCAATCACACCCTTCACCTGCGCCGGGATAGAGTACCAGTAAACAGGCATGGTAAAGACTATTCCGTCCGCATCCAGAATATCCGGAGCAATGTCATTGAAGTCATCATCAAAAGAACATGCCTTACCGCTCTTATAACAGGTTTCGCATGCATGACATCCTCCCACCTTTCTCATGGCTGCATCAAAACGGATCACCGTGTGCCCCTTGCTCTCTGCCGCCTTAATAAAAGCATCTGTCATTGCAAAACTATTTCCGTTTTTTCTCGGACTTCCCGTGATTACAACAATTTTTTTACCCATAAAATGTTCTCTCCTTTCGCTGACTTGATTTGTTTTACAGTCTGTATTATGATATTAACATGAACTAACCAAAATTCAAGTACGCACATTCAGGTGCGATACTTACCATAAGGTTTCATACTTACCTAAAGGAGAGTGCGCAATGGAAAAGCGCTGTATATCACAGGAATGTCTGAACAACACAGGTTTCAGCTATACCCTGTCCCTGATCAACGGAAAATATAAAATGACAATTCTCTATACCTTAATGGAGTTTGGAGTTGTCCGCTTTAACGAAATGAAAAAATATATAAGCAACATTTCCTACAAAACCCTAAGTTCTACACTGAAAGAACTGGAAGCGGACCAGCTTGTCCATCGGGAAGAGTATCCTCAGATTCCGCCCAAAGTAGAGTACAGCCTCACTGAACGTGGGAAATCTCTGATTCCTATTTTGGACGGAATGTGTGAATGGGGCGACAAGAACAGAATCTGATACCTCTCATACCTTCCGGAGACAGGCAGAAATCTTACATTCCGATCATGGAAGAAAAGTCCTTCATCATCTCAGATATCTTAATCTGCTGGGGGCAAACCTGCTCACAGCCCCTGCACCCGACGCAGTTAGCAGGTCTCTTTTCCTGTGCCATGCTGCCTACTGCCATGGGAGCAATAAAGCCGCCGCCAGTAAGCTTATGTTCATTGTACAGGGCAATCAGCTCCGGAATAGGCAGTTTCTTCGGGCAATGGCTGGTGCAATAATGGCAGGCGGTACAGGGAAGTCCTCCCCTTCTGGTCTCCTCATCCGCGTACTTCACCAAAGCGTCAAATTCTTCCCCGCTTAACGGCTCATCCGTCTCATAGGTAGCAATGTTGGCTTTTAACTGTTCCATGCAGGACATACCGGACAGTACCATAGTCACACCGGGAATGCTCTGCAGGAAGCGAAATGCCCAACCCGGAACCGTTTCCTCCGGACGCATGGACTGCATTGCCGCAGTCAGTCCTTCGGAGGCTTTAGCAAGCTTTCCGCCCCGCAGGGGTTCCATAACCCAGATAGGAATACCGGCATTCTGCAAAATAGCAGCCTTCTCCTGTGCCTTCTGAAAATGCCAGTCCATATAGTTAATCTGAAGCTGGCAGAATTCCATATGCTGTCCGTAAGCATCCAGAAAACGCCGGATCACTTCCGCACTTCCGTGGGCTGAAAAGCCAAGATGCCGGATACGGCCATTCTCCTTCTGCTTCATCAGATACTCAAAAATTCCATACTGCGGGTCAAGGTATGCGTCAATGTTCCCTTCATAGACATTATGGAACAGATAAAAATCAAAATATCCGGTCCGGCATTTTTCAAGCTGCTTTTCAAATATTTCTTCCACCTTGTCCATGTTGGACAGATCATAGCCCGGAAACTTGCTGGCAAGGTAATAGCTCTCCCTCGGATATTTAGAGAGATATTTCCCCGCAACCAGCTCCGAATTGCCATCATGGTAGCCCCATGCCGTATCAAAGTAATTGATCCCATTCTTGTAGGCATAGTCGATCAGTTCCGCTGCTGCGGCTTCATCCACTGCCCCATCATTGCCGTCCAGCACAGGCAGGCGCATCATGCCAAGCCCCAGGCCGGATAACTGAACATCCTGAAATTTTCTGTAAATCATACATTCTCTCCTTTCAATACTCTTATTTACTTAGGCGTTTGCGAAACGCCAGCCCCCGCATAAATGCGGGATTCTTTTTGTTTTA
>CAMWJV010000031.1 GCA_947174665.1 uncultured Lachnospiraceae bacterium
ACAAGGGTATTCGTCGGCAGCGTCAGATGGGTAGAAGAGACAGCAGATATATGGGTGGAGCGGCAGTCGGCTATGAGATCAGAGTCTATCAGTTGCTGCCGTGACGGGGTCATGATAAAGGAAGAATAACATTCCCGGGAGAAGCGTATGAAGAAGGGGTTATCGGTCAGAATCTATCTAAAGGAAATGAGAATAAAAAGTTGGCTGAAAAATCTTTTTGTTTTTTGCCCAATTATCTTTTCGTTGGAATTATTTGAATGGAACAAGTTCATTCAGGTTGTCATATTGACCCTGTCCTTTTGCTTGATATCTTCGGCGATATATGTGCTGAATGATATCAGTGATGTCGAAAGTGACCGAAAACATGATGTGAAGAAGAATCGACCGATCGCGTCGGGACAAATCTCATTCCCCTGTGCATGGATATTGTTGATATGTCTCACGATAGCAGGATTTGGGCTGGCTCTTTCGGTTAATCTTTTTTCTTTTTTATTGATACTGGCCTATGTTGTTATAAACATCTTGTATTCAAAATGGCTGAAGACCAAGGTAGTTATTGACTGTTTTTGTATTGCAGCAGGTTTTGTATTACGTGTGATGGTGGGAGGAACGATAGTCAGGGATGGCGTTTCCGATTGGATGTTTTTGACGGTGGTATCGCTATCATTATTCATGGCGTTCGGAAAACGCAGGGGAGAGCTGCACAATTACGGAGCAGGAGGAACCCGGGATGTTTTGGAAATATATGAGATGAATTTTCTTAACGGGATAGTTTTCATGTGCGCGGGATTGACTATGGTGTTCTATTCTTTATGGTCTATATCGCAGGAATCGAATTTGGTTTATACGGTGCCGATTGTTCTGTTTATAGTAATAAGGTATCTGCTTCTGGTGTTTTCGGGACGTTCAGAAGCAGATCCTACTACTCTGATCTTGTCTGACAAAACGCTGTTGGTTTCATGCGGACTTTGTGCGCTTGTAATGCTTGTCCTGTTATATGGGACGCAGATATTCGGGCATTATTTTTTGCTTTAAGCTTACTGGCGGGAAGCCTTTGCTTTTTTGCGGCAGATTTTTCGGATCAGCTTTATAATCCATACCACCAGCAGGATGAGGATAGTCAGCACGACAATGACAACCAGCATGATGATCACTGCGTATTTGTTTGGATTTTTTATCAGGTCTATGATGTTCCGGCTGTCCTCTACCACTTTGCGGCCGTGAAGTTCACTATAATAGGATGGCACATTGGATATGCCGTCTCCGTCAGTATCTTCAAAGCTGTCAATATAGTCTGCGATAGCGACCCAGGCTTTGAGTTCTTCTCCCTGGCCGGTGGTAATGATGGCATCCTCGATATTTTCAATGGGAGTGCCGTCCGCAAATTTTGGCTGAACGGACAGTATGCCCATGGAAATGCTGTTTACAGCTCCCAGCATCTGCCCGCTGTACAGGTCGCAGACCACGCGATAAAGCCTGTCATCCTCTATCTCTACGCGGCTGCCTGCATCATCCGTCAGGCAGACATCCGTGACCTTGTTGAGAATCAGACGGTGGGGGTTAAAGGAAAATTCAACTCCGGTCATATACATTCTTGCGGCAGGCATAATATCTGTCAGTGAGGCATCGATTTCCACTCCTGTTTTCAGTTCAGCTCCCGTCAGGTAGATACTGATTAAAGGATAGCCCGGTACACCGTCCAGGCCTATCCCCAGGGAATAGGCATTGAATACATCTGCAACTGTTATGTCACCTCTGGTAAAGGTATCCCGGACACAGCCGGAAGGAACGATAGTCACAGCCACCGGGTTGCTGTCGCCGGTATCCTCTTTTAAAACCGCGTACATTAAGGCATCGGACAGCAGATTGCCCAGATTGTGCTCGGTATGGATGCTGTGGAGGTCATCAGAGGTGGCAAACACAATATCGTTTTGGGCAAGAACCTGACTGCTGGTGTATCCGAACCGGGAGAGATAATCAATATCCACTGATTCCAGGAATTCATCTATGCGCTCCTGAGTGGAAGTATCTGCAGCTATGGCAGGCGTGATGGGCATCAGAGCATAGGAAACCATCTCCCAGCGGCCATCAGCTCGCTGGCGCATGGAGAGAGAACCCAGATTTTTGCCGTATTCGCCGCAGGACACAATATAGGTATCACCGTGCCGGATAGGCTGATTCAAAGCTGTATGGGTGTGTCCGCTGATAATCAGGTCGATTTCGGGAACATTCTTTGCCAGTATCTCATCCTCGGATTTGCGTTCATCCGGATTTGTGCCGCTGTGGGATACACAGAGAATCATATCTACATCTTCGTTTGCCTTAATGGCTGCCACCGTCTCCGCGGCAGCTTCGGAGGCATCCCTGAATTTCAGAACGCAGGTGGGGGCGCAGGACAGGGAATCCTCGCCGAAAATACCAAGCACTGCAATTTTTACCTCACCCTTTGTAATCACGGTATAGTCTGTCATACCGTATGCGTCAAAAGCATCTTTCAGAATCTTTTGTTCTTCAGTAAGTCCCTCTGCTTCCATGGCTGCCCAGTCAATGTTACAGAGAACCATGGCAGGGACGGGATCGCCGCTCTCTGCTGCCGCATACAGACTGCTGGCAAGTCCTTGGGAGCGGTAGTCAAATTCATGGTTGCCCAGGGTGGTTACTTCACATTCCAGTTCCCCCAGCATACGGAGCTCGGCAGACTCGCTGGCAAAGATGGTCTGTACCAGAGTACCCATGGAAAAATCGCCTGCGTCAACCACCAGAGTATCCGGGTTATTCGATTTGGCCTCATTGATCAGGGTTTTAATCTGCGGGAAGCCGCCGACAGTGGCAGTATTGCCGTCATGCATAGTGACGAAGCTTTCCAGGTGTGAATGGGTGTCATGGAGAAAAAGAACATCCATCTGTTTCCCGGTGTAGGAAGGGGCAGGCGCCGCTTCAGCTGCAAAAGGAATAATTCCTGAAAGCAGGAGCACAGCAGCCAGGCAGAGAGATGCCAATCTGTTTTTATGATTCATGATAAGGAACCTCCTTGTATTTTACGAAGATTCGGAACTTTATCACCAAATTGCTTTTTGCGGGGGTGATCTTTATCGGGCAGGCCAAAACAGCCTGTTTTGAACAGTTTTTTATTATATTTTATTATATAATCTTTGGCGGATAAGAGCAACAAGAAAATGATTGCAAAATCCCCGCAGATTTAGGATAATAAAATCAGAAGTTCAGCTTATATGCTTATATGAAAGGAAGGCTCGATATATGGAAAGATGGGCGAGAGCAAAATACCAGCCGGTACTTCCTATGGGGAAGGACGGCTGCCGGGTTACCGCGGGCAGGGAACACATTACTCTTTCCAAGGAAGCTGCGAAGGAGGGAATGGTACTCTTAAAGAACGAAAAGCAGGTGCTGCCGCTGCTTAAGGGAAGCAGGATAGCTATGTTCGGCAAGGCAACCTTTGACTATGTGAAGGGTGGCGGTGGAAGCGGGGATGTCACGGTGTCCTACACCCGAAATCTGTATCAGGGTTTTAGGGAAAAGGCGGACCATGTGGAAGTCTTTGAGGAACTGGCTTCCTTTTACCGGGAGAATGTAAAACAGCAGCACGCGGCGGGCAGGGAACCCGGAATGACGGTAGAGCCGGAGGTGCCTGCAGAGCTGCTGGAAAAAGCCAGAGCGTTTACCGACACGGCTGTCATAAGTATTTGCCGATTTTCCGGAGAGGGCTGGGACAGAAAGAGTATCTACGACAAAAAGGGAAAGAAGGATGATCTGGCTATCGCCGGACAGGACGAGAAAGCGCAGGAGGAGAAGGCGGAGACAAAGGATGAGCTTTTTGAGGACGGCGATTTCTACCTGACTCATGCCGAAAAGGCCATGGTGGAGAAGGTGAAGAATTCCTTTGACAAGGTCATTGTGGTCATGAACGTGGGCGGTATGGTGGATACGGACTGGTTTGCAAAGGACGATAAAATACAGGCTGTGCTCATGGCATGGCAGGGTGGTATCGAGGGCGGACTGGCGGCAGCAGAGCTGCTGACAGGGGAAGGAAATCCCAGCGGTAAGCTGACGGATACCTTTGCCAGACGGCTGGAGGATTATCCTTCTACTTACAATTTCCATGAATCCGATGATTATGTGGAGTATACGGACGACATATATGTGGGTTACCGCTATTTTGAAACCGTTCCGGGGGCGGCGGAAAAAGTAAACTATCCCTTCGGTTTCGGGCTCTCCTACACGAAATTTTCTCTGTCCATGCCGGTGGTGGAGAAGCGGGGGCATCACCTTCGCGTTATGGTGGATGTCTGCAATATAGGAGAGATTGCCGGCAAAGAGGTGGTGCAGGTGTATTACAGTGCTCCCCAGGGCAAGCTGGGCAAACCTGCCAGGGAACTGGTGGCGTTCCGAAAGACAAGACTGCTGCAGCCCGGTGAGACCCAGACTGTGGTGCTGCGGTTCCAGATAAATGATATGGCGTCCTATGACGATTTGGGCAAGGTTGCAAAATCCGCCTATGTGCTGGAAAAGGGAGAGTACCGTTTCTATGTGGGAACCTCCGTGCGTGACACGGTGGAGGACAATTATGTGATGGTGCTGGGGGAAGATGTCATCACGGAGCAGCTTTCATCCAAAATGGTGCCCACTCAGCTGAAGAAGAGGATGCTTGCGGACGGGCAGTATGAGGAGCTTCCTCAGGGGGAACCGGTTGACACGGATGCCAGCGTATTTCCTGCAAAGCTGACACCTGCGGAGGCGGATGGCGTGACTCCCGTTGTGAGGCGTAGGGACAGCTACCATCTCTGGGGCTTCCCGGACAACAATCCGAAGCTGATTGATGTGGCAGAGGGAAGAATGACGCTGGATGAATTTGTAACAAAGCTTCCGGATGAGCAGCTGGCGGTGCTCCTGGGCGGACAGCCCAACACCGGTGTGGCGAACACATTTGGCTACGGCAATCTGCCGGAATACGGCGTGCCGAATATTATGACGGCAGACGGGCCTGCGGGGGTGAGGATCCATCCTAACTGCGGCATTTGCACAACTGCCTGGCCCTGCTCCACCATGCTGGCCTGTACCTGGAACCCTGAGCTGGTTGAGAAGGTGGGCGCAGCAGGAGGCATGGAGGCAAAGGAGAATAATATAGGAGCATGGCTGACTCCCGCCATCAATATCCACAGAAGTCCTCTCTGCGGCAGGAACTTTGAGTACTATTCTGAGGATCCGTTCCTGACGGGAAAGATGGCAGGCGCTATGGTGAAGGGTATTCAGAGTAATCATGTGGCGGCTACCGTGAAGCACTTCGCGCTGAATAATAAGGAGACAAACCGCCGGGACAGCGATTCCAGAGCATCAGAGAGGGCTATCCGGGAGATTTACCTGAAGGGCTTTGAAATCATTGTAAAGGAGGCGAAACCCTGGAGCATCATGTCCTCCTACAATGTTATCAACGGCCACAGGGCCTCTGAAAATCGAGAGATGCTGGAAGATATTCTTCGTGGCGAGTGGGGCTTTGAGGGCATGGTGACCACGGACTGGTGGACTCTTGGGGAGCATTATAAGGAGGTCAAAGCGGGAAATGACATAAAGATGGGACTGGGATTCCCGGAAAGACTGCTGGAGGCCATGGAAAAGGGAGCACTTACCCGCGAAGAGATGGAGATTTGCGCAAAACGGATCCTGGGGCTGATTCTGAAGATTGACTGATGCGGGTGCACGTGTCAGGCGGAAGGCGTTGAAGGTGTCGGGTGGAAGTTTTGTGGGATGGAACTGAACAGCTGCAGCTTTGGAAAGGAAAGGTAACGACATGGAAAAGAGAAAAATGGAGAAGCTTGGGATTGAGACATCCCTTCTGGGATTTGGGTGCATGAGGTTCCCTGTGACGGAGGACGGCAGAATAGATGAAGCAGAGGCGGAGCGGATGCTGGACAGGGCATATGCCGCAGGGATAAACTATTATGATACGGCATATCCCTACCACGGAGGAGAGAGCGAGCGTGTGGTGGGACGTGTTATGAAGAAGTATGACCGCAGTTCCTTTTATCTTGCTACCAAGCTGCCCTGCTGGCTGGTGAAGACAGTGGAGGATGTGGACAGGATTATTAACGAGCAGTTGGAAAAGCTGCAGACGGATTACATAGACTTTTACCTGATGCACGCCCTGAACAAGGACCGTTTTCAGGACATGGTCAATATAGGCTGCATTGAAAGGCTGGAACAGCTGAAAGAGGAAGGTAAGATCAGGAATCTGGGATTTTCCTTCCATGACAATTATGAAGCATTTGAGAAAATAATCAATTACCGGGACTGGGACTTCTGCCAGATACAGCTGAATTACATGGATGCCAATGAGCAGGAGGAATTTCAGCAGGCGGGGATGAAGGGATATCGTCTAACGGAGGAGAAGGCGGTGCCCCTGATCATCATGGAGCCTGTCAAGGGAGGCTCGCTGGCATCGTTTCCGGAGGACATTACCCATATGTTTCGCAGTCTTGATTCGGCAGCTTCTATTGCGAGCTTTGCGCTGCGCTGGGTGGGAAGCCTGCCCAATGTGAAGGTGGTGCTCAGCGGCATGTCCACCATGGAACAGGTGGAGGACAACCTGAAGACCTTCGGACAGTTTAAGCCTCTTTCTCAAAAAGAGAGCGAGACCATTGACAAGGTAGTAGCCCTGATCAACAGCCGCATTCAGAATGGCTGTACCGGCTGTGGTTATTGTATGCCCTGTCCGGCAGAGGTCAATATTCCGCAGAACTTCCGCATCTGGAACGTGTACCATATGTACCGGAATTACAACATGGTCAGGGACAGATGGGAAAAGGGCGTGGGTGAGGAGCACAAGGCAAAGAACTGCATCAAGTGCGGGAAATGCGAAAAGGTGTGCCCTCAGAAGCTTTCCATCCGGGCCGACCTGGAGAGAGTGCAGGCTGACCTGGACAAAAAAGAGTATATTATAGCAGAGTAAGGTTGAAAAAATCAGCTATATACTGCTCGGAGGCTGACTATGGAAAAGGCTTTTAAGCTGGATTTTGACAATGACAGGCTGGGGAGTCTGTATGTAAATTGCTGCGGCTGTTCTCAGACGGAGAGCCTGCACAGCTTCGGACCCGCCTCCAAGCCCCATTATCTCATTCACTATATATTAAACGGTAAGGGGATCTTCCGGTTTCATGACAAAGAATACCGACTGGAGGCAGGGTACGGCTTCCTGATACAGCCCAATGAGCTTGCCTTTTATCAGGCGGACGAGGCGGAGCCCTGGAGTTATCTCTGGGTGGGATTTGGCGGCAGCCGCGCGGAGGAATATCTTACGAAGATGGGGCTGTCGGCCAGGCATCCTGTTTTTTACTGTGACAGAGATGAAGAGCTTTACGGAATTGTCCGGGATATGATGGAACACAACACCTTCGGTATGGCCAATGACCTCAGGCGGAACGGGCAGATGAGCGTATTTCTGTCAGTGCTGGCGGAGAGCGTCAGCGCCGGGGTGGCGGCGAAGGATGAGGAGGATAAAGGCAATCAGTATGTGAAGAAAGCAGTTTCCTTCATCCAGAGTAATTATTGTAACCCTATCAAGGTCACAGACGTTGCCGATTATGTGTGTATCAACAGGAGCTATCTGTATACTCTGTTCCGGAATTATCTGGGCATGTCACCACAGCAGTTCCTGACCACCTTCCGCATTACAAAAGCACGGGAGCTGCTGGACTCTACTTCCTACCCCATCGAGAGTATTGCCCTTTCCTGCGGTTACAGCGACTCTCTGGTTTTTACCAAGGCATTTCATGCCATGAAGGGAATGTCGCCGTCCCAATACCGCAGGCAGAGCCATCATGAAAGTTCAAAAGAACAGCTTCAGGAAGTAGAAGGGCTGATCGCGAAGCTGCTGGAGCACTGAAGTAAACATTATTTAACATTTTAACAGGTTTAAAAAACATCTGGCTCTGGTAAGTTATTTGTATTTTTCATATAGTGGAGACATAAGGACAGTAAATCGACACAGAATAATAAATATAGGATGCAGAAAGGTGGAGAAGGCATGAAAGAGACTATTCTGAAGAAATTTGAAGAGGTATTTGGCGACAACAGTGATGCAAAGGTTTACTTTGCGCCCGGCCGTGTCAACCTGATCGGAGAGCATACGGATTACAACGGCGGACATGTATTTCCCTGTGCGCTGACCATCGGAACCTATGGTGCAGCGAGAAAGAGAACGGATAACAGACTCCGCTTTTATTCCATGAATTTCGAGCAGTTGGGTATTATAGAGTCCTCCCTGGACGACCTGGTTCCTTCCAAAGAGGCGGACTGGACCAATTATCCCAAGGGAGTGATGTGGGCGTTTGGCGAGAAGGGGATGAAGGTTCCCTGCGGAATGGATCTGCTGTTGAACGGCAATATTCCCAATGGTTCCGGGCTTTCTTCCTCCGCGTCCGTGGAAGTGCTGACAGGCTTTATCCTGAAGGACATGTTTGGCTTTGATGTTACTAATCAGGATCTGGCGCTGATCGGGCAGTATTCCGAGAACCGGTTTAATAAGGTAAACTGTGGTATTATGGATCAGTTTGCCATTGCCATGGGCAGGAAGGACAATGCAATTTTCCTGGATACCGCAGACCTTTCTTATGAATATGCACCCATTGTCCTCAAGGGGGCAAAGATTGTCATTGCCTGCAGTAACAAGAAGCGGGGACTTGGAGATTCCAAGTACAATGAGCGCCGCAGTGAGTGCGAGACCGCGCTGGCGGAACTGCAGCAGGTGGCAGACATTCGGACTTTGGGTGAATTGGACGAAGCTGCTTTTGAGAAAGCAGCCTCTGCCGTTCAGAGTGATGTACGCAGAAAGCGCGCAAAACATGCGGTATATGAGAATCAGCGTACCATGCGTGCCGTGGAGGCTTTAAAGGCAAATGATGTGGCGCGGTTCGGACAGCTGATGAATGAATCACACATATCTCTTCGGGATGACTATGAGGTTACGGGTATTGAACTGGATACACTGGTGGAAGAGGCCTGGAAGGTGGAGGGCGTTATCGGCTCCCGCATGACCGGCGCGGGCTTCGGAGGCTGTACCGTCAGCATTGTGAAGGACGAGGCTATCGACAACTTTATTGAGAAAGTGGGTGCCGCGTATAAAGAGAAAATCGGTTATGCCGCAGATTTCTATGTGGTGGAGATCGGAGACGGCCCCCGGGCATTGTGAGCCGACGCTTCGGATCTGCCTTGACTACAGGCGGGAATTTGAGATTCCGCCATGTGTAATCGCCGTGAACTGCACTAACAAAGATAGAAGGGGAGAATAAAATGGAGACAATAACCGAAAATATCAAAAAATTGGTGTCTTACGGACTGCAGACGGGGTTGGTGCCGGAGGAAGATGCCGTTTATACCGCGAACAGGCTGTTGGAATTGTTTGGGCTGGATGAATTGGATACCGACGGTAAGGATGCCGGCGACAAGGATGTCAGCGGCATGGACGCCAGCGACAAGGATGTCAGCGGCATGGACGCCGCTGTTAAGCCCGACGAACTGGAAGCGGTTCTGGGGCAGATGTGCGACTATGCTTACGAGAAAGGGCTGATAGCCGAAAATACTGTGACTTACCGTGATCTGTTTGACACAAAGGTCATGAGTATGCTCATGCCCAGGCCCAGCGAGGTCATTCGCAGGTTCCGGGAACTGTATGAGAAGGAATCCCCTGAGGCAGCTACGGATTATTACTATAAACTGAGCCGGGATTCCGACTATATCAGGAGATACCGCGTCTGCAAGGATATTAAGTGGATTGCACCCACGAAGTATGGTGATTTGGACATTACCATTAACCTTTCCAAACCGGAGAAGGATCCTAAGGCTATAGCGGCGGCAAAGAATGCGAAGCAGTCCGGCTATCCGAAATGTCTTCTATGCCGGGAAAATGAAGGCTATGCAGGCAGGGTGAACCATCCTGCAAGACAGAACCACCGCATTATCCCCGTAACTATCAACGGGAGCCGGTGGGGATTCCAGTACTCTCCTTATGTTTACTACAATGAGCACTGTATTGTATTTAATTTTGAGCATGTGCCTATGAAAATTGAGCATGCAACCTTTTGCAAACTCTTTGATTTTGTAAAGCAGTTTCCCCATTATTTTGTAGGCTCTAATGCTGACCTGCCTATTGTGGGCGGCTCCATTTTAAGCCATGACCATTTTCAGGGCGGTCATTATGAGTTTGCCATGGCGAAAGCTCCGGTGGAAAGAAGCTTTGTTGTGAAAGGCTTTGAGGATGTGGCGGCAGGAGTGGTGCAGTGGCCCATGTCCGTGATCCGTTTGAACGGAAAGGATACGGACCGCATCATTGCACTGGCGGATCTGATTCTGGAAAAATGGCGGGGATACACAGACGAGGAGGCTTTCATCTATGCCTATACGGACAATGAGCCTCATAATACCATCACTCCCATTGCGAGAAAGCGGGGAGAGGACTTTGAACTTGATCTGGTGCTTCGGAACAATATAACTACGGAGGAACATCCTCTCGGCGTATATCATCCCCATGCAAAGCTCCACCATATCAAGAAGGAGAACATCGGCCTGATTGAGGTTATGGGTCTGGCGGTACTGCCTGCCCGGCTGAAGGGGGAGATGGCGGGTCTGAAGGAAGCCATCCTCACGGGGAGCGACATCCGGGGGGATCAGGAGCTTGCCAAGCACGCCGACTGGGTGGAGGAATTTCTGCCTAAGTACGATAAGGTAGATGCCGCAAATATTGATGCCGTCATTGAGAAGGAGATCGGACTGGTGTTCATGGAGGTATTGGAGGATGCCGGTGTCTACAAGAGGACGGAGGAAGGCCAGAAGGCCTTTGACAGGTTTATCGGCGGATTGTCATAAGGGCAGTCATAAGCAGCAATTCAGCCCGCGCGGTCATATCGGCGGGCTGAAGAGCATATAAATGTAATTATGCAGAGGCACAATTTAAAAAACATCGGGGTAGCTTTCCTGCAGATGCCTTACAATGACGTTACGGTTGGCCGAGAGGAGATTTTTAGCAACTGTCCGCAAGCGGTCGATTTCCTGGTACTGTCCCAGGGAGGCATAATATTCGGCAAGAATGTAATAGGTGCGGCTGATATCCGTGCCTGTGCTGACGGCAAACTCCATCAGGGGAACCGCTTCCTTTTTATAATCGTTCTCAATCAGGCGGTCGGCCCACTTTTGCAGAGTTCTCACCAGGAGAGTATAGTTCTGGTCATATTCTATCAAAACTTCCAGGTTTGCCGTGCCGTATTCCAGTTTCAGATCCGTGTTGGAACGGCCGGTGAAGTTCACGATCTTCCGGGAGGTAAGGGATTCCAGAATATCGATACACTCCAGCACCTCGTCATTATCATTCAAAAGATGTGTAGGGAAGGCCTCCAGGGGAATTTTGATGTAATTCAGGTCATCCAGAGGCTTGCGGCGCACGGAATTGGCGCGTTCTTCACGTGACCAGAATTCAGCCTCCTGGTCCCTGGTTTTTTTCTGCTGACTTTTCATGATGAAGAAAATCACCAGAATAAAGGTAAGAAAACTTGCCAAAAAAACTAAATTCATATATAATATCCTTCCAGAGTTTTGTATTAAGCAGCCATGCGAGAGGTTTAACGCAACATGGCGGAAACGGGGTCCACATGTTTAACATGAACAATAAAAAAACCAGACAGAAAGTATCGGTAGTCATTATTGTGATATTAGTACTCGCAATGGTTATTCCCACTTTAGCATATTTCTTTTAATAATTCAATGCGAGGATTGGGCGAAAGGGTTTAGAATGGGAAAATATAAGAGGAAAATTGAAAGAAGCGGTCTATGCCTGGCACTGGTGATGGCATGCTTTCTGCTGTTTGGCATATCGGTCAGGGCCCAGGAGGAGACCATAAAGCCCGGAATTTTTGCCGGGAATATTGATCTGTCAGGTATGACGGAGGAGCAGGCGAAAGCTGCGGTGGAAGCGTATGTGGAAAGTCTGAAGGGCATAGAGATAGTGCTGCAGTATAACTCCGATGCAAAGGTGACGGTCACTGCCGGTGAGCTGGGAATTGCCTGGGCGAACACGGAGATAGTGACGGAAGCTGTGGAGATCGGAACCCAGGGAAATGTGATAGAAAGATATAAAATACTGAAGGATTTAGAGCATGAGAATAAAGTATACCCTATTGAACTGTCCTTTAACATACAGGAAATCAGCAATATTTTGACCGAAAAATGCACAGGCTATGACCAGAATGCCATAGATTACCGGCTTACCAGAGAGAACGGAGAATTTCAGATAATTGAGGGGCAGAAAGGATATTTCCTGGATGTGGAGACATCCATCGATCTGATAAATGATCATTTGACCCAGGACTGGAATTGCCAGGCATGTGTTATCGTGTTGGATGTTGAGGTGGAAGAGCCCAAAGGCAGTACGGAGGAGCTGGCCCAGGTGAAGGATGTTCTGGGCAGCTTTACTACCTCTTTTAAGACCTCCAATGCCTCCAGAAGCGCCAATGTGGAGAATGGCTGCCGGCTGATTGACGGAACGCTTCTATATCCCGGTGAGGAGTTTTCTGCATATACGGCGGTTTCTCCTTTTTCTGAGGCAAATGGTTACTATATGGCAGGGTCTTACCTCAACGGGAAGGTGGTAGACAGTCTGGGAGGCGGTATCTGCCAGGTATCCACCACGCTTTATAACGCGGTGCTGCGGGCTGAGCTGGAGGTCACGGAGAGGCACAATCATTCTATGGTGGTGAGCTATGTGCCCCGCTCTGCGGATGCTGCCATCGCGGAAAGCGCCGGCAAGGACTTCCGGTTTGTGAATAATCTGGATTATCCTATCTATATTGAAGGCTGTATCGACAAGAAGCAGATTACCTTTAACATATACGGAAAAGAGACCAGAGATGCGAACAGGGTGGTCATTTATGAGAGTGAGGAGCTGGAGGTAAACATTCCTCCTGCAGATATGATATATGCGGACGCATCCAAGCCGGTGGGCTACATAATATCGGAAAGTGCTCATATTGGGTACAAGGCAAAGCTTTGGAAGATCGTGAAGGTAGACGGCAAGGAAGTAAGCCGTACCGAGGTCAACAGCAGTACTTACAAGATGGTGCCCAGGAGTGCCACTGTGGGAACGGCCACAGATAATCCGGCAGCGTACGAGCAGATTATGGCGGCTATTAATTCAGGCAGCGTGGATCAGGTGAAAGCGGTGATTGCGTCGCTGACTGCTCCGGCCGCTCCTGAAGGTGCGGCAGCAGGGGAGCAGTAGCCGGAGGCCTTTGGCAGCCGGACAGAAGAGGAATTGCAGGCATGAAGATTGGCAAGGTGCCGGAGAACGTTTTAAAACGCTCCGTCTTAAAGCAGATACAAACGAAGAGGGAAGAAATCATAAGTGGCGCAGGTGTAGGGGAAGACTGCGCCATTTTTTCGTTTGGCAGCGAGGGGATTATGATGACCTGCATGCAGACTGCAGCGGTGAAAACCGACATTGCGGACTCTTCAGACAGTGTCTTTATGGGGCATCTGATTCAGCGGTGCGCCAACAATCTTGCGGCATCGGGGGCACAGCCCGCAGGGATAATGATAGCGCTGACGCTTCCGGAGGAAACAGAGGAACAGCAGGTCAGGATGCTGATGGCGGATGCCGAGGCAAAATGCAGGGAGTTGAACATTCAGATTGCCGGGGGCCAGACCTGTGTCAGCCGGGTGGTCAGACAGCCGGTGGCGGCGGTGACAGGGTACGGAAAGCCCTTTATGGCAGGCGGCAGTGAGGAAGAGAACAACAGCGCCGAAAAAGGGGTCGGCAGTGTTAAAGAAGCCGTTCGGAAGGAAAAGACCGATCAAATGAGGAAAAACCCGATGAGGGCGGTGTATGCCGGGCAGGATGTGATAGTGAGCAAGTGGATTGGGCTGGAGGGAACGGCTATTTTAGCCGGGTGTTACAGAGAAAAGCTGCTTGAGCGTTATCCGGCCTATCTTGTGGAGGAGGCAGCAGGTTTTGAGCGTCTGCTTTCTGTGATACCGGAGGCTGCCACCGCCATAAAGTCCGGCGTTTGCATGATGCACGATGCTTCTGAGGGCGGAATTTTCGGAGCACTTTGGGAACTGGCGGAAAAGGCGGGCGTTGGACTGACAATAGATTTAAAAAAGATTCCTCTGCGTCAGGAGACGGTGGAGGTTTGTGAGTGCTGTAATGTGAATCCTTACGAGCTGCTTTCGGGAGGTGCACTCGTCATGGTGACAGAGGATGGTCCGGGGCTTCTGGCAGCGTTGGAGGCGGAGAAGATTCCGGCATCCATTGTAGGGCGAATCACCGACAGCAATGACAGGATTATCAGAAACGGGGAAGAAATACGCTTTCTTGACAGGCCGAAGAATGATGAAATTTACCGGCAGTAGACAGCGTTTTCATGGATTACCGAAAAGAAAAAGGGAGGAATAAAAATGAGAGACGAATTACTTACAATTATTGAGAAAAACAGTCGGATTAATTTAAAGGAATTGGCAGTCATTTTAGGCGTGGAGGAAATCGACGTTGTCAACGAATTGGCTGCGCTGGAGAGCGAGGGTATTATTTGCGGATATCATACCCTGATCAACTGGGAGAAGACAGATATTGAGAAGGTTTCCGCACTGATCGAAGTGCGTGTGACACCTCAGAGAGGGCAGGGCTTTGATAACGTGGCGGAGCGCATTCAGAAATATCCGGAGGTGCAAAGCGTTTATCTGATGTCCGGCGGCTATGACCTCATGATCATTCTGGAGGGAAAGACGCTTCGAGAGGTATCCTCTTTTGTGTCCGACAAGCTCTCTACTTTGGAAGCTGTTTTGAGTACGGCTACTCACTTTATCTTGAGGAAGTATAAGGACCATGGAACGGTGCTCTCCCAGAAAAAAGAAGATGAAAGGGAGATGATCACACCATGAGAAACCCTTTAGCAGACAAGGTTGTAGAAATTAAACCATCAGGAATCCGCAAATTTTTCGATATCGTCAGTGAGATGAAGGATGCTATTTCCTTAGGCGTAGGGGAGCCCGATTTTGACACACCCTGGCACATTAGGGACGAGGGCATTTATTCTCTGGAAAAAGGCAAAACACATTACACCTCCAACGCCGGACTTATGGAGCTGCGTCAGGAGATTTGTAATTATCTGTACAGAAAACAGGGGCTCACTTATCACCCTGCAAAAGAAGTGCTGATCACCGTAGGCGGCTCTGAAGCCATCGATATGGGACTTCGCGCTATGTGCAATCCCGGGGACGAGGTGCTGATTCCCCAGCCCAGCTATGTATCCTATGAGCCATGTGCGGTACTGGCGGGAGCCACGCCCGTTATCATCAATCTGAAGGCAGAAAATGAATTCCGGCTTACTGCCCGGGAGTTGGAGGAAGCTATCACGGAAAAGACCAAGATACTGATTCTTCCCTTCCCCAATAATCCCACCGGAGCCATCATGGAGCGGAAGGATCTGGAGGAGATAGCGGAGGTGATTTTGAAACATGACATTTTTGTTATGTCAGATGAAATCTATTCCGAACTGACTTATAAGGAGAAGCATGTGTCTATCGCGGAGCTTCCCGGTATGCAGGAGCGTACCATTCTCATTAACGGATTTTCCAAGGCCTATGCCATGACCGGCTGGAGACTGGGTTATGCCTGCGGGCCGGAAGCAATTATTCAGCAGATGACCAAGATACATCAGTTTGCAATCATGTGTGCTCCTACGACCAGCCAGCATGCAGCAGTAGAGGCGCTGAAGAACGGAGATGGAGATGTGGAGGAAATGCGCACAGCTTATAACCAGCGCAGACGCTATCTGATGCATGCCCTTCGGGAGATGGGCCTGGAGTGTTTTGAGCCCTACGGCGCATTTTATGTGTTTCCCTGTATCAAGGAATTCGGTATGACCAGCGATGAGTTTGCCGAGAGGCTGCTGGAGGAGGAGAAGCTGGCGGTGGTGCCGGGCACAGCCTTTGGAGACTGTGGAGAAGGGTTCCTGAGAATTTCCTATGCTTATTCCCTGGAGCGGCTGAAGGAGGCGTTGGAAAGGCTTGGGCGGTTTGTGGAGAGACTGCGATGAATATTATATTACATCAGCCGGAAATACCGGGAAATACCGGAAATATTGGGCGTACCTGTGTTGCCACAGGCACGCCCCTGCATTTGATTGAGCCGTTGGGCTTCCGCCTGGACGAAAAGTCCATACGGCGGGCGGGAATGGACTATTGGAAAGAGCTTGAAGTTCACAGATATATGAATTTCGAGGAATTTCAGGAACAGCATCCGGGAGCAAAAATATGGATGGCCACCACTAAGGCGAAACGGGCTTACACGGAGGTGAGCTACGGTAAGGATGACTATATCATGTTCGGCAGGGAGAGTGCCGGAATTCCGGAGGAAATTCTGGTGGATCATGAGGAGAACTGCATCCGCATCCCCATGCTTCCTTCCATTCGTTCCCTGAATTTATCCAATGCTGCCGCTATTGTACTTTACGAGGCGCTCAGACAAAACGGGTTTGCCGGTATGGAGACTGAAGGGGAGCTCCACAGACTGCAGTGGCATTAATTGTCAAACCACAATTTCCCGATACTCCGGGTGTTCCCGGAGAAACTGGTCTGCAGTTTCCGGTTTGTCCCAGAAGTGCATGGGATAAACCTTTTTTGCGCCGATATGCTGCAGGAAGTAGAGGAAGCCGTCAGCATAGTGACAGCCCAGATGAGGATCCAGTGGCAGACAGGCATAGTCTATGGAAATGTCTTTTAATGGGCGGAGGGCGGCCCGGAAGCTTCCCGTCATCTGTCTGCGCTCCGCATCGGGAGTATCCTCTGTGATCCAGTCATTCAAATCTCCGGCATGGTAGAAAGTACCCTCGGGACAGGTCAGCAGATAGGCTACTCCCGAATCTGTGGAGAGCAGCGTCCTGATATGGGTGCGGCAGGGCAGGTCATACTCCCGGCTGTGATAAACTTTGAAAATATGGCCATTCAATACATCAATATCTGTGCAGTTCCGGGCGTCAGGGTTAGTCACGTTAAGGGAAGCCGTTCCGCTGCCGAAAGTTGTCCCGTTGCCGGAAATCTTTCCGTTATTGACAGATGCCCAGCTATCCATCAGGAGCGTCCACTCTTCCGGATAATTCTTAAGTTTGATGTCATTGGGAAATATGGCGCCGACTTTTTTCATTCCCATTTGTCTCAGCATAGCAAATACGGCAGGGTTGTAATGGTCCTGATGACTGTGGCTCACAAACACCAGCAAGGGCTTCTCTGTTTCCAGAGCGGGAAGCTCCCCCTTATAGTAATCAAACAAGTAATAGCATTCCGCTGTCTCCACCAGGAAACAGCTGTGGCAGATGAAGGTTACTTTCACGAAAGACTCCTCTCTCCTGAGTTCGGCAGCTTTTTTGAGAGATAGAGCACCAGGTCATCATCGTTCCTGCAGTCGGCATATTGTTCGCAGACCTTATCGCCATACCAAACGCCGGAGCCATCGGGAATATACCCGCGTTTCACATACATTCTCTGTGCGCTTCCATAGCCGTTGTGCATGCCGACTCCAAGATAAACAACATCGGCATACCTGGCGGATATCTGCTCTGCAATATCCATTAATTTATTTCCGATTCCATTTCTGCGGTATTTTTCCAATACGCCAAAGTCAACAATTTCCGGGTAACCCTGACTGGCAAATGCACCCCACTCCGAATTAGGATACACATTTATATATCCGGCAATATTACCTTTATATTCGGCGACCAGCGAAATTGATCTTCCTTCCGCCTGATGCCGCAGTCTCATCTGATATTTTTCTATATCAGCATGCCACCCCTGAGCAATTTCCTCCTCTGTAATGATCTGAGCGTCACTCTGCTGCATATCTCGTATCAATATATCTTTGTCATGATAATATACCCGACACATATTCCCTTTACCTCCCAACGGTTAATTTATCAGTAATTAATTCACCGGTATCATTATAATTTATTTTCACGGGGAATGCAATTTGGAGTGCTGTAGTAGTATACATTGTATTCTTGCTTACAAAATGGTATAGTAAAGAAAAGGTAAGCGGTAATATTTCAGCACAAAGCGCAAATCAAAATCCTTGAAGATTTGAATGTTTTTCTAAAAAGGGAGAAAATAAATGAAATATTTGGAAGAAAGGAACCAAAAGATAATAGACGCAGTCATAAAAAAAGCAGATACTGTATGCCCCGGTTCCCTGGCCTTAATAGGAATCAACGGTTCATTTATGACAGGAGACTTTTATGAAAAGTCAGACTTAGATTTGCTCATTCTGATCAATGATGAAAGAGGCGAGAAATTGGCATGTACCTTTATCCAGGATGACTTACAAGTGGGACATGACATCTACTGTGTCACATGGGAACGTTTACAGAATGATGCCGGATATGAACACCCGAACATTTCCAAACTGATGGATGCTGAAATCGTTTACTGTGCAGATGAGAAATATAGAGAGCGATTGGATTTACTGCGGAAAACAGCTAAAGATATTCTGTCCGCCCCTTTCTCAGAGGAAGATTATGCAAAAGCGGAGAAGCTGTTAAAAGAGGCGGAACATGGCTACACGCTGGCTATGATTTCAGAGAACAAGACTGATGTGTTAGATGGGGCAGGCAGGGTCATTTATTATGTCGAGAATGCAATAGCCATGTTAAATAAGCAGTATTTCCATTACGGAGTAAAACGCGCTTATGAAGAGCTGAACGCAATGCAGAAAAGACCGGAAAGACTTTGTGACATGATAGATGATGTAATATCAGCCACTTCTGCTGCTTCCGTACAAAAGCATTTATCCACACTAATGAAGGAAACAGTAGCTGTGTTTCATCATGTGAAAGAAACCATTGCCGTACAGAAGAAAGCGGTAACGGGAGATGCGCTTATCGGTACTTACGAGGAGATGTATTCAAATTGGCGGAACAAGATGCATGCGGCAGCCGAAACCGGAAACAGACACCTTGCGTTCATGAGCTTAATCAGTTCCAATGCAATGTTCTCTGAAATTGAAAGTGAAGTGGATATTGACAGATATGATGCCCTGGGCGGGTATGATTCACAAGAACTGCATAAGACGGCGAATGCCTATGACGATATTTTGAATGAATATTTAAAAGAGTACAGAAAGACAGGCATACAAGTAAGACATTATTCAGATATAGATGCCTTTGCTCTTGATTACCAAAGTTTATGAAATCCTCTTTTTTGTGCAGAGAAAGAGAGGATAAGAACCATCAGGAACTTACAGTCCTTTAAGAAAACTTTCGAGAGGTGTTAAGATTACAGATTAAGGTTCAAAACTATTTCCCCGTCATTCATTTCTCCGTTTTCCTGAAATCCGAACTTATGATATAAAGAAAGCGCCGTAACATTACTTTCTTTTGTAGAAAGTTTTATATTGTGAGCACCGTTCTTTCTAAAGTAGCATATAATTTCTTTTAATGCCAGCGTGCCATACCCTTTACCCTGTAAGTTTCTATCGATCATAAACCGCCATAACCAATATCTGTCATTTGGCTCTTCGTAATCTTCATCAAATGCGAACATGGTAAATCCAACCATTTTATCGTCAATATAAACGGCAAAAGGTCTTGCAACATTACTGTTTGCGTCAGATTCCTTTAATGAGTCTATGTTTGAAGCAATATACTGCGCCTGTTCCTCTGCTACCTGAAGGGCTTCACACTCTTCTATATTTCCGGCATCAATATTTCTCAATTCCACCTTCATATGAATCCCTGCCTCCTTCAACTAATGAATTTACAATATAAATACATGGTATACTTTTAAACTGGCCTTATCAATCGCATTTTCTTTTCTAAAAATATGTGGGTCTGCGTATTTTGTGCTATAATGCTTTATGTGATTACAGCGAAGGCAGTTTTTGCAAAAGGAGCGGGAAAATGGAAATTCATATCAGAAATGCAGAGATTGACGATTACAAAACAGTGGAAGCAATTATGAAACAGGCTCAGCAGCTTCATATCAATTGGCGGCCGGACATTTATAAATACAGTGAAGTCGTATTGCCATTGGATATTTATGAACAGGCGGTTAATGATAAAACCTTTTTTGTTGCGGAATGCGGAGAACATGTGGCAGGCATTTTATTTATTCAGTACCGTCATATTGAAAATCCGGTTCAGGTGACGAGGAATATCATTTTTATTGATTCTATGGCAGTGGATGAGAACTATCGGGGGAGAGGAATCGGACATGCGTTTTTTGATTTCCTGAAAGAGTTAAAAGAGCAAACGGGATGCGACGGAATTGAGCTAACGGTAAACGCAAGAAACGAAGCTGCCCGCAAAATATATACCGATTGCGGGTTTACTGAAAAATCAATAACTATGGAATTAATGTAATAATTGGCAGGGAGGAGTTTACAATGAGAAGAAAAGACAGAGAGATTACAGATTTTGCGGAAGTAATCAAGATTATGGAGGAATGTGAAATTGTCAGAATCGGCCTGGCAGACGGGGATTTTCCCTATATTGTTCCGGTAAATTTTGCTTTTTCGGTAAGCGGCAGCCGGATTGAACTGTATATTCACGGAGCAATGGCCGGAAGAAAATATGAGCTGCTCCGGAAGAATCCGGTTTGCTCTTTTGAGATGGATATCCCTCTGAAAATAGATTGCATTTACGAAAAGAAGGACGTAACTATGCGCTATAAATCCGTAATGGGCAAGGCAAGAGCGGAGTTCCTTGAAGGCGATGAAAAGCAGAAGATAATTGATGATGTTATCATGGCAAGGTATGAAGAGACGAAAAATTTTGAATATAATAAAAATGCAGTGGAAAGAACTGCAGTGGTGAGATTATCGGTATTAGAGGTCACTGCCAAGGCTAATCTTCCCGTTGGCGGGGCTGACATATAAAAAGTTTCCCTGCAAAGTGCCGGAAAAGAGATCCGTACCATGGAGGCATTCGGAAATGATCTACAGAGTTGCAATATGTGATGATGAACAAAAACAGATAGAGGATGTGGAAGCCATACTTTCGAAGTGGGGCAGCCTAAGGGGCCATGTGTGCCGGATATGTACTTTTCCCTCCGGGGAAGCTTTTCTCTTTGCATATGAGGAGGACAAGGCATATGACATTTTGCTGTTGGATGTGAAAATGAGGAATATTTCGGGTATTGACCTTGCCCGGCGTATCCGGCAGGAGGACGACAGGGCGGAGATCATCTTTTTGACCTCCTATTTTGAATTTGCAGGGGAAGGGTACGATGTGGACGCCCTGCACTACCTGCTCAAGCCGGTCTCTGAGGAGAAGCTGATGCAGGTTCTGGACAAGGCGGCGGAAAAGCTGGCGGAGCAGCCGCCCCATGTGGTCATTGTCTGCGAGGGGAGCACAATTAAGCTGTATGAGGCCCAGATCCTGTATGTGGAGTCCTTTCTCCATTACATTTCCATACACACAACGGAGGGGGAGTATAAGATTAAAGAAAATATCTCCTCTTTTGGGGAAAAACTCAGCAATGCATTTTTCCGTACCCATCGTTCCTATCTGGTATCGCTGCGCCACATTATCAGGATTTCCAGGACCTCTGTGACGTTGGAGGGGGAGATTGAACTTCCTTTGGCCAGAGGAAAATATGACGAGATCAACCGGGCGTATATTTCATATATGTAAAACAGGATCATGTGTGAATATTGTTGTCGTTTTTTGGCAGATAATCGGCCCTGTGAGGACAAGAGAATGAGAAAGAAGACCTATTTGAAGCTGGCGGAGTATCAGACAGAACAGTCTCGAAAACACCTGGGGGAGGTGCAGGGCATCTACCGGGAAATGAGGGGCTACAAGCACGATTTTCATCATCATCTGCAGACGCTGAAGGGGCAGCTTGAAGCCGGAGAGACAGAACGGGCGCTGGCCTATATCGCCCAGTTGGATGAGCAGCTGATGAATGTGGACACTCTTCTGAAAACCGGAAATGTGGCTCTGGACGCTATTTTATCCGCCAAGATCGCTCAGGCCGGATCCCAGGGCATTGCGGTTAAAATAACAGCCTCCGTCCCGGACAAGCTGTTGATTACGGATCTGGAATTGAGTATCGTGTTGGGCAATCTGCTGGACAATGCCATTGAAGCCTGCGCTGCAGTGGAGGGAGAGCGGTTTATCCGCATTTTTATGAAGATGAAGGGAAAGATGCTCTATTTTTCCATGTTGAATTCCGCCGGGAGCAAGGAAGCCAGAAAAGGCTCCCTGTTTCTTTCTCACAAAGAGGGTTTTCACGGCTTTGGGCTGCGCCGGGCAGAGGCAATCCTCACAGAACATGGGGGCTGGTGTAAATACAACAGCGAGGAAGGCGCCTTTACCTCGGAGTTCCTGGTGCCTGCCCTGGAATAGAAAATTGATCTATCTGCAATTCGTGCACATACATAAGCGTTTCGTGTACGGATTGTTTTTTTACAATACACACATGATAATATGAGCCACAGTGGAATTGTAAACCGGTAAGGGACATACAGCCGGAATGACATTTACGGAACTTCAAATAAGGAGAGAGGATTGTGAAATCAAAAGCTAAGAAAAAGAGTGCCAGGCCATACCGCAATGTTTTCAGCAATGCCATCTGGAGTTTCAAGGGCATGATTAAGGGCGCTCCCATGCTCCTTGTGCTGATGGCGCTGCAGGTGCCCCTCAATATTTTCCTGGCCTATGGAGCGGTATATCTGCCCTCCCTGGTAGTGGGGGAAGTTACCAGGGGGGAGAGCCTGGCCCATGGGGTCCGGCGCATGGGCATGCTTTTGCTGCTGATGCTTGCCGCAGATGCTCTTATGCTTCTTCTGACCGGCCTGTCACAGTCCGGCCTGAGCATATATCGGTATCAAAAGGTGGCGGAGCTGCACAGGAAATCCATGGATTGCTTTTACCAGATCTATGAGAAAAAAGAAAACAGGGATTTACATGACAGGGCGGAATGGGCAACCGCTCGGTGGAATGGTGCGCTGCCCGTCTGCGACCTGCCCGGGAGAAGCCTGAAACTGGTGGAAAACATAGGCTGTTACTGTCTGTTCGGGTCCGTGATTTTCTATGTCAGCCCCTGGCTGGTGCCGATTCTGACCATAGCTCCTCTGGTCAACTGGTTCTGTGCCCGCCTGTTCCGCAAGTGGGAGTATGCAAACAGAGGAAAATGGGCAGACATTGACCGCAGACTTGAATATGTAAAGCGCATGCCCTCAGATTTTGAGGCCGCAAAAGACATTCGGATCTATGGGTTGGCGGGGTGGTTCAGGGAGACATACCGGGGACTTGCCTGTGAACGCCTGGCCTGGGAAAAGAAGCTGACCTGGGGAGATTTCCTGTCCCGGATTGCGGATCTGATAGTGATTCTTCTGCGGGATGGAGCCGCATATGCCCTGCTGATCAATATGACTCTTGCGGGGAAAATAACAGTGGACGAATTTGTGTTGTATTTTTCCGCCATTTCCATGTTTGCCTCCTTTGTGGGAAACATCATAGACGAGTGGAACGGAATGCATACGTCAAGCCTGAATATATGCGATTACCGCCAGTACCTGGATTTGCCGGAACAGGAGAGCATGACGCGGGCAGAGCAGGAAGGCACGGGAAAGATTGGCAGGAGTGCTGCGAGACAGATCAGGCAAAATGGAACCGGACAGGCGGATATAGACAAGCACCTGCAGGGCGCGCCGGAGATTGTTTTTGAGCATGTGTCCTTCCGCTATGAGGGGGCCGATGAGGATACTCTTAAGGACATTCATTTTACCATAAAATCCGGCGAAAAGATTGCGCTGGTGGGTCTGAACGGGGCCGGAAAAACCACTTTGGTGAAGCTCCTGTGCGGCTTATACCGGCCCACCAAGGGGGAGATCCGGATCAATGGGATACCGGCGGATCAGTTTGCCGGAAAGGACTATTATCGTCTGTTTTCTCCGGTATTTCAGGAGGTAAGGACTGCGTTTTTCTCCCTTGCGGAGACTGTGGCCGGGGAAATCGGTGACGCGTTGGATAAAAAAAGGGCGGAAAAGTGCATACGGATGGCGGGCCTGGGGGAGAAGATTGATGCGCTTCCTCGGGGAATCCATACCAGGCTGGATAAGCAGGTCAACGAGGATGGAACCGAGTTGTCGGGAGGCCAGCTGCAAAAGCTGATGCTGGCCAGGGCGCTGTACAAGGACGCCCCAATCCTGGTGCTGGATGAACCCACGGCGGCGCTGGATCCTATTGCGGAAAACCAGATTTACCTGCAGTACAACAGCATGTCCAACGCAAAGACTTCCCTGTTCATCTCCCACAGGCTGGCATCCACCCAGTTTTGTGACAGGATTCTGTACCTGAAGGAGGGGAGGATTGCTGAGGAGGGAACCCATGAGCAGCTTCTTGAGCTGGGCGGCGAGTACAGTGATTTATATCAGATGCAGAGTTGCTGGTACAAAGAATAGTTGTTGGAGGGTAGCGTGATGAAATTATCAGAACATATACAGATTACCAGAAAGTCTATGAGATTACTTTTTTCCCTGAGCAAGGCCCATATCATATGCAGGATGCTGGCCAGCGTCATAGGTGCAATCCTGCCCTATGTGCCCATCTATTTCTCTGCCCGGCTGCTGGATCGACTGTATGAGGGCAGTGGGGCCGATGTACTGGCTCTTTATGTGTTGCTTACGGTGGGGATCGTGTTTCTGCTCAGTCTGCTTCACACCTGGCTTTCCTCACGTCGCCGCATGGCAGGTACAGAGATGTATCGGAACGAGAACTGGAAATATTCGGAGAAAGCCATGCAGATGGCGTATGAATCCATCGAAGACCGGGATGTGGCCCTACTCTGCAGCAGAATCCAGAGGGAAACACAGACAGGATATAACATTTTTCAACTGTTCACCAGTCTGGAGCAGATTGTCGGCAATATGACAAAAATCGGAATGTCCCTGTGGATGACAGCGTCCTTTTTTATGCTTAAAACCATTTCTCTGCCTGCGAAAGCAGCTTTGATTGGCGGTCTGACGCTCACGCTCCTGTGTAGAATTGTGACAACAAAAAGAGTAGCAAAGCTTGATGAACGCTTTTACGGAGAATGCGTTTATTGGAATATGGTAAGCGGAAAAATTGATGAGTATGTAGACGACTACCACAGCGGCAAGGACATTCGGATTTATGACATGGCGGAGGGGCTGTTGACATATAGCACTGCTTTGAACAGGGAAATTTGCCGGAAGGAGCATAGAAAGAACATGGGCCAGGCAAGGGTTCGGCTTGCCAATGTGGTCATGAGCCGTATCCTGCAGTTCGGAGTTTATCTGCTGCTCTTGTCCACCGCTCTGGGCGGGGGTGTCAGTGTGGGTTCCATCGCCAGATATGTGTCATGCATTATGCTGCTGTTGGAGGCAGCCTCTGATCTGGTTTACAACTTGCAGATAGCTATTGTGAACCAGGAGTACATGAAGCGCTTCTTTTCCTATTTTGACATTCCCAACCACATGTATCAGGGCTCTCTGACGGTTGAAAAACGGGATGACAATGATTACAATGTGGAGTTTCGGGATGTGTCCTTTCGGTATCCCCATACTCAGGAGTATGCCCTGCGCCATGTGAATCTGAAGTTCAAGGCGGGAGAAAAGCTGGCCGTGGTGGGCATGAACGGCAGCGGAAAGACCACCTTTATCAAGCTGATGTGCCGACTGTATGATCCCACGGAGGGAGAGATTCTGCTCAACGGCGTCAATATCAAAAAGTATGACTATGAGGAGTATATATCTATTTTCTCAGTAGTCTTCCAGGATTTCCGGCTGTTTTCCTTTACGCTGGGGCAGAATGTGGCAGCGGGCACGGTCTATGATGAAACTTTAGTAAGACAGTGCCTGGAACAGGCGGGATTCGGGGAGCGGCTGGAGAGTATGGGAATGGGTCTGGACACCTGTCTGTATAAGGACTGCGATGAGAATGGTGTGGAGATTTCCGGGGGCGAGGCACAAAAAATAGCTCTGGCCCGTGCCCTTTATAAGGATGCTCCCTTTATGATCCTGGATGAGCCCACGGCGGCGCTGGATCCGATCTCGGAGTACGAGGTGTTCAGCAGATTCAATGAGATCGCCAAAGATAAAACGGCAATCTACATCAGTCATCGGCTGGCATCCTGCCGCTTCTGCGACAAGATAGCAGTATTTGATGAGGGCCGGATCGTGCAGACCGGAAGCCACGGCGAGCTGCTGGCCCAGGAGGGCGGCAGATATTATGAACTTTGGCATGCCCAGGCGCAGTATTATACGAGCCAGCAGTAAATTCAAAGAGCTTATTACATGGCAAGCAAAAATTAAGCACTTGGATTTTCCTAAGTGCTTAATTTACTCCCTTTTCGGAAAAGTGTTCCCATTAACTACTTTACAAACCGGAATTTGCACTTATGAATGTATCTTGTTTTTGATACACAAACGTGCTTCTAAATATGATGCTTCACTGTTTATCATCTACTTAGTACATACGGTTTTTATTATATCTACATCCAGTCCTTTACCAATAAATTGGACAATATCATGATGATTCTCTGTAATGAGCCAATCAAATTTTTTGTTTGTAATATAGTAGTCTGTTGGATATATTGCATCATTGATAATAAGGTGAACAATAGAAGGATTGCATTCCGCTATCCAGTATTTTGCTGCCTGTTTTTCCTCCTCCAAAAAAAGATATACAGTTTCGCATTTCACAATTTCTGACAGTTTTTCAATCCATTCATACGAAACATTATTTTCACTTCCTACTGTAAAAGTATAAATTTTATCAATATCCTTCCGAAAACCTGCCTGAATATTAGACCAATATAATCCATATTTTTCTGCATATCTCTCTTCCACAAAATTTTTCAACAATCTATCATAAACATTTTGCCATTCATAGATGCCTAAAAACCTAAAATCATTTTCAAAGATATTGTTTTCTTGGCAATATTGGGTTATTTCAAGTCGTAGTCCCGTCCATTTGTTGTACTTTTGCATTTCTTCGTTCCTTTAAATCCCGATTTATTAGTGCAATTATAGCCTGCTTTTAACGGGTACTCAATTCCAAAAAGCAGTATCAATTCCAACTCCTTTAACAAGAAAATCAGTTAATGTATCGGCAATTTTATCCGCATCTTCGAAACATAAAGAGCCATCTTCCGCTACATATAGTCCAAAACCATCTTTTCCATTTCCATAAAAATAAAGCAGGTCGCCCAGATCATTTCCAATCAGCCAGATCTGGTCAATAATATCATCATAAAATGGTGCCGAATCTATTTTATACTCTCTATATTTTTCCAATGCATGTTGTGCAGAGAAAATCCAAAGGGACAGTGTATGATCCCCTGCTTCCACTTCGAACTCTGGTCCCAAATTTTCTTCTCCGTCACTTGTTTGTCCTGAAATCAATTTTAAAAATTCAATATAATCTTCCGGCAATTGAATAGGGGAAGTTTCTACTACCTGTTTAACAGCATCCTCACCACCATAGTTGGGTTTTTCATCCAGAATTTGTATTCTGCCATTCAGATTTTCTAAAATGTTCATATAATGCTCCTTCTTTACAATTTCAATCTGTCAAATTATTCAATGTTAACATCCTACCATAAAAGCACATACAATTCAATTCTGCTTAATCTTCCCTGGCGTTTGTTCTTTTTTCTCCGTTCACATACGCAAACGGAGAACTCGGGGGACAAGCCCCCGAGCCCCCAAAAACATGTGTCAGGAATACTTTTTCAGCACATTGTGGTCCCTCTCAAAGAATATAATCCGTGATGCAATCGTACCAATGTACATAAGTAATGCCGTTGACAGTGAGTTGTTCGTTTTCCGGAAGCTGTTCGCTCCACTTCTTTTTGTAGTGATCGATTGCCCAATCATCCCGGTTGAACCGGCGCCAGAGAATTGTTCTGCCGTTTCTGTCTAAGAACTGCTCCGACATCACCCCGCAGTTATAGGTTTCAATGTCCATAACGCAGACAGTGTCATAGCTCCTTCCGTTAATTGTAAGAGTATATCTTCCGACGATGTCCAGCAGAAATTCTTTATCTGCACTTGTAATAACAGATCCTGCTCTCCGAATATCGCCCTTCTGAGACAGGTTCGTCTCATTTCCGCAATTATCTTCGCCGAAGCCCCAGTTAGGCATAAATTCATCACCGTCGAGAAATGTAATATAATTTCTAATATCCCCGTCATTTCGAAGCGTTGCCAGGTAGCGGCAGTGAGTATCCGTGAGCTGTGCCACAAATGTGCGCTCAATTACATCGGTCTTATCAGAGTAAGACGCCTCTCTCGCAGTCAGCTCCACCCCCTCGATGCCGTGTACTTTTGCTTTCCCGGTGACCTTCATATCGTATATATGGCTGCACTTACGCGAGGGAATATCATACATACCCCAGGAGAGTTTTTCTCCAGGCTTTGGAACGAGAAACCATCCCATAAGTTCTTCCCATTTCACAGCAAACGGATTTTTAGTGCTTGCCTCTATTTTGTATTCAGGAATAAATTCAGGTAATCTTTTCATGCAATTTTCTCCTTTCGATATATGGGTGCGATACGGATATTTGTCTTTAAAGTTCTGCTTAGCCGTATGAAGTCTGCTTTTTACTGTTCCCACAGGAATGTTCAGTTGTCTGGCAATCTCTGCCTGGGGCAATTCTTTCCAGTAGTACAGATAAAGAATTTGTTTGTCCCTGTCCCCCAGAAGATTTAAGGTATCTCTCACAATATATATTTCCGAAACACCATGTCTGCCGCCCGACAGTTCTTTTTCAGTCAGTTCATCAATCGGTATTTCAAACTGAGTGGCTTTCCTGCGGAAATAGTCGTTGCATTTATTTCTGGCAATGCTTATTATCCAGGCTTTGAAAGAATCCTTGTTTTTTAGTTGAGAAAATTTCCGGTAGGCCGTAAAATAAACCTCTTGCAGTACATCATCTGCATCCGCTTTTGAACTCAAGCGAAATCGCACAAAGCGTTCCACAGATGCCCGTTCCGCATCCAGCAGTTTCTCAAAATCGTCCACACCATTACCTCCCTGTCTGTTTGTATTAAAACCGGTTTCATTTATATAGACGGATGCAGGTATCGAAAGGTTCATTATCTGATTACTTATTCCTGCGAGCAATTAGCCAAGTCAACGTAGTTGACTTTGGGCCTTCAATAAAATTTTTACACTTGACAAAACTGCTGTATGTCTTTAAAAAGGAGCATCCCGGCAAGACTGTTTGCCACATGGACGCAGCAGCCCGATATGAACCATATTAATAATTTGGTGGAGACGGGGTTTATTCTTCCTTCGTAACAGTTCAGTGACCTGTCTGAGCTGTTACCTTCCTTCATTAATGGGGCCAATACATTAAGAAATTGCTTGCGTACCGTAGGCAGATGTGGTATATTAGAGACATAAAAGGAGCAACCGCCCACAAAGTGGTTGACCTCCCAGATTTCTATATAAGCCTACCTGACCTGTCAAGATACAAGGTAGGCTTATTTATTTTCGCTTGTTATTCCTATCTATGTAGGCAAGCAGTG
>CAMWJV010000032.1 GCA_947174665.1 uncultured Lachnospiraceae bacterium
ACTTTAAAGGAAATTACCGAATTTGACTACACTGTTGACAAATGGCTGCGGGAGTGATATATTTGTTAATATCCGTAATAATTCTGTAACAAATGAGAGTAAATATTAATAATTAATACATTAGATAGGGTCTTTCTATAAGAAGATAGGAAGGGAGATACGATGAATTACAAGTATGTTAAGGCAACAGCATGTGTTCTGGCAGCGGCAATTACCTTTTCGGGTGCGGGACTTACCGCAGAAGCATCCGTACTGCCCAGCGGCGGCATCGGGCTGGCTATTGCAAACGGCAATAAGCTTGAAGACGTTGCGGAACAGACAGCGATTCCCATTGAGTCTATTATCGAGTGGATGAATATAGAAGAAAATAATATGGCAGAGACCGGTTCTGAGAAGACTACGGAGGAGGATCTGTTCCGCAATCTCGTGATTGCCCAGGTTCGGGATTATGTAAACGTGAGAAGCCTTCCAAGCGAGGAAGGGGAAATTATCGGAAAGCTGTACAACAATTCCGTGGGAACCTTTATTTCCGAAGAGAACGGCTGGTACAAGATTCAATCCGGATCCGTCACGGGGTATGTAAAAGGTGAATATTGTGTTACCGGTGAAGAGGCAGTGGAAATTGCAAGAAGCGTGGGAACGAGAATTGCCACCGTAAATACGCAGACATTGTTTGTGCGCAAGGAGCCCACCACGGAATGCTCCATTCTGGGGATGGTGCCCATGGCGGATGAGCTTCTGGTTCTGGAGGAGACGGAAGGCTGGGTCAAGGTTGACGTGGAGGAAGGAATAGGCTGGGTATCTGCGGATTATGTAGAGCTTCACAGTGAGTTTGTCCAGGCGGAATCCAAAGAAGAGGAGAAAGCCCGCCTTGCCAAGGAAGCGGAAGAACGTAAAAAGGCGCAGGCGGCGGCAAGAGCACAGGCTGAGCGCAATACTAACACAAATACAGAGACAAATACATCCAATAACACGCAGACAACAACCACGTATGCAGTGGGCGAGGGAAGCGAGATGGGCAAAGCGGTTGCCGAATATGCTCTGCAATTTGTGGGTAATCCCTATGTGTACGGCGGCAGCAGTCTTACCAACGGTGCAGACTGTTCAGGGTTTGTCATGAGCGTCTATGCGAACTTTGGTGTGAGTCTGCCTCACTCTTCCGCATCGGACCGCAGTCAGGGCTATGCCGTGGATGGTCTTGAGAATGCACAGCCCGGAGATCTGATCTGCTATTCCGGACATGTGGCTTTGTACATCGGCAACGGGCAGATTGTCCATGCCTCCAACAAGAGAACAGGAATTATTGTTTCTCAGGCGAACTACAGAAAGATCCTGGCAATCAGAAGAATTTTCTAAGAAAGAGAGTAAAAGCCATATCCTGAAAAGGGTATGGCTTTTTTGTATCTGAAAAGAATTTTTAAATTTGCAGAGTTTTCAAAATATTGCATTCGTTAAAAAAAAGTATGAACTTGTAACATCTGTGCATATTGTACAAAAGATAAAAATAATGTGATTTTTTGTCGAAAGGAAAATCCCATGGAAAGAATAGTTATCCACATCAAAAACACCCTAAAAAAGGACAGAAGCGAGTTATGCACTAAGTTATACACATTATCCACTGCTTTTGCGGCCGGGTGATTACTTAAACGAAGGATGAAATCCGGAACATCTGTTTTGTGAAGTTGTAATAAAAAGGCTTTTATGTCGAAAAAAATCAATATTAATCGCAAGTAAAAAATTTGTTAAATTGTTGCAAAACCGTATGAAAACATGGTACAATGTTCATACAATAAATAACCGAAAGGGATGATTAGCATGAAATTTATTATTGTAGGCAGGAACATCGAGATTACGCCCGGATTGAAGGCGGCAGTAGAAGAAAAAATAGGCAAGCTGGAAAAGTATTTTAATCCCGAAACGGAAGTACATGTGACGCTGAGCGTTGAGAAGGAGCGTCAGAAGATTGAAGTGACGATTCCCGTCAAGGGTAACATTATTCGTTCCGAACAGGTCAGCAACGATATGTATGTATCCATTGATCTTGTGGAGGAAATCATTGAGAGGCAGCTGAAGAAATATAAAACAAAAATTGTGGACAAGCAGCAGGCGGCGGGCTCCTTCAGCAAAATGTACGTGGAAAACGATTACATGGATGAGGAAGAGATTAAAATTGTCCGCACCAAAAAATTTGATATAAAACCCATGTATGCAGAGGATGCATGCATTCAGATGGAATTGCTGGGGCACAATTTCTTTGTGTTTATCAATGCGGATACGGACCAGGTGAATGTGGTGTACAAGAGGAAGGGCGATACCTACGGGCTGATAGAGCCGGAAGCGTAAGCGTAACAGACCGGGTGCGATATGGGCGGTGAGCGAATAAGTTCACCGCCTTTTTCATATATTTCAGTGATAAAATGCTACCCGGAGCGATGATGAATAAAAGACAGAGAGCAAGGTATGTGGCCTGGCTGAAAAAAGGAATTTTGGCGGAGTGTGTGCTGGTGCTGGCGCTGGCAGCAGTTGTGGCCGGACGGCAGAGCGGATTGGGAGACAGGGAGACGGCAGGCAATAAAGTTTTATCCATAGAGAATGATTACATAAAGTGGGTGGATTTCACGGTTTCCTACGATGCGCTGTGCAAAGCCTATGAGTGGGATGTGAAAACTCACGGCACGGAGCATGAAATCTGCTGGGTGGAGCTTCTGGCTTACACGGCTGCAAAGACGGGGGGAAAGTTTGACAGCAGTGCTTTGAAGACTATGGATAAGGCGGCAAAGAAGCTGTCGGAGGGGGAAGTCACTCTGGAAGAGCTGACAGCTGATATGAAATATTATGAGTATTACAGAGAAGCATATGACGCTGCCATCGGCGGACTGGTGGGAGAACACCGGAGAGAAGTGACGGGGAGTACCGTGACCGGAACAGAAAGTGCGGAAAGCAGAGGAGCCGAATCGGAAGACCCGGAAGAAGGAAAAGCCGGAACAGGAGAGACGGAAGGCGCAGCGGTAGAGCCGGGAGAATCCGCAAATAATGTGCAATATGAGACAGTCTATGGGCTGAAGGGGTATTTCCCTATTGCCCGGGGCTTTGACTATACTCATTATGACGATTTCGGCGCAGGCAGGAGCTATGGATACAAGAGAAAGCATCTGGGTCATGATATGATGGGTTTGGTGGGCACGCCGATCATGGCTGTGGAATCCGGGGTAGTCGAGGCACTGGGCTGGAACCAGTATGGCGGCTGGCGAATCGGTATCCGCAGCTTTGACGGAAAGCGGTATTATTACTATGCGCATTTGCGGCAGAACTATCCTTATGCGGAAGGGCTGGAAGAGGGCAGTGTGGTGACGGCAGGGGATGTGATCGGGTATATGGGTCATACCGGGTACAGCGCCAAGGAAAACGTGAACAATATTGATGTTGTACATCTTCACTGGGGCTTGCAGCTGATCTTTGACGAGTCCCAGAAGGAAGGGAATAATGAAATCTGGATTGATCTGTATGCCCTGACAAGGTTTCTGGCAAAGCACACCCAGGCTGCGGTGAAGGTGGAAGGGACGAAGGAGTGGGTGAGGACGACCAGGATCATTGACCCGGCAGTGGAGGAGTATGAGGCGGGGAAGTCAGGGGAAGTGAGAACCCCGGCGAAAGAGGATTCCATGGAAGGGGAGTAACAGGAAGTCAGAAAGAGGTTGTGATCAGGCGGGTATAAGTTAATGTTATGGGCAGGGAGCCTCCAAAGTGAGGCTCCCTGTAACAATTGGCGGAAACCCGGCGGGCAGACCGACCACCACGCAGTACGCTTTCTCACGTATAGTACTGCGCCTGGGCATTCCAGAGCTCGTAATATTTACCGGCCGTATCTGTGACAAGCTGGTCGTGGTTTCCCTGCTGAACGATTTCGCCGTCATGGAACACCAGTATTTTGTCGGCAAGGCGGCAGGAGGACAGTCGGTGGCTGATATAGATTGCCGTCTTATCCTCAACGATTTCATTGAATTTGGAGTACACTTCCGCCTCGGCAATGGGGTCCAGCGCGGCGGTGGGCTCATCCAGAATGATGTAGGGGGCATCCTTATACAGCGCCCGCGCCAGGGCAACCTTCTGAGCTTCTCCGCCGGAGATTTCCACGCCGTCATTCTGATAGATGGTGCCCAGTGGTGTCTCCAGTCCCCGCTCCGTTTTGGAAAACTTATCCCAAACTCCCACCTTATTCAGACATGACCACACCTTTTCGGCATCGTAGTCCTGTTTGGCAGAGACATTTTCTCCGAGAGAGAACGCAAAGGTAAAATAGTCCTGAAAGACCACGGAGAACAGCTTTATATACTCATCGTAATTGTATTTTGAGATATCGATGCCCTTTAAAAGAATCTGTCCTTCGGTGGGGTCATAGAGGCGGCACAGGAGCTTGACAAAGGTCGTCTTGCCGCTCCCGTTCATCCCGACAAATGCAAGGCGCTCGCCGATACGGAATTTGAAGGACACATTTTTCAGGGCGTAGATTTCCGAGCCGGGATAGCGGAAGCTGACATTGCGGAACTCTATCTCGAACTTATTGTCCTCCCGTTTCTCAACCGACAGTGTGCCGCGATACATATCATCCGGCAGATCCAGATAGCGAAAAACCTCCATGAGATAATCATTATTCTGACGAAAGTTGCTGATACTGCTTCCGAAATCGGATACTGCTTTCAAAAATCGATCTACGGAACCTGTATAGAGAAAAAAGTTACCGACTCCGAAGGTCCCGATATAGGCTTTTGCGCCGATATAGAGATACAACACAAGGTTCGTTACGGTCTCCATCGTCTTACCGATGAAGTAAAGCTTTGCTGAGATTTTGAAACTTTCCCGCATACATTCGTTATTATAGTCAAGCAGCGTCCTGCGGCATCTTTCAATGCATAGTCCGACTGCGCCCAATACGGTTACGTCGGCATTATATTCCGAATATTTCAGGCAGCGGGAAAAGCGGAGGTTGAATGAATTCCAAAGCCTGGTACGTTTCGGATAAAGTCGATAAATACTGATCATCTCAGCCGCGATGTTGAGTCCGATCAGCGCCAGAAGCACAAGAGCGGACAAGGGATGGTTTACGAATGCAGGAAATCCCGTAAGACTGACATTGGACACGGTCCGGAACAATGACATCGTAAGAGATACCGAAAAAATGATATTGGCGATTGCGCCGAATAATTCCTGATAGCACCAGAACAGCCGGGATAGTCCATGTCCGCCGAAGTTTGAAAAATTGCGGATTTTCTGACGGAGCAATGCGGTATCCGGGGACTCCAGATGCTTGTATTGCATACGGCACCCGACCTTTAGCATGTACAGTTCATTTAAGTCAAAATTGATGCTTTCTGTTTCCTCCGTCTTGCGGGCGAGCAGATGCAGAGCAACGTTTAAAAGCAGCTGCCCGGTGACCGTGACGAGCGCCAGGGTGAGCAGTGTTCGAAGGGATGCTCCGGCGGTGAGCTGATTGATGATCTCAGCCGACAGATAGAGCGTAAAATACGGCGCAAACTGCTGTGCAATACAGTTTACTGTTGTCCAAATGATGTTCTGCGGGCAGACCTCATATAACACTCGATAGCCCCGCAGGATCAGGCCGAGATCGGTCTTAAGACTTCGATGATTCTTATTTTTCGTCATCTGAGTCCCCTCCTTCCTTGTAATACTTGCTCTGGATATCAAACAGTTCGCGGTATCTGCCGCCCAGCGCCAGCAGTTCATCGTGGGTTCCGCTCTCTGCAAGGCGGGCTCCGTCCAGGAGATAGATCCGGTCGCAGAAACGCGTGGAGGCGAGACGGTGGCTGATGAAGACGGAGGTTGTATTGTCCGTCAGTTCCCGGTAGCTTTGGTACATGCGATCCTCTGCGATGGCATCCAGCGCGGCGGTGGGCTCGTCGAGAATGAGGATGCAGGCATCACGATAGATGGCGCGGGCCAGCAGGAGCTTTTGCATCTCTCCGCCGGAAAAATTGACTGCATCCGCGTCATACTGCTTATCTACCGGACTGTCGATTCCCCTGGGAAGGGCGCGGATCTTGTCCGCGATTCCCGCTTTTTCCAGACAACGCCAGAGACGTGCCTCGTCAATCTCGCTCCGGTCCCGAAAAGCCACATTTTCCGCTATGGTCGTGGGTAATATCGTATAGCTCTGGGGCACCATGGAGAACAGCGTATAGAGCTGGTCCCGATTGTACTCGCCCAGCGGGTGTCCGTCGATGAGAATCTCCCCCTCGTCAGGTAAAAGCAGTCCGCACATCAGCTTTGCAAGTGTGGTCTTGCCTGCTCCGTTGAGTCCTACAAGGGATATGTTCTCGCCGGCGGCAATCCGGAAGGAGATATCCTGAAGCACCGGCTGTTCCCCTCTCGGGTATTGATAACTGACATGTCGAAACTCAATGGAAAGGGGATGTCCTTTCGGGATGGGAATGCCCTCTGCATGGTTCATTCGGTTATGGTTTTCGTCAAGATACGCAATGCAGTCCGAGGTACCGAGAGCTGCCTCATGAGCAGATCCGATGTACTGCACGATCCCGTCAATGAATGAGGAAAGCCTTGCGATTGCGTTAAAATACAGAACAAACTCCGCCGATGAAAGATTTCCGTGGACGGCTTGCCGGATCAGGAACAGATAAGCGCATGCGTCCCGCAGGAATCCCACACCAAAGCTCACATAGGAGGATAGACTCCGGTTGTTCTGCTGGTGCCGGAGCAGCCGGATATGTTCGTGAATTACTGTGCGGATTTTATCGTCCAAAAAGGCTGTGAACCCGTAAAGCCGGATATCCTTTGCTGCCCTGGGTTCGTTTGCAAGTCGCCAGGAAAGATAGTGCATTTTTCGGGAGTTTGCGTTTCGCTGGTCCCGCTCCTCGTGATCCCGGTCCTGTTGATAGCGGCGCGGGATCATGGTGATCAGCGATCCTGCCACAAGCAGCAGAAGAACCCAGGGGCTGAGCGTTGAAATCACCGAGCCGAACAATACAAAGCACAGTACATTGGCGGCCATATCGAAGAAACGAATGACAAAGCGTCCCGGGCTGCCATCCGCTCTTTGACCCAAAACCTGGCCTGCACGATCGTCGAGTTTCAGATATTCCGTATCATAGTTCAAAAAATAGTCCGCTTGTAGGCGGGTCTTTATCAGCTCCCAGTGGAAACGATGGGCATTGCGTTGCTCTGCCTGCCTTCTCAGCTCGGAGATAAGACTCTGTGCCAAATTGAATAAAAGGGTTGCACAGAGCAAGGCGGTGATGATCAGAGCAATCTCATTGAAATTTTCGTTTGTCTGAAGGCTGTCTAAGATAATGGAAGGTGTGTAGAGCCCTATCCAATAGAGAATCACAGAGAGCGGAAGCAAAGCCGCCGATGACCAGACCAGGCTCCTGTCCCACTGCCACATCCGCGTGATAAGCCATTTCATGCAGTAAGCCGTGCCGTATTTCGGCTTGCGAGCCGGTTCTTTTTCTTTACTCTTATCTTTTTTCATAAATTGTCCTCACTTCCTATCGTATAAACTCGCAAGCCTGCGCTGCAGCGCTTTCTGTCCGATTTCATCGGACGCTTGCCCGTTAAATGCTCATGCTTCCTCCGGAAGCAGGCATTTGTTTTTCTTTTGCGGCAATTATGTCACAGAAACGGGAGCAGAGGACAGATTTGGCACAAAAAATAGGGTTTTAGGCACGAAAAGCAGATTTTACAGCGGCAGCGTCACTTCTGTGGTATACCCGCCGTCCTCACTTGCGCGGGTGAGATACCCGCCGTTTTGGGCAACCAGAGAATCCACCCGGGCCAGTCCGAAGCCATGCTCACTTCCTTTGGAGGAGAGAAACAGATTCCCTACTTTGCGCTGCTTTTTCCCGGCGGAATTGGTAAATGACATATAGAGCATAGCGCCCTTTACATGAATGTAGATATGCACGAAACGGCTCTCCGGCTCCAGCCCGGAACATGCTTCCATGGCATTGTCGAGAAGATTTCCGATGATAATGCAGAGATCCACATCGGGCACGGAAAGGGAGGCCGGGACCTGCGCCTCTGCCTCCACCTCAATCTGTTTGCTTTTCATCAGAGATATTTTGCTGTTCAGTATAGCATCCGCCATGGTATTGCCGGTCTTCAGGACGGTATCGATCTTTAGAATGGACTGATTGATTTCGTCCAGATAGTTCCTCGCCTTCTCATATTCGCCGCTGTCAAGCTGTGCGGAAAGCGCCTGAATATGATTGTGCCAGTCATGTCTCCATCCGCGCATTGTGCGGTATATATTTTCTATCTCGGCGTAATGCTGTTCTACCAGAGCATTCTGATATTCGTTTATTTTTTTATTCTTGCGTCTTAACATCATATCGACCTCAAATAATGAATCATCGCTTTGTTGATCTCATCATATTGTCCACGTCCGAGAGGGAGTGAAACCTGATTTTCGAGAAATATCTCACCTTTAGTGATCCGGCATACATGCCGGAGACTGACGACAAAAGAGCGGCCGCATCTGTAAAATCCCTCGTCCAGTTTTTCCAGAAGACCCGATACGGTCATCCGCACCCGGTACTGCATTTGCTGCGTGTAAATAAGCATATAATGTCCCTGGGACTCCGCATAATAAATATCGTCGAAAAAGATGCGTATCGTCTCCCGCTCGGAGGAGACCAAAAGAAAGGGGCGTTTCTTCTGACTTAAGTCTGACGCGCGGTTCAGCACCTCGACCAGTTTCTCAGAACTGACCGGTTTCATTAAATAATGCAGTGCGGAGACCTCATAGCCTTCTGCGATAAAGTCGGGGTATCCTGTGATAAACACGATCTGTGCGCGGCTGTTCCGGGTGCGGATCTGTTTCGCGAGATCGATACCGTTCAGTTTTCCCATCTCCACATCAAGAAGCAGGATATCATAATCATTATTCTCGGAATAATGAAACAGAAAGGACTCCGCTGAGGTAAATGTCCTGACAGAAACAGGGATCCGTCCCTGCATTGCCCAGTCATTTACCATGCCGGTTATATATTGCAGATCGGTTTCGTTATCATCACATACAACAATAGAAAGATCCATAGCAGGCGGAAACTCCTTTCTTTTGAACTCACGGATAATCACAAGGATAACTATATCAGTAAACCGGCATGAAATCAATTAATCGGGACATGATTGGCGAAAAAAATTGCATTAGAAAAAAATGTGGTATAGTATATATTATGATGTATGGAAAGAATTCCACATCGGGAAAGGAACAGGATAAAGATGGAAGGCAACGGGAAAATGCTGGGTGAAAAAGTACTTGGAAATATTGCAAAGGTGATCGTGGGCAAAGAACAGACCACCAGACTTTTGCTGACTGCCCTGCTTGCTGACGGACATGTATTGCTGGAGGACGTGCCCGGAACAGGCAAGACAAAGCTGGCAAAGACACTGGCGAAAACAGTGGCAGGAGAGTTCTCACGGATTCAGTTTACCCCCGACCTGCTTCCGGGTGACATCACCGGATTAAATATCTTTGACAGCAAAAAGAATGAATTTGTGCTCAGAAAAGGTCCTGTCTTTACCAATATCCTTCTGGCAGACGAGATCAACCGTGCCACTCCAAGGACCCAGGCAGGTCTTTTGGAATGCATGGAGGAGCAGCAGGTGACCATTGATGGGGAATCTTACCTGCCCGGAAAGCCTTTTTTCGTTATCGCAACCCAGAATCCTGTGGAGACGGCAGGAACCTTTCCCCTGCCGGAGGCACAGATGGATCGTTTTATGATGAAGCTTTCCATGGGACTTCCGGAGAAAAAAGAGGAACTTGCCATTTTACAGAGGTATATGGCTGACGAACCGCTGGATGAGCTGCAGAGCGTTCTGACTTTGGAGGAACTGCTGCAGGCAAGGCGGGAGGTCAAACAGATTTTTGTACATAAGTGTGTGATGGAATACATGGTCTCTATTGTGGATGCCACCAGACAGGGGGGCAATATTATCATGGGTGTCAGCACCAGGGGAAATCTGGCGCTGCTTCGTTGTGCCAGGGCTTATGCTTATCTGGAAGGAAGAGGCTATGTGACGCCTGATGACGTGAAAGCACTGGCAATACCGGTCCTGGCGCACCGACTGGTGCTGGGCTATGGCTCCGGCGGAAGCGAAACTGCCAGGGAGCTGATTCAGAAACTGCTTGACACCACACCCGTACCCACAGAGGATTTTACAGTATGATAAAGTTACTGGGCGTTGGCCTGCTCTTTTTCCTGCTGTTCCTGCTGCAGAAAAAGATCTACCGCAGCTTATGGAATAAGAATTTGACGGTAGATATCAGTTTTACCAGAGAACATATCTTTGAAGGAGAAGAGAGTGAGCTGAAAGAGATCATTCAGAATAAAAAGAAGCTTCCTCTTCCCATGCTGAAGGTTAAGTTCAAGACTGACCGTCATCTGTTATTCGGAGACAACATGGAAGGTGCCAGGACTACTGACCAATTCTACAGGAATGATATATTCCGTGTGGGCGGCGGGGAGAAGATTACAAGGACATTGAAATTTATCGGCGGCAGAAGAGGCTTTTATGAGATTGACAGTGTAAGCCTGGTGGCTTCTGATATCTTTCTGACCGATCAGATGGTGGATGATCTGTCGCTGCATGGAGAGATATATGTGTATCCAAGGCCCTATGACAGTCAGGAAATGCGCCAGTCACTGATCCGGCTGAATGGTGAGGTGCTGTCCAGACGCCATTTGCTGGAAGATCCCTTTGAATACAGGGGGATAAGAGAATATCAGCCCTTTGATGATATGCGAAGTATTAACTGGAAAGCTACCGCCAGGACAGGGGGATTGAAGGTAAATCAGAAAAACTATACCTCACTGAGATCCATCCGTATTTTCTTTAATGTGGAGGACACCGGCATTATGAAAAAGGAGGACTGTGTGGAAGCCTCCCTTCAGCTGGTGGCAGGTCTGAGCGTTTTTTTCTTAAGCCAGGGAATCCAGACAGCGTGTTACGGAAACGGTGTGGATATCAGAACCCATGAGCCTCTTGCCATTGCGGAAAGGGCGGGAGACGGCCAGTTTGATGCCATTTGCCGGGGGCTTGCCCGCCTGGATTTGGATCAGCCTGCGGCGGACTTTACAGGATGCTTTGAAGAGCAGCTGTTCTCGGAGGCAAAGGCAACCATTACCTGTTTTGTGGCGCCGAATCAGTATGATGATTTTCTGGGACTTCTGGAGAAATATGCGGATGCGGGAAATGAATTTTACTGGTTTTATCCCATTCACGGAAAAGAAGAGCCGGTGCTTCCCGAAAAGTTGAGGAAACAGGTGCGCTTTATTCATCTTGACCGTTGAACCGAAAATGCATGCCGAATGTCTGTGTTCCATTTGGGGCGGATGCAAGGTACAGGAGAGGTACGATATGGTAAAGACCGAACGATTGAAGCTGGTCATAGAAATCCTGACATCACAGATGAACCACTGGATTTTCTTCACGCTGGTGATGGCGGTACGGGGAATTTCCATGGGGTTTATGGGTAATTCCACAGGAGATGAGCCTGACTTTTTGCTGTGGGCTGTCTGCGGCCTGGTTCCCATTGCTTTCTTTCTGGTCAGATGTTATGCGGAACGGTTATGGCTTTTTGTACTGTACCACGGGGCGGTTCTGGCGGTGCTGTCTGCCGCTGCGCTGCTCTATCGGAACGGGACGGTCATCTGCGCGGTTTGTGCAGTAGTATATACCATCTGTTCCTTTAAGATGAGGCTGGGAGAAAATAATGCTGTCTATTCGGAGGGCATCCATCCGCTTGCTGCAGTGGGACTGTCTGCGGCGGCAAATTTTCTGTTTCACATAGAGGACGGCATGCCGGACTGGGACAGATATTATTTATTCATTTTGATCGGGGTGCTGGCTTGTTATATGATCATTTATTATCTGAAGCATTACCTGAATTTCCTGCGGTTGAACGAGTCCAGCGCCGGATATCTGCCCGCCGGGGAGATGCTGAGTGCAGGCATGGGCCTTATACTGCCTTATACGCTGTTCGGGGTTATGATTTTGCTCCTGAGCTTGAATGTGGACTGGCTGGAGCCGATCTTTCGTGTATTGACAAAGGGGCTGAAGGAGGTATTGAAATTTATTTTCAGACTCCTGTCGGTCAGTGATGCTGCGGAAGAGCCGATTTCTGTTGAGAAATCCATAAGTTACAGCCCTGAAGCCGAGATACTCAGCCCGCCGGAGGCTGAGAACTTTTGGCTTTGGGAGGTTCTGGAGTATGCTGTCCTTATTCTTTTTGCCTGCGGCTGTGTTTTTGCATTGATAAAGGGATTGAGGTGGCTTGTACGGTATTTACGGGAACATTTCGGGAGAAATGCAGCCGGCGAAAACATCATTACCGGCCGGGAGGATGTTTTGGATGTCCGGGAGAAATGCAGTATTGAGAAAAGCGGTTCCGGCAGTAAAAGCCTAAGCCTGTTCCGGATTTTTACCCCTGTTGAGAGGGTGCGCAGACTATATAAAAAGAGGGTTCTTTCCGGTAAGGACGGGATAAAAGACAGGGGGACACTAAAAGTTATGACAGCGAGAGAGTGCGGTGAGGCTCTTTCTCTGCCGAATATGGCAAGACTTTATGAACAGGCGCGATACTCGGACAAAGAGATTACCTCTGAGGATGTAAGACGGATGAAGCTTGCCTGCGGGGGGCAGGTGACCTCGAATTGATCAGCCTGCGGTATCATATGACGGAGCAGGAATTCAGAAAAACGGCAAGGCGGGAGGGAATATGGATGGGGCTGAAGAAGCATAAGGATTTAATTAGCCTGGTGGGAACAATCGTTTTTATTTATGTAGTTTTTCATCTTGTGGGAATCGGCTGCCCCATCAAATTTGTCACGGGGGTTTCCTGTCTCGGATGCGGTATGACGCGGGCGTGGTTCTCTTTGCTGCAACTGGATTTTGCTGCTGCGTTTTATTACCATCCTCTGTTTATACTGCCTCCCGTTGCGGCCATCATATATTTTGCAAAATCTAAAATAAATATAAAAATTTATAAAATATTTATGTTGACAATAGTGGTAGCCTTTATTACAATGTATCTGTATCGGCTCATATTTACCGACGGGGATATTGTGGTCTTTGAACCGCAGAATAATATTATATTCCGTTTGTTAGAGCACAAAAGAAAATGAGAGGAGCGTTTTTGTTATGTTTTGTCCGAAATGTGGCACCAATGTAGAAGACGGCGTATCGGTATGTCCGAATTGCGGCAGTCCGGTGGGAGAGGAATCTCTGGAGAAGAAGCTGGAGAATACGGCTTCAGATGCGTTCAATAATTCAGGAAATGAATTGAAGAGCGCTTTCAATGATATCCGTAATTCTCTGACAGGGAAAGAGGCACCCTATGCAGGCGAGAAGCTGAAGACAGACAGAGGTCTTCTGGTCTATATCATTCTCACCATAATTACATGCGGTATATACGGCTATTATTTCCTTTACAAGATGGCAAAGGATGTCAATATTGCATGTGAGGGAGACGGTGAAAAAACAGCAGGTCTTCTGCAGTTTGTGGTTCTGTCTTATATTACCTGTGGTATCTATGGTATGATCTGGTATTACAAGCTTGGCAACAGGCTGGCTGAGAATGCACCCAGATACGGAATGAACTTCCAGGAGAACGGTACGACAGTGCTTATGTGGCAGATTTTCGGCGTCGTGCTCTGCGGCATCGGCCCCTTCATTGCCATGAGTATTTTGATCAAGAATTCCAATAAGATCTGTGAAGCATACAATAAGGCACATAATCTGTAATGTGTATACATAAGCATGACATAGAACAGCGGCTGCGAATTTTCGCGGCCGCTGTTTTGTTGACAGATCACTGCCTGTCCTGCGGCCCGCCCAGGCGATAATGACGGCTGCGCTCCAGCCTTTCCTTGAAAATCCCTTCTGTTCCTTCCTCTGTGGGGAGATAATAACGTTTGTCCTTCAGGCTTTCCGGCAGGCAGGTCATGGCGGCAATCTTTTCCTCCGTGTCATGGGCGTAGGTATAGCCCTCGCCGTAGTGCAGATCGCTCATGAGTCGGGTAGGAGCGTTCCGAATGACCAGAGGAACAGGCTCCGCCAGCTGACTCAGGGCGTCTATTTTGGCTGTCTCATAGGCCCGGTAAACCGCGTTGGAGCGGGGAGCCAGGGACAGATAGATGACTGCCTGGGCCAGGTTCAGATTACACTCCGGCATGCCGTTGAAATGGCAGGCCTGGTAAGCGGCTACAGCCAGGGGCAGCGCCTGGCTGTCCGCCAGCCCCACGTCCTCGCTGGCAAAGCGGATGAGCCTGCGGGCGATAAACAGCGGATCCTCCCCCGCCTCCAGCATTCTTGCCAGCCAGTACACGGCGGCGTCGGGGTCGGAGTTGCGCATGGATTTGTGGAGTGCGGAAATCAGATTGTAATGCTCCTCACCCTTTTTATCATATAATAAGGTCTTTTTTCCCAGACACTGTTCCAGTGTCTCCTTTTTTACGGTGACAGAGCCGTCGGAACCAATCTCTCCGTTCAGCACGGCCATCTCCAGAGTGTTCAGGGCGGTGCGCGCATCCCCGTTGGCAAAGGATGCGATCACGGACAGCAGTTCCCTGTCCATGCGGATATCCATATTTCCGAACCCTTTTTTGTCAGTCAGGGCATGGGAGAGCAGCTGACACAGATCTTCCTCTGTCAGCTCCTTCAGCACAAATACCTTACATCGGGACAGAAGAGCGGCGTTGATCTCGAAGGAGGGATTCTCCGTGGTGGCACCGATGAGGGTGATGCTTCCCCGTTCCACATAGGGAAGGAAAGCGTCCTGCTGTGCCTTGTTAAAGCGGTGAATCTCGTCCACGAACACCAGGGTGCAGACGCCGAAGGCTCTGTTGTCCTCCGCCTGCTTCATAATATCCTTGATTTCCTTAATGCCGCTGGTGACGGCGCTGAAATTGACAAAATCGGATTTGGTGCGGCCTGCAATGATTTTTGCCAGGGTGGTCTTGCCCACGCCCGGAGGTCCCCAGAATATCATGGAGGGTATCCGGTCCTGCTCCAGCATCCGGCGCAGCAGCATGCCTGGGCCCAGGAGATGTTTCTGGCCGATGTAATCCTCCAGCTCCCGGGGGCGCAGCCTGTCAGCCAGGGGTGCCGTGGCGGGGGAGAGGGAATGTTCGCTCCGGGTGTCAAAAAGAGAAAGCTGATCCATGGGAATGCCTTTCGTTATAGATTAATTTTAGTCGCATTTTTGTTGTATTTCGTTGGTATTATTATGCGTAACTCGTAAGGTTATGTCAATAGACTACGGAAACGTTACAGTTTTGCTGTTACATATTTTCGGGGGAACTCAAATCAAAACTTTATTGACAGATATCATGTCACATGATATAGTTTCAGTATCTTAATATTCAATACAGTATCAATTAATAATTCACGCACATCAGCATTTTTCAACAGCATACTTCGCAGTATATTCTCATCTGTGCAATTCATGAAAGGAGTCAATAATGACCAATCTGTTATCGGAAATCCCGGACTTTAAAAGGGACATTCTGCCTCTCAGCGGGGATATACGTTTTCCCCTGACCTATGATTACATGTTTACCGCATGCTTCCAGTACAATACCTATGCCCTGAAAGGACTTCTGGCGGCAAAACTGAATATCGACCCTGAGGAGATTACCAGTCTGGAGATCATGAATCCCATTGAGAAAGGTTCCTCTGTGGATGATAAGGATATTGTTCTGGACGTAAAGGTTTGCCTCAATAATCTGACACTCATAGATATTGAAATGCAAGTGGCTCACTATGACTATCTGCCGGAGCGCTTTTTACACCAGATCTGCAGAATTTATTCCAAGAGTCTTCCAAAGGGCAGCGACTACAGCAGTCTTCCGCCTGTCATACATATCGCTATCATGGACTGTGATTTATTTCCAAGAGATGACCCTCGCAATATGGATGACTTTCTCAGCGAATACTATATAATGAATGCCAAAAATCATCAAATTTTCAGTAGCAATTTCCGTATGGAGATGGTATCATTAAAGCATCTTGAAAATGCTGTGGACAAGGAGAATCCAAATGGCATTTATCAATGGGCAAGACTGTTGAAATCCACCACATGGAAGGAGTTTACTATGATTGCGGAAAATAATAAGTATATGGAAGCATTGGCAGGAAGCGTCTGCGCTTTATGCAATGATCCCAAATTTGTGGAGGAATGCGAGCGCCATCTCCGTGGGGAATGGGAATATAATTCCATGATGGCCGAAGCTAACCGTAAGGGAATGGCTCAGGGAATGGCCCAGGGGCTTGAGCAGGGGCTTGAGCAGGGCCGCGAAGAGGGTATCAAAACCCTTATTCTGGATAATCTGGAAGAGGGTCGCAGTGCCGAAGTGATCCTTAACAAGCTGATGCGCCATTATTCATTGAACAGGGAAGAAGCCGAAACATATTACAAGCGATATTCCGATGAGGCTTAGGCTGTTTGAAATATGCGGCGCTTTTATACCTGTCAGTTACAAATACTTACCTCTTATGCAAAGATTATTTACAGCTTTTGAATTCTCTGTATACTGAAATTGTGACATGTTACAGGTTCTGTCTGCAGCGATACTTTTGGGAAGTTCAAAATCAGAAAAATGTTAATTTTATGGAGGTGTTTATGGAAAGAATTGAATTATATCCTATTTTTAATCGTTATACCGTTTATAACGACCATTACGACGGTGAACTGGAGAGTCTCGGAGACGCACTGGGGAGAGACTGTACGATTGCCGCATTTCTGCCGGAGAAGTTGGATTTTGTAAGAGAATACAAAGGTGACGGAAGCAAAAACGAAGATTGGTTTTCCTGGAATGCCGAGGTTTTTGCACCTGCCGGTGGAAAAATAATTTCTGTCTACATTAATGAAGTGACCAATGTGCCCGGTCAGATGAATCCGTCAAGAGCCTCTACAATTGTAATCCAGAGTGATGATGGAGTGAACATCATGCTCGCACATATCCAGAATCCTGTGGTTTCAGCGGGAGATGAAGTGAAAGAGGGACAGCTGCTGGCTTATGTGGGAAACAATGGCTATGCCAGAAATCCGCATATCCATATCGGCGCCTGGCGGGGCGATCAGCCGCTTATGATCGGTTTTGACGCGAAAAAAGTTGGCGAGCTTCGGGGGAAAACCGATGAATGCTATTGGGCGATGGGAATCAGTAATGCGGAGTATGAGAAAATCGCAAAGGGCTGAGGCAGTAAAAGGCAGACAACCTGTCATTGATTTGACGGTTGTCTGTTTTTTGTCTGTTGTAATGATAACTTTCCGCGCAATAATTCAGCCTTAACCTTGCAGCAGTCACGCCTGTTATCAGCCGCCTGGGGCAGTGGGTTCCTGCAAAGACCGTAAAAAACGTCGGTACTTAGTCTCCGTACTTTGGAGACTTATGTACCGTTACGTTTTTTCCCGAGTGCGAACGTGTCTGAGCAGGAAGCCACTGCCCCGGGCGGCGTGACTTGCCGTTACATTTTTTCGGGAAAATACATTGCAAATCGACTGTGACTATGGTACACTTGAAGATAGGGTTATGATAAAAAAATAACAATCAAAAAACAAAATCATTGGAGGAAAAAAACATGGCAAAGAAAGTAGTTTTAGCCGGAGCATGCCGTACCGCGATCGGTACTATGGGCGGCACACTGAGCACCACCCCCGCCGCTGAGCTGGGCGCGATCGTCATCAAGGAGGCTCTGAACAGGGCTGGCGTCAAGCCGGAGGATGTGGATCAGGTATATATGGGTTGTGTTATCCAGGCGGCTCAGGGCCAGAACGTGGCTCGTCAGGCATCCATCAAGGCAGGACTTCCTATCGAAGTGCCCGCTGTCACCATGAACGTAGTGTGCGGTTCGGGCTTAAACTGCGTGAACCAGGCGGCGCAGATGATCATGGCAGGAGATGCCGACATCGTGGTCGCAGGCGGTATGGAAAACATGTCCATGGCTCCCTATGCAATTCCCCAGGCCCGTTACGGCTACAGGATGAACAACGGCACATTGGTTGATACCATGATCAAGGATGCCCTCTGGGATGCGTTCAATGATTATCATATGATCACTACGGCTGACAACATCTGCCGTGAGTGGGGACTGACCCGCGAGGAGCTGGACGAGTTTGCATTGAAGAGCCAGCAGAAGGCTGAGGCTGCTCAGAAGTCCGGCGCTTTTGACAAGGAGATCGTTCCTGTCATGGTGAAGAAAAAGAAGGAGACCATCGAGTTCAAAGTAGACGAGGGACCTCGCGCAGGCTCCACCATCGAAGGACTGCAGAAGCTCCGCCCCATCAATCCTGACGGCTTTGTTACGGCAGGCAACGCTTCCGGCATCAATGATGGTGCGGCGGCAATCGTTGTCATGAGCGAGGAGAAGGCGAAGGAGCTGGGCGTTAAGCCTATGGCTACCTTTGTGGCAGGCGCTCTGGCAGGCGTTCGTCCCGAGGTTATGGGTATCGGACCTGTTGCATCCACAAAGAAGGTGCTGGCTAAGACCGGCATGAAGATTGAAGATTTTGACATCATCGAGGCAAACGAGGCGTTTGCGGCACAGTCTGTAGCAGTGGGCAAGGATCTCGGCATTGATGTTGACAGGCAGCTGAATCCCAACGGCGGCGCTATTGCTCTGGGTCATCCCGTAGGAGCTTCCGGATGCCGTATTCTGGTTACTCTGCTTCATGAGATGCAGGCTAAGGGTGCAAAGACCGGTCTGGCAACTCTGTGTATCGGCGGTGGCATGGGCTGTTCCACCATTGTTAAGATTGAAGACTAAATCGGTTGTGCTGCTGCAGGCTGCATGATGGAAAATTTGGAGGATTGGTTAAATATGGAATTTGTATTGTATGAACAGAAGGGCAATATCGCGACCATCACCATCAACCGTGAAAAGGCGCTGAACGCCCTGAATTCCCAGGTGCTGGATGAACTGAGCGCTGTTCTGGACGGAGTTGACCTGAATGAGGTGCGCTGTCTTGTCCTCACCGGTGCGGGACAGAAGTCCTTTGTTGCCGGTGCGGACATAGGGGAGATGAGCACGTTGACTAAGGCAGAGGGCGAGGCATTCGGCAAAAAGGGCAATGATGTGTTCCGCAAGCTGGAGACATTCCCGATTCCTGTAATTGCGGCAGTAAACGGATTCGCGCTGGGCGGCGGTTGTGAGATTTCCATGAGCTGTGACATAAGACTTTGTTCCGACAATGTCGTGTTCGGACAGCCTGAGGTGGGTCTGGGAATTACGCCGGGCTTTGGCGGAACCCAGAGGCTGGCGCGTCTGGTAGGCGCAGGCATGGCAAAGCAGATGATCTACACTGCCCGTAACATCAAGGCTCCGGAGGCTTTGAGAATCGGTCTGGTAAACGAGGTATTTTCGGCTGAGACAGACGCCGAGGGCAATGTAACAAAGACGGCTCAGGAGGTTCTGCTGGCGGCGGCGGAGAAGATGGCTTCCACCATAGCAAAGAATGCTCCCATCGCTGTCCGCAACTGCAAGAAGGCTATCAATGACGGTCTTGACGAGGATATGGATGAGGCGCTGGTCATCGAGGAGAAGCTGTTCGGCGCATGCTTCGAGACGGAAGACCAGAAGTACGGCATGGCTTTCTTCCTTGACAAGAACAAGGAGAAAGTGAAGGAGCCGTTCAAAAACTGCTGAATGGCTTAAGGCGGACTGGCATTTTTGGTGGAGAGTTTCAAGAAAACAAAAAAGAATAATAGGAGGATATAAAATGAAAGTAGGTATTATCGGTGCGGGCACCATGGGTGCCGGAATTGCACAGGCGTTTGCCATGACAGACGGCTATGAGGTTTGTCTCTGCGACATCAAGCAGGAGTTTGCCGACGGCGGCAAGGCAAAGATTCTGAAGAATCTGAATTTCCTGGTGGGCAAGGAGAAGATTACCCAGGAGAAGGCTGACGCGATTGCGGCAAAGATTGTGACCGGGCTGAAGGACATTTGTACAGAGTGCGACCTGGTTATCGAGGTGTGCCCTGAGAATATGGCAATCAAGAAGCAGACCTTTACAGAGCTGCAGCAGATTGTTAAGAAGGACTGCATTTTTGCATCCAACACCTCCTCTCTTTCTATCACGGAGATGGGCAACGGGCTGGATCGTCCTCTGATCGGTATGCACTTCTTCAACCCCGCTGACAGGATGAAGCTGGTTGAGGTGATCGCAGGCGCTAACACCCCCGCAGATCTGGTTGAGAAGATTAAGAACATTGCAACGGAAATCGGCAAGACTCCCGTTGAGGTAAATGAGGCGGCAGGCTTCGTGGTTAACAGGATCCTGATCCCCATGATCAACGAGGCGATCAACGTATATGCGGCAGGCGTTGCATCTGTTGCTGACATTGACGTGGCTATGCAGCTGGGCGCAAATCATCCCATGGGACCTCTGGCTCTCGGCGATTACATCGGACTGGACATCGTTCTGGCAATCATGGAGGTCATCTATGCCGAGACCGGCGACTCCAAGTATGCTCCCGCTCCTCTGCTGAGAAAGATGGTTCGCGCGGGCAAGCTGGGCAAGAAGACCGGAGAGGGCTTCTACAACTATACGAAGTAATTAAGGCGTGACTGCATTCAAGTCACATACCCGTTGCAAATACACGGGTATGTGACTCTCGCGGCATTCGCCAACTGTCCAAGCCGACCTTCGGTTGGCTTTATGCACGGGCGTTTGGCTCATTGCTCGCGGAAATCAAATAAATAGATGGAGGATTAAACATCATGGATTTTACATTATCCAAAAAACATGAGATGGCGAGACAGCTGTTCAAGGATTTTGCCGAGAACGAGGTAAAGCCTCTGGCACAGGAGGTTGACGAGGAAGAGCGCTTCCCCAGAGAGACTGTGGAGAAGATGGCAAAGTACGGTTTCATGGGCATTCCTGTTCCCAAGGAGTACGGCGGACAGGGCTGTGATATTCTGACCTATGTTATGTGTGTCGAAGAGCTTTCCAAGGTCTGCGGCACTACAGGCGTTATTGTTTCTGCACATACCTCTCTCTGCATTGACCCTATTCTGACCTATGGAACGGAGGAACAGAAGCAGAAGTATATTCCCGATCTGGCAAGCGGACGCAAGATTGGCGCTTTCGGCCTGACCGAACCCGGCGCCGGCACCGATGCTCAGGGACAGCAGACAAAGGCTGTACTGGACGGGGACGAGTGGGTTATAAACGGTTCCAAGTGTTTTATCACCAACGGTAAGGAAGCTGATGTCTACATTGTAATCGCCGTGACAGGCATTATTGAGAAGAAGGGCAGAAAGCTGAAGGAGATTTCCGCATTCATCGTCGAAAAAGGCACGCCCGGCTTCACTTTCGGCACCAAGGAGAAGAAGATGGGTATCCGCGGCTCCTCCACCTATGAGCTTATTTTCACAGACTGCCGTATTCCGAAGGGAAATCTGCTGGGGCAGCAGGGCAAGGGCTTTAATATCGCAATGCATACCCTGGATGGCGGACGTATCGGTATTGCCGCACAGGCTCTCGGTATTGCGGAGGGGGCTCTTGAGAGAACCATCGCATACACCCAGGAGAGGAAGCAGTTCGGCAAGTCTATCAGCGGCTTCCAGAACACTCAGTTCCAGCTGGCTGATATGGCTACCAAGGTTGAGGCTGCCAAGATGCTTGTATACAAGGCTGCACTTAAGAAGGATGAGTACAGGAGCAATTCCAAGATATCCTATTCCGTGGAGGCTGCACAGGCTAAGCTGTATGCGGCGGAGGTTGCCATGGAGGTTACCACCAAGGCTGTTCAGCTGCATGGCGGTTACGGTTATATCAGAGAGTACGACGTGGAGCGCATGATGCGTGACGCAAAGATTACCGAGATTTATGAGGGCACATCCGAGGTTCAGAGGATGGTCATCTCCGCGAATCTGCTCAAGTAAGCCGGAAACCATTTGCCGGGCTGAGCGGTTTTCCTGCTTGCAGGAAAAACCGGGAAGAACGGTAAATGAGTCGCGGTGCAGCGCAGCACCGCGACGCTGGAAGCCGAAGGCTTTCAGTGTTCCCGCGAAGGGATGCGGGAGGTTCTGTTCCCGCGAACGAATGCGGGAAGTATGGTTCCCGCGAGATAAGCGCTATATTGAATAAAGGAAGAAGGAGAAAATACAATGAAAATTGTTGTTTGTATTAAGCAGGTGCCCGACACAACGGGCGGTGTGAAATTTAATCCTGACGGAACGCTTGACAGAGGCGCAATGCTTGCTATCATGAATCCCGATGACAAGGCAGGTCTGGAGGCCGCGCTGAGACTGAAGGAGCAGTATGATGCGGAGGTTACCGTGCTGACAATGGGTCTTCCCAAGGCGAAAGATGTACTCTGTGAAGCAATAGCCATGGGCGCTGACAAGGGTATTCTTGTAACCGACAGAGTGCTGGGCGGCGCGGATACCTGGGCTACATCCACCACCGTTGCAGGCGCGCTGAGAAATATTGACTACGATCTGATCATTACCGGACGTCAGGCTATTGACGGAGACACCGCGCAGGTTGGTCCTCAGATTGCCGAGCATCTGGGAATTCCCGTGATTTCCTATGCACAGGACATCAAGATTGACGGAGACAAGGTTATCGTTCAGAGACAGTATGATGACAGATATCATGTTCTGGAGGCAAAGATGCCCTGCCTGATCACTGCTCTTTCCGAACTGAATGAGCCCCGCTATATGACACCCGGCGGAATCTTTGACGCATGTGACACAGAGATTACCACATGGGGCAGAGCTGACCTGAAGGATGTTGACGACAGCAACTTAGGGGCGGCAGGTTCTCCCACTAAGATCGCAAAGGCGTCCGACAAGGTGCGCAAGGGCGCAGGTGAGAAGGTTGTTCCTGATTCGCCGGAAGATGCGGTGAGCTATATTGTGGGCAAATTCAAAGAGAAGCACATTATCTAATATAGGAGGCAAACCATGGTAACCAAGAATATTGAAGAATACAAGGGCGTATTTGTGTTCGCCCAGCAAGTGGACAATGAAATCAGCGGGATTGCATATGAGCTGCTTGGAAAAGGCAAGGAGCTTGCCGAGAAACTTTCTACGGAAGTTACTGCAGTTTTGATCGGGTATCAGGTAAAGGGACTGGCTGACAAGCTGGCAGAATACGGAGCAGACAAGGTAATCCTTGTGGATGATCCTGAGCTGGAGGTCTACAGGACAGAGCCCTATGCTCATGCGCTGGCTTCCGTAATCAATCAGTATAAGCCCGAAATCGTGCTGGTGGGCGCAACCGCAATCGGAAGAGACCTTGGCCCTACCGTCTCCGCAAGAGTGGCAACCGGCCTGACCGCAGACTGTACCGTGCTGGAAATCGGCGATTTCCCGATGGAGCCCAAGCCCGGCATAGAGCAGAAGCACAATCAGCTGCTGATGACCCGTCCTGCATTCGGTGGAAATACTATTGCAACCATTGCGTGCCCTGACAACCGTCCTCAGATGGCAACCGTTCGTCCCGGCGTTATGCAGAAGATCGCGCCCGTGGCAGGTGCAAAGGCTGTGGTTGAGGAGTACAATCCCGGATTTACTCCCAATGGCAGATATGTAACTATCAAGGAAGTGGTTAAAGCCGTTTCCGATACCGTTGACATTATGGATGCAAAGGTTCTGGTGTCCGGCGGACGTGGCGTCGGAAGCCCTGAGAACTTCAAGATACTGGAGGAGCTTGCCGAGGTTATGGGCGGCACTGTATCCTGCTCCCGTGCAGTGGTGGATTCCGGCTGGAAGCCAAAGGATCTGCAGGTGGGACAGACCGGCAAGACCGTTCGCCCTCAGATTTACTTTGCAATCGGTATCTCCGGAGCTATCCAGCATGTTGCAGGTATGGAGGAGTCAGATCTCATCGTGGCTATCAACAAGGACGAGAGCGCTCCCATCTTTGATGTGGCTGACTACGGTATCGTGGGCGATCTGAACAAGATTGTTCCTGCTCTGACCGCAGCGCTGAAGGCTGAGAAGGAAGCAAAAAAAAATAATTAAGATATTTCGGTGTGAATGACAGGCGCATCCGCGGATTCATCGTCAGACTTTGGATGATGAATCCGGTGGGTGCGCCTGTTTTGATTCACTCTTTTTATATAGGAGATTTCATCGCAGCCGGGGAAGAATGCGAAGCATTCTTCTAAGCGAGCTTGCTCGCTTTTTTATGGGTTTGCCTGCCGCATTTTTTCCTTGATCTTCAGACCCAGTTCAAAGGCAAGCAGGGCGATTTTGCTCTTGTCATCCAGACGCACCTGGCCGGAGAGGCTTCGGGGCTGCCACTCGGAGTGGTCTAGATTATCTCCTGCGTAAAGGAACTGGAAGAACCCGGTTTTCCTGAAATTGCACATTGCCTGCATACCGGCGCATTCCATCTCCACACAGATTGCACCCTGCTTTTTTCGCTGCTCCACTTTGCCGCGGGTCTCTCGATAGCAGGCGTCTGTAGTCCAGGTGACTCCCTCCACATAGGGGTAGCCGAACTCTGCAAGCACCTTCTGAAACAAATCTCTGTATTCCGGATTTACATCAATAAAGTCAGAGGGCGGAGCATAGTGATAGCTCAAGCCCTCGTCCCGCAGGGCCTTTGAGGGGATAATAATGCCGCAGTCCTCTATATTCTTATCCAGAACACCACAGTTTCCGAACAGAATCAGCTGTTTGCTGCCCATTGCCACAATGTCCTCATAATTTCCCACACAACTGGGTTCGCCCACAGGAGACCGGAAAAAGGCAAAGGTTTCCCCCTTGTAAGTGACTTCGTAGATGGCAAGTATTCCGTCCGCAGAGTGAACCTCGCCGATTACCCTTGCGTCCTCAAAGAAGGCAAGCATGGCCTGAAACAGATTGAGAGAAAAGCAGGACACGGACACATCCGGGAAGTCCGGAATTTTCCGGACAATCATTTCAGGGTTGATCACAGCGTTTTGTGTTGCATCAAATTCTTCCAATAACATAACATTCTCCTTTCGACCAACAAAAAAGCACCTGACATCTGATATGCCGGTGCAGGTTCGAAAAAGAACGGTTAAAAAAATAATGCCCGCCGTCATGACTCTCCGCACAGCAATATCAGACCTATCTGTCTGCAGGCTGTGCCGGGATTCGGATACACAGCTACAGGAGAATACGTCTGGGAAGAATCATCATAATCATGGTGACGTTCAAATGCTGATTCATAAAGGTCTCCTCAATTTTTTCCCTATGTTATCTGAAAATATTACTTTTGTCAAGAAATAATTTTATGATATGGCAGCCGTATTTTCCTGCCTTTCTCGATAAGAGGAAATTGCCTTCGGAAACTATGCCCAATGTAATATAAGGGGCGACAATACCGGTTTTCTGAAATTCTTCCGAATCATTGTGGCAGTTTGAAAAAAGCTATGGTATACTGATTCTATGCAATGTACTTAAATTTAGCATAAATCCGGAGGAAAGCTTTCGACTGCTTTCCGGGAGGAATGATTATGGCGAAGCAGAAAGAGGTCAGGACCAACGCCATGAGGATTCTGGAGTCCATGCAGATTCCGTTTGAGCACTATACCTATGAGTGCAGGGAGTTTGTGGATGGGCTGCAGATAGCGGACATGCTGGGACTGCCCTATGAGAAGGTGTATAAGACGCTGGTGACAGTGGGAAACAGTAAGAATTACTTTGTGTTTGTTATTCCCATTGCGGAGGAACTGGATTTGAAGGCAGCGGCCCGCAGTGTGGGTGAGAAGAGTGTGGAGATGCTGCATGTGAAGGATATCAATGCGGTCACGGGCTATATTCGGGGCGGCTGCACCGCTGTGGGTATGAAAAAACAGTATATGACCCGCATCGACAGTTCGGCGGAGGCGCTGGAAAAGATGATCGTCAGCGGAGGGCGGATCGGCTCCCAACTGGAGCTTGCGCCCGCGGATCTTGCAAGAGCGGCGAGGGCAGAATTTGCGGATATTGTCAGACATTGAAATCTGATAGAGTAAATTCAGCGGTGTTTGATAAAGATATAGGGTGTACAGGAGAACAGACAGATGCAGAACGGGAAAAGTATTATGGAATATGATACAGTCGCGCTGGACGAGGAACAAAATGCGGTGGTTATTATCGACCAGACGCTGCTGCCCGGCAGGACAGAGCTGGTTTCCCTGAAGACTGCCCGGGAAATCCGGGATGCTATTTATCTTTTGAAGGTGCGTGGCGCACCGGCAATCGGCGTGGCGGCGGCCCTGGGGATTTATGTGCTGGCAAAGGAAATTGCAGAGCGGGATTTTGAGGAGTTTTATACCGGATTCTGTGAATATAAGGATTATCTGGACTCAGCAAGACCCACGGCGGTTAACCTTTCCTGGGCGCTGAAGCGCATGGAGGCGGTGGCCCTGAAAGCCGGAAGAGATGAGAAGAAGCCGGTAGATGAGGTGAAAGAAGCTTTGCACCGGGAAGCCCTGAGCATTTGGAAAGAGGACATTGAGGTATGCCGCAGAATCGGAGAAAACGGCTTAAAACTGGTACAGCCCGGGGCCGGAATCCTGACGCATTGTAATGCAGGAAAGCTTGCCACTGTCAGATACGGAACGGCTACGGCTCCCATCTATCTGGGGCAGGAGAGAGGTTATCATTTTCGTGTATTTGCAGATGAGACCCGCCCGCTTTTGCAGGGGGCCAGGTTGACCTCCTTTGAGCTTGCTGCGGCGGGAGTGGATGTGACTTTGATCTGTGACAATATGTGCGGGGCTGTCATGTCAGCCGGGCTGGTGGATGCAGTGTTTGTGGGCTGTGACCGGGTGGCGGCAAACGGAGATACTGCCAACAAGATCGGTACTTCGGTGGTGGCGGCAGTTGCGAAGCATTACGGTGTGCCGGTGTATATCTGTGCTCCGACTTCCACCATTGATCCGGACACTTCCTCCGGGAAAGAAATTAAGATTGAGGAGCGTCCGGATCATGAGGTGACGGAAATGTGGTATAAAGAACGCATGGCACCGGAGGGAGTGAAAGTATACAATCCGGCCTTTGACGTTACAAGCCATGAACTGATCGCGGGGATTGTCACGGAGTTCGGCATTGTCAGGGCACCCTATGAGACCGGCTTGAAGGCGATTATGAAATTTGCACTTGAGCAGGTTGACGTGTGAACTGAAAGAAAAATATTCTGCGAATATGGACTGCGGAATACAATAAACGGAAGGATATCGGAAGCAAATATAGATGAATGACGAGAGAATGAACGAATCGGAAGAAGAGCGGAGACTGCGGCGCAGGCGAAGGCTTGAGGAGATGAAGCGGGAGAAGCGGAGAGCGGAGCTGATACAGAGCAAGGTGATTCCGGCGGCTGCGCTGGCGATTTTGATCGTAGCAGTTGCGGGTATAGGGGCTTTGACAGTGAAGAACCGCAGGGAAGAACCGGATAACAGCGGCGGACAGTCTATGGCCTCGGTGGGTGGATATCCGGAAAAAGACGACGGATATATCGTGTTGACCATGCCGCCGGAGGAATCGGACGGTGAGGGCGGGGGAACCGCACTGCCGGAAGAACTGTACGGAGAGGGCGCAGCTGGGGAATCTATGCCGTCGGAAAGATCAGACAATGAAGGATCGGACAATGAAGGTGTTGGAAATCCGGCGTCTCAGACATCCGGCAGTGCAGGCACGGAAACCCCGCAGCCGAAAGTTTATACGGCGGTGAGCACTTCCGCCACCACGGGATTTGCGGAAGAAGTCATCAGCGAATACGGTGTGGTGATTGATGTGGAGAACGGCACTATACTGGCGCAGAGAAATGCAAAGACCACCATGAGTCCTGCATCCATGACAAAGGTGTTGACGGTGTTGACGGCGGCTGATGCGCTGGGAATAGGGGGAGCAGACTGGGCAAGTAATCCCGTGCTGGATGAAACCTTTGAAATTACCATAAATATTACGGATTACAGTTTTGTAAACGGATGCAGTAATGTGGGATTTGACGTGGGGGAGAAAGTAACGGTCAGAGATCTGTTCTACGGGACGATCCTGCCATCCGGTGCTGACGCGGCGCTGGGCCTTGCCTGCTATGTGGCGGGCTCACATGAGGCATTTGTGGAACTGATGAACCGGAAACTGGAGGAGCTGGGCTTGTCGGATTCCACACATTTTACCAATTGTGTGGGACTGTATGATGAGAACCATTACAGCACAGTGTATGACATTGCGGTTATTCTGAAAACAGCAGCGGACAATCCCTTTTGCAGAACAGTGCTGTCGGCGCACACATACAATACCGGTGCCACCGTGCAGCATCCGGAGGGATTGTTGATCTCCAACTGGTTTCTGCGCAAGATTGAGGACAAGGACACTCACGGAGAGGTAATCTGCGGCAAGACAGGATATGTGGTACAGTCAAAAAACTGTGCGGCAAGTCTTGCGGCAGATGTGCACGGGAAGGAATATATCTGTGTCACCGCAGGTTCCAGCGGCACCTGGCCATGTATTAACGACCATGTGAAACTGTACCAGACCTGGCTGGCTGCGGAATAGTGTGAGAAAAGTCTGCAAAGCAGACTTTTCTCACACGGAAGAATGCCCAAAATGCGGGCATTCTTCTTATGAAGGAATTGAGCAGCGTGGAGGTTAGTGTGCCGTGCCGTTGGAGTCATCATAGTACGCTTTCACCCGGATTGCCTGGCTGTAATCACCGAATTTTTCGCCGAACAGGGTTAATCCGCCGCAGTTGGCAGTATCCTGGGGCACGGAAAAGGTGAAGTAGATAGAACTGTTATGGTCTATATGTAAGTCCTGAATTTTGGTCTTTGAGATGCGCATCGTTCCGTCAATAAAGGTGCCGTTCTCGTTGATGATCAGAGACTTCAGCAGTCCGTACTGATTCAGCAGCTCAGGCCACCAATAGGGGGAGATAATGCCACGGCGGGC
>CAMWJV010000033.1 GCA_947174665.1 uncultured Lachnospiraceae bacterium
TTCTGATCTTACTGATTAATGCCATAATATTGTTATCGTCATAGACATAATCGTCATTCCATACGGCCTTATAGATCTGCTTTTTTGTATAAGCGTGCCCTGGGGATGAAGCAAGAAAATATAACAGGTCAAATTCTTTTCCCGTCAACAGCACTTCTTTGCCTTCTTTCAATACCCCTTTTATTTGCGGATCAATCGTAATCTGATCAAAACAGAGCTTCTCCTGCGGCAGAATGCCATTCTTCAGCACGGTATTCCTCCGAATCTGGGAAGCAATCCTGGCCATTAGTTCCTCCATATTAAATGGCTTCGTTACATAATCATCCGCACCGATTTCCAGTCCGTTTACTTTATCTGAAGGGGAGTTCTTTGCAGTCAGCATGATCACCGGCACCGCATATTGTTTCCGGATTTTCCCTAAAACCTCAAAACCATTTTCATCAAGCAGCATTACATCCAACAGCACAAGATCATATTTTGTCTGTGATAGCTTATCAAGTCCCTGTTTCCCATTCCATGTCGTATCCACTTCATATAAGTCATGCATGCAGTTTTGCAGCAGTTCCAAAAGAGATTTATCATCATCTATGATCAGAATTTTGTTCATTACTTGCATTCCTCCGTTTTTCAAATCTCATACTGTAGACCGTCCTTACAGACACACTGCAATTATATGTGGAAAATCAGACCATGACAAGTATCTAAAAAAACAACTAAGGGGATTGAATACCTCCCAACACTGCCGATCAAATATTGTAGAGCGGCTATGCCTTTTATTCAGTGAAATTACACCTATCTCATTTCAAATTGTTCATGTTTAAACTGAAATAAAAGTTCATTCCACAATTTCACACCTATTAGTACAATCTTACTGGGAGGTGAACAAATAGTGGAAGATAAACATGTACATTTTGGACTGGCAATCAAAAATGCCCGATTGGATTGTGGCATGACACAGGAAGCACTGGCAGAACGAGCCGGTATCAGCTGCCGTTACCTTATTGCTATCGAAAACGAAGGGCGTATCCCAAGACTCCCTACTGTCTATCGGCTGATACATAGCCTGCATATCTCTGCAGACCGTATTTTTTATTCTGAACAGCCGCCCAAGGATTCTGAACGTGCACAGCTTACCCATATGCTGGAGTCCTGCTCTGACCGGGATATCCATATCCTTCTCTGTGCTGCCAGAGCCATGCTGCAGGAACAATGAGCAAGGGACCATTTCCCAGTGTTTTAGGGGAAGTGGTTCTTTGCCTGCTCTCTGTCTGCCTCATTTAGTCTATCTCATTTTTCACAACTGCATCCTGGCGCAACTCATGCCCTGTTCTTCTTTACTTTTCCTGCCAGATAACGCACTGCTTCTTCCGGAGTAGGAATCTCTCCCTGACGAGGAACCCTGTTCTGGTAAGCTCTTGTAATTTCGTTATTATTCAGAGGGTTTGTATACGCCTCTGTCAATGCCGCCTGCATCTCCAGCCGGACTTCTTTCACACTGACTCCATGTTTTCTTGCCAACTCCCGATATATCTTCCGCATTCTCATTGAACTCTCCTCCATGGTAAAAACTATAATCGCCTGTTTCTTTTTATTATAAGCGATAATATTACCTTTTTCAATAAAAACAAGCGTTATAATCGCTCGTTTTCGCCATATACAAGGCTTAAGATTAACACATAGGGAGGATATCAAAAATGGATGAACAGTTTATCCGGGACCGCCTCTCCAGTCTCCGTCAGGAAAAGCAGGTCTCTGAACGAAAGATGAGCCTGGATCTGGGCCACAGCACCAGCTATATCCGCAGTATCACATCCGGCAGGGCACTGCCATCTATGAGTGAATTTTTGTATATCTGCGAATACCTGGGTGTGACACCTATGGAATTTTTCAACGAGGAGAAGGAGACCACCCTGACACAGCAGAAAGCAATCGAACACATTTACTCCATGTCGGATAAGGACATCCAGCTTCTGATTGGATTTATCGAACGGATGAAGATGGACGAAAAATAACAGGTGTATTCCTCCCACCCTCATATTCAAAAGCCAGACCTTTGTTCTTTTCTCTGCCCATAAGTCCTTGTTAAAGTGGGTCCTTCTGGTCGGTTCATCATGAACCCTTCCTGGGTTCACATAAAAAGCAGACTCTCCCCCTGGCGGAACCTCACAATTTTACAGAAGGGTATAAAGGTTGGATGTATAGCTTCCATTCTCCCGATACCGGAATTCCTTTTTCAGATATCCGGCAGTGACCAGATCGTTCAGGGCGCGTTTTATGGTACTGCGGGACATCCCCAGTTCTTTCGCCATGGTAGGGATGGCCGGCCAGCAGCTCCTGTCCCGGTCTGCCCGGTCATGCAGATACATATAAACTGCCACTGCCCGGTGAGGCAGGCCGGAAGCATAAATTGTTTTAAAATATCCCATGCCACCTCCTAATCCGTCCGCAGCGGCGGCCTGGATCCGGGTCTGTGTGGCCGTAACGGAACCGTATGCTCAGTTACCTGCCCTTGTCCCATACCGCCGCTTACAGGCGGTCCTGGCGGCTCCAGCGGCTCTTCAAACTCTTCCATATCATCATCCATCCGTCTGCGCAAAATTTCCTGCTCCAGTGTCATTCTGTCCGCATAAGAAACGGCCCTCGCCGCATGCTGCTCTGCCACATACTCCTCTTCAAACTCAATCCCCCACTTGAAAAACAGCCGCAGCTCCGTTTTCATAGGATGACAGCCTGTTTTGGCCAGAATGAAATGCCCTTTTGGCAGGGACTTCAGTTCATCCGGTGTCATAAGGGGACGCTGGATCATCTGCAGGCTCTGACTGGGATCATTCTTTCCTCTGCTGATGGAACCAGACAACACCGTCTTGTTCCCCAAGGCTTTTGACAGTACTTCTGCACTTTCCGAGTTCGGTGCAAAACCGCCGAACAGAATGTCCTGGCAGTTGTCGATAATGATTTCACTGCCCTCTTTCCCATAGTTTTTCTGCAGCTGGGCAAAAGACTGGATGATCGGCACCATGCTGATTCTTCTGGAACGACCTGCGGAGAACAGCATCTCCAGCGATTCAATCTTGGGGATGGTTCCAATCTCATCACCGAAGATCACCACACGGTTTGGAAGCTTCCCGCCATGTTCATCCGCGATAGACAGCATCTCCCGGTAGATCTGCTGTAAAAACAGGCTGACCATAAAGTATTTTGTATTGTCCTCTTCCGGCAGGACAATAAATATCGCTGACTTCGAGTTACAGAAGGTCTCCGTATCCATGGAACCATCAAAGCACAGAATCTGCTCCATCTCCGAATCCAGGAATGCATTCAGTCTTGACATGGCTGTAGAAAGTACAGACGCCATGGCCTGATCCGCAGTATTTAATGCTGCCCCGGCAAACCACTTTGCTTTGTGCTCCGGTGGAAGCTTCTGCATCAGCAGCTGGAACTGATTCTTTCCTTTCACCGGAGAGGGAGCCAGCAGGTCCTGGATAAGTTTGAACACACTCACGATATGGCGCTGCTCCTTCGGACAGTATTCTGCAATCAGTAACAGCACACTGGTCAGGAGCCCCTCAGCGGCATCATAGAAAAACGCATTCTGCCCATAGCTGGAAGAGTCTGCTCCGGAGCTGATGATGGTCTTTGCCGTGATCTTTGCATATTTCTCCGCTCTTGCCTTGTATGCCAGGTTTTCCGGATCCTCCAGCCACAGATCCATGTATTTGTTCACCATCCCCAGGATATTATCTCCATCGGAGCGCGTGGGGTTCCTGAGATCCAGGATAGATATCCTGTAGCCGTAGTATTTTTCCGCGATCCCCGCATAGTTCCGGAATAAATCTCCTTTGGTATCCGTGCAGAGGAAGCTCATGCCGCTGGCACAGGCATACTCGATACAGGGATAGAGAAAGTTTGCTGTTTTCCCCACACCGGCAGCACCGATCATCAGCAGGTGGATATCCCCTGAGTCAACCAGAGCAGTGACACCTCCATGGGAGAACTTGCCTCCCACCACGATACCCTGTGTTTCCGGCAGGTTCTTTCCCTGTCTCCACAGTTTCGGCTCATATGGGATGTGAGTGTAAGTCTTTTTGACCTCTGTGTCCGTAGCAAAACGGGCAGTCCCATACTGTCCGTCTCCAACCGTTTTGGATTTTATCCCGTCCAAATTGTAATGATTGGACAGGAATGTGACCAGGCCCAGCAGGGCGAACATCCCCAGCCCTGCACACACCAGGATCACAATCTGTGTATTCTGCATTTTCACACTCCTTCCTACAAAATCTGTTCACAAGCACGTTTCATTTTCAACATAACATGGAAAGACAGATATCAGGCCATCTGGAGCCACCTTTCTTCCACCAGCCCCGGAGGCGGCTTTTCTTCTGCCGGTATTGCCTCCACACCGCGCATGGCCTTGATGTCTTCATTCCAGTCCTTCCACGTAGACAGTTCCTGTTTTACATCCGGATACCCCGCTTCTGCCAGCTTTTCTCGTATCCGCTCTGCCGCCTCCAGCCCTGCAATATCATGGTCCAGACACAGATGGATCTTTTTCAGCTCCGGATAGTCCTTCAGCATCTGAAACAATGCCTGGGGGCCTACCCCACACAACGCCACATAACTATGATCCTTCCATCCTGCCTTATGCAGGGAAATATAAGAGAGCATATCAATGGGAGCCTCAAACACAAAAACCTCATTGCTTTTTCCATTCCAGTGAAAGCTGTACCGTGGGTCACTGCTCTCCAGATTTCCCCGATAGCTTTTCCCTACTGTATAGATTCCTTTCTTGTGTGCATGTCTGGCTTTTCCTTCCGGATCATATCCCACAAAAATGGCATTGTGATACTGTCTGCTCCCATCTTTTGACGGTTCCAGGCTTTCATAGATCAGCTTTTCCTTCGCAAAGGCAGACACAACTTCATGATCCAACAGCCGTGACCTTAACAGATATGCAAACACCCGCCGCATATCCCCGTTGACAGCAGGCAGAGTAAAGGGGCCTCTCTGCACTTCCTCCTGCTTTTTGCTCTGTCGATAGGTCTCTCCCTGCTCCCCTCCCAGGAGCATGCTCACTGCTTCCGGAAATGATTTTCCATAGTAATAGATTACAAAAGCAATCGCAGCCCCTCCTTTTCCTCCGGAGCCATGGTCATACCAGCGATTCCCCCGAATGGTAATGCTGTGGTCATTTGCCATCCTCCACTCCGGCCCGGAGCGCAAAAGTCTTTCTCCCTGCCGCTCCAGAAAGTCTTTCAGATCCACCGTATTGGCACGTTCTTTCTGTTCATCCGTGAAATACCTATATGCCATTGATTCGCCTCCTATCTTTACATCGTCTGCTGCGGTTCATGATCATCCTTCTTATGTCCCTGTGCCGTCCGCTTCTCCTGCAGTTTCCGTCTCCGCCTTCTGTCAATATGTCCCATGCCTGCTCCTCCCGACGCCTTCCGGTAATCTTCCTGAAAGATTCTGGAGAGATGGTGCATCAACCTGGTAGCTGCCAGCACCAGATCCGGATCACGAAAGGAGTCCAGATGCTCCAGCAAAAAATCGGCATAGACATTTCCCTGGGCCGCGGCTGCCTCCAGCAGGGGAACTGCTTTTTCCTTATCACGAGGCATTCCCGGCTGGCCGCATAGATAAAGCTTCCCAAGGGCATACTGGGCGTACTGATTCCCTTTGCTTGCTGACATTCCTAGCCATTCCACCGCTTGTTCCAGGTCCTGCGGCACATCCTCCCCCAAAAGATACACCTTTCCCAGACGGTATCCCGCATATTCATTTCCCTGTAAGGCTGCCTGACGCAACAGTCCAACTGCCTTTTCTATATCTTTGGAAAGCTCTTCTCCTTCCAGGTACAGACTTCCCAATGTATACTCTGCAAATGACAGATTCTGTTCTGCTGCTTGAGACAACCAGTGAACGGCAGCTTCCACATCCTTTGGTACGATCTCTCCTTTCAGATACAACCTACCCAGACGGTATGCTGCAAACCCATTTCCCTGCTCAGCCGCTTTTTCAAACAGCCCAACTGCTTTTTTCGTATCGTTCTCTACTTGAACACCTTCCAGATAGAACTTTGCAAGTACATACTGGGCAGAAGCATTCCCGGCATCTGCAGACTTTTCCAGCCATTCCACCGCCTGTTGGATATCCCCTGTCCCGGTATCCAGCCAAAACTTTCCCAGCGCATACTGGGCATTCACATTTCCCAGCTTTGCAGCCAACTGCCAGTATCGGACAGCCTCTTCCTCGTCTTTTTCTGTACCAATACCCTTGTACAGCATCTGCCCCAGACGATACTGCAGTTTATCATCATGGCTCTGCCTCTCCAGGGTCAGGAAACCGGAAAACGCATCCTGAAAATGAACCTCCGCCTGTTCTGCTGATCTTTCTGTCCCTATTCCGTCTTGGAACATTTTTCCTAGTTCATAACTGGCATAGGGATTTTTCTGTGCGGCAGATGCTCTGTACAGTTTAAAGGCATGCTCCAGGTTCTTTTCCACACCCTGACCTTTTGCATACAGACTAGCCAGGGTATACTGAGCATACTTATGCCTTTTCTCTGCCGCCCGCTCCAACCAGGCCGCAGCAGTTTTATGATTTTGCGCTATACCAAGACCAGCCAAATACATTTTTCCAATCCGGTACTGCAGATAAGTCTTTTTTCTCTCCGGCAGTTCTTTTTCAGCAGAGAGAAAAGCAGCCAACGCTTTCTGGTACCATTCCTGTGCTGTATCCGAATCTGCCTCCACTCCAAGACCATCTGCCCACATCCGACCCAGGTCAAACATGGCAAGCGCATTCCCCGTATCTGCTTCCAGTCCAAACAAACGCATGGCTTCCGCAAAATCCTGCGGGATCTTTTCGCTTCCATGCAGATAGCTGCGGGCCAGTTTATATCGCTGGTTCCACTCTGCTTTTCCGTGAATCGTTTCCTCTTGCTCCTGAGCAGGCGTTTCCAGCTCCTGCAGGATATCTTCCATCTCATCCTCCACACCCACAGGAATTTCTCCTGTTTCCTCTATCTCATTTGGAATCGCCTCCTCTTCCAATTCATCCAGACAGATTTCTGTTTGATCCGTTTCCTGTAGCAATGTCTCATATAAAAAATGGTGACCATCCAGCTTTAATGCTTCGGCGATCACCATGTTTTTGATACTCTTCAATTGTTTTTGACTGGACAGTGGCGGCAGCGGCGGAACCTTAGAAGAATAGGTCAGCAGGATCTGGTCCTGCCATTCACCCCATGCCTGGTAGGCTTTCGATACAGCCGGATCCTTTGCCAGTTCGTCTACGATCTGATCTACCAGCCGTTTCACATCTGCTTTCAGATAACCATATACCTTTTTTCCTCTGGTATTTTTAAGTCGTTCGGAAAGCAGCTGCAGCTTCTCCCCGATAACCAGGTTTTTACATACGCCCTGCAGCATCTCATCTGTGAGCAGACACATCCGCTCTGCAGCTTTCTCTTTTAGATCCTTCCGTGCCAGATTTTGTCCTTCATAGATCTGTGCAAAGTCCTGACGGAAAATATCATGAGCCAGCTCCGAACGCATGGCTTCGATACCTGCTTTGGTCAGATACCCGTCATTGTCTTTTGCCGAGTAGACCATCAAATGTACATGAGGATGATGTCCCTCATTATGAAATGCTGCATACCATCTTAAATCTTCACTGTCAATTTTCATATATTTACAAAGCATGGCACGTTTGGAGCGCAGGAGCGCCATCCACTCTTTGGCGGAGTCATACCCAAGCCTTGCCGCATCCTCCCGGCGAAGGCTGACTACATGAGTCCAGACAGGACCTTTGTGTTCAGACACCTCTTTCTGCACCTCTGCAAGGATCACCGGTCTTCCTGCATCTGTAAACAGACCATGCTCACCGATCCGCTCCACACGAGGACGGTTTGCCAGGTAATCTACATAGTTTTCTTTCATCGCTGCTATGTCCAGGTTCCGTTCCAGAGCCTGAGTGATAAACTCGGAAGCATTACCGATGGTAGGATGCTGGCGGTAGTCTTCATACTCCAGTATATCTTTGGAGTCGGGCATGTCTTTCAGGAGCCGTCGGATCAGTTCTTTTTGTGCGGATGTAGCTGGCAGGTTCTTTTTGCTCTCGTCTACTTTTTCCACACCTTCACGAGTGCTGATGTAACGCACATAGTTCTGCAGATGTTCTGGCGGAGCGTCACGGACGTAGCGGCTGGTGAATATTAGTTTTGCCATCCTAGTCTCTCTTTTCTCTGTTCTTTTTTTATGATATAATCAAATCACTTTTTATTTAGGAGAGGATTACTCATGGGAATTTCTAAAAATGATGTTAAAGATGCTACCATTTCCACAATAAAGGGCGCAATCAGCACAGTTCCATTTATTGGCGGACTGTTTGCTGAATATATAAGTCTTGCCCAATCGAAAATTGCCGACAAGCGCGCCAATCAATGGCAAGCTATGGTTGAAGAACAACTCCAGAAATTACATACCGATTTTGACTCTTTAACCGAAAATGAATTTTTCTTTTCCTGTATACAGGTTGCTACTGTAAATGCTATGCGAGCCTATCAGGATGAAAAGAGACAGCTATTTGCCAATACTATCCTAAATTCTATCCACTTGGACTTAGACTCGGACAAGAAAATGCTGTTTTTATCCCTTTTAGACCGATATACTTTAGCTGGCATCAGACTCCTAAAGTATTATTCTGAGAACCACTACCATGAAGATGATTTTATTCGTCGCGGCGGCATGGTAACCTCTTACAGCGTTGGTGGAACTGAATATCCAACCACCTATATTTTAAAAAGCTGTCCAGACTTCAAAAACGATGAGAATTATTTAAAATCTCTATCGGAACAGCTTAGTGGGGATGGGTTAATCTCAAAAATCGATTTTAATATTCCGGAAAGCCCTAAACAAGCAAGACGCAAACGTACCACTCGTATGGGAGATGAATTCCTTTCATTTATATCCGGTGAATAAAAATACAGGTCATCGAGATAAATTCCCGATGACCTTTTATCACCTGCTATTACAGCACTCCCAGCTTCTTCAGCAGTGCCACGCAGTCCTTCGCTCCTTGCACATACAGATACATACAATCGTGATCCGCCGCCAGCAGTGCTGCCTCTACATAATCCGCAATGGCTTTCTTCACATCTTCCGGCAGATCTTTGATCTTTTCCTGCATCTCTTTGCTCAGTCTGGCCACCCGTTCCTGTAACTCCTGCTCCTCCGGCGAGTGCTCATTGCGTTCCCGCACTGCTGTCTCTGTCATCTCCCGGATCACCATCTCATATATCTCTTCTCTGTCCATTTCCATTTCACTCCTTCTTCCAACCAACATACACAAAAACCGCCCCGACAGTCCATATACAAAACCAATAAAATATTTCTTTTAGTTTTCGCGTTTCTGATATTTGTATGCGTCACCCAGTTCCACCGCACCATTGAGACGCTTCACCTCCTCCACGCACTTTGCATGGAGTTTCCGGAAAGCACTCTCATCGATCCGGCTCTCTGAATGGTACGCGATCATATGCGCCAGCATGGACAGTTCCACTGCGATTTTGAAATCCATCCGGGCCAAACGATTCTCTGTATCCTGCACTGTGCTGGTCAGGACGGAGGACAGGGACTGTAGCAGATAGTTTTCTGCCTTTCTTGAATTCAGATAGCCGCAGTAGAACTTCAGAGCCTCGGTCACAAACTCATTCCGGGAGCGCACATTGGCCTCGGCCAGCAGTCCATCTGCCATTTCAAGAACTTCCTTCTCTACATAAAAACCCGCCCGCACCTTTGCTGTTCCTTTGGCCATCTATGTTCTCCTCCTCTCTGTTTGGCTTATTCCCGCCAGGTATTCACTTTTTCCCTTCCAAAATCCCCAAAACTCCTGCCTTTTTCTGGGAGCTGGCATAAAAAATCGCTACATCTCTAGAAAAGTTATGCACTTTTTCTTTTCCGCACGGCTTTGCCGGACGGTGTTTTTTGGGGTTTAGCTGCGAAAGCAGCATAAACCCTTTAACCTGCACCACTTTCGACCCAGATCTCACGCTGTTTTGGCTCCATTTTGTACCTCTGTCCAAATCGCCCCAACGAGCCGAATTTCTTTCCCAGGGGTAACTACTGCCACCCCTTGCCCGAAAACGGCACACGGGGCCACACGGTGGCTTACAGGGGTAAAAGCCGAGGGAGCAGTTTCTGCACCGTATGCGTACTGTTTCCTTCTGCCCTTACCTGAACTGCCCTGACCGTTTATTCCGCTGCCTGTGCAGCCGCTGGCCGCTGTCTGACGGGACGGGAAGGTCTGGCATTTTCCTCTCTGGAAATCCGGTCATCCAGGTATTCCCTTGTGGCCTGGGGCACATATTTTTCATAGAGCTTCTGCAGATAGTCCTTCAGTTCCTCCTGCAAATCTGCCTCCTTCTTCTCCATGTGATAGGTCAGAGCATCCAGACGCTCCGTGTTGAAGCTCATTGTCAACGTAGTATTTTTCATATTCTTATTACCTCCGATCACAAAATTTTCTTTTCTCTGTCTCTATGCATGCTTCCCATCATCCCTCCTGAATGACAGGAGTTATTGATTCCTCCTCCGGTTCATTCACCCAGCTTTCATAGTCTTCCTCGCTGCAGTAGCCGGCCAGCATGGCAGAAAACGAATCCAGACGGTTGGCCTTCACACCCGACAGCTCCATCTGCAGCCCGGAGTAACCCTGGAACACACGCAGCACTTTTGCATTCAGCACATCCGCCCAGGCCTCCTTCCCCGCCTCTGTCAATGTCCCCGCGTCCAGCTCCACAATGGTGTGCGGCAGCCCGTAATCGATCTCATCATGAACCAGGTGCAGGTTCTCCCAACGGGTATCCAGCAGATCCTTCAGACAGGAACATGTCCCAGCTTTTTCACTTTCCGGTCCCGTCTGCTCTGCAATGGTCTCTGGAAAGGATGCCAGGAACTGATCCAGTTCTTTCAGCCTCCCGGCAGACACACCTTCCAGTTCCACTTCCTTTCCATAGGCGCCCTGCCGTATCTCACCTGCTCTTGCCTGTAACAGATCCCGGAATGCATCCAGCTTCCCTGCATCCAACTCCGTCCGGCTTATCCGCCCCACAGGCACAAACCCTACATCATCTTTGTGAACCAGATACAGATCCGCTGCTTCACTTGCACAGATCAGGTCTGCAAGCGTCTGCTTTGTTTCCTTTCTCTGCTCCTCCTGGCATCCGGGGCAATAATCCAAATAAAAGCACAGGTCCAGGCAGTCACCACGAATACTTACCAGACTCACCTCCGGCCTCTCTGCAATCATGTCTGCCAGGAGTTCTGCCAGCTCCGGATTTTCTGAAAGAGACAGACCTGACTGCTTCTGAATCTCATCAAAATAAAAGATCCAGTTACCTTCCGTTGTATTCCCTGTCCCCTCTGAAACCATCTGGTCTGCCAGATAAGACAGCCTTGCCCCGAACTCTGACAGGGAATCGTATTCCAGGACAGCGGCATCCGGCACATAAGAAGCATAGCGGGCATAACGGTATCCTTCTGATTCTACCAGAACACCATCCCGCCTCCCTTCGCCTGTTATCAAGAGACAGTGATAAACCTCATCCTGGTCTTCCTGCATCAGGTCGATATTTTCCCGGATACAGGTCATATCCTCCAGAGGATTTCTCAAAAACTCTTCAAACTCATTAGCTGGCAGGCACACCTTTTTTTCTATTTTTGCCTTCTGAAACCGGAAATCCGGCTTAAACAAAAACAGCATATCAACTGGATTGATCACGCATCCCTCCTTCTTTCATATAAATCCACCTCGTACAAAGTCGATACCAAAATTCAAAAAGATTTCTTTTGTCTGCTGATCTCCCTGTTCCCTTACGGGATCCCCGGCAGACGGCCCATGGCGTAGTAGTGGCTGCGCCAGTAGCTGGAATTGATGTCTCCGTAGCCAATGGGATTTCCTGCGTGCAGCATTTTCCCATCCCCTATATACAATCCTACATGGCTCACCGGCCCCGGGGATGCATAGGTTCCAGTGAAAAAGATCAGGTCCCCCGGCCTTGCCTCCTCCCTGGATACCACAGCACACTTGCTGTAGATTCCTTCCGCACTGGTTCTGGGCAGGTTATAGACACCTGACTGTGTATAAATCCAACAGATATATCCGCTGCAGTCAAAGGATGTGGCTGGGGAGGAACCGCCCCACACATAGGGATAACCAATATACTTCGTGGCCTCCGCAAGCAGCGCCCGGTAACTGCCATCCCCCATAGCTTCCCCTGCTTCCAGGCATCCCGGCCCTACCCTTCCATATACTGCCGTGGTATAGATCCGCTGGGCATTGGCTCTCTCTTCAGTCGTCAGGGTTCTTCCCAGAAGATGTTCCAGATTGCTGCAGATCTCCTCCTGGTCTGTCAGAAAGATAGCCACCGTATAGGTCTCTTCCGTGACAGTCCCATCCTCCTCTTCCACCTCCCTGGTCCGTTCCTCATAGCGCAGAAAACATTCCAGGAAGGCTTTCTGTGCACGGCGGGAAGGCTGCTCCTCGCCGAAATACAGAGCATAAAAATATGATTTGACCCTGCTGGCATCGATGTCCCCGCCTTCCAGATTTTCCACACCAGCAATCAGGCTGTCCAGGCTTGTAAAGCTGTTCCTGATATCCTCGATATACTGCCGGTACTCTTCCGGCACCTCCGAGGACAGCACACCCCCATGGAACGCCAGATCCACGGCGGAGAAGTTGTGCGTACTGGTACCGTCCAGCAGGCTCATGACCATGACGATCACCAGAATAAGCGGCATGAACACAGCGGCAATCACAGAAGCGATCGCCGTCCTTCCCCGCTTATCTGTCACAGCCGCTGCTGCGGCCTTTGCTGCAAGTGTAATGGCTGCAGATGCGGCCATCTCTATCATCTCCTCTCTGAATTATACTCTATATCGGTCTTTTTTCAACCGATTAAGATACTGTTTATTCGCTAAAATGTTGGATAAACTACCTCTATAGCAAAGATGCGAGGTGAATGCATGGAAGGAACAGACGCAAAAATCATCGGCAGCCGTATCTGGGAATGCCGCAAAAAACTGGGCTACAGCCGGGAGAAACTGGCAGAGGTTGCGGATGTATCCAATTCCTTTCTTGCCGAGGTAGAACATGGTACCAAGAACTTTTCTGTCCCGGTGCTGTCACGGCTTTGCAAAGCCCTGGGCGTATCCGCTGACTATCTCCTGTTTGGAAGGGAAGATACCGCTGACGCTTCAGATATTAACCGGATGCTGTCCGGCATTGATCCCCGGTATCTGCCCCACCTGGAGGAGCTTCTGGCCGCTTATATCAAGACCATATCCCTTGCAGAATCCCAGCAGCCCATTCGTTAATTGCTTTTTTATATATTTTTTTCATCGAAGAAACACAGCTTTTCAGAGCTATGATTTGCGACATTTTGTTCTCCACGTGCTTCCCCGCTTACAGCTGCATACCGTCAAACAGACTGCGCTGCCAGGGTGACTCCGACATTCGGGAACTCTGTTCCTGTTCCTGCACCTCTTTCGTCCTCTCCAGTGCCTGCTCCAGCACAGCTTCGTCCATTCCAGCCGTCTGGTATCCCTCTGCGATCACATTGTAATAATAATCTGACGGCATTGCTGCCTGTCTCCCATCATTCATCACATACACCATGGCAGATACCGTTTTCCCTTCCAGCTCTACCTCCATATCTTCCTTCCGGTAGAGGCGGGGCCACCCTTCATAGCGGTCCAGCGCCTTTTCATTTTCGGGAGATATCTTCCACAAAAGTACAGGCACGCTGGCTCCTTCTTTCGGCTCTATAGTAGCCACTCCCCGGAACAACAGCTCATAGCCTTTGACCTCACTGGTCCCCACAACCGATGCGCCGGGACACCGGTGCTCCATCTGGGGGAGATTTAAATTGCTCCCATACGCAATATATAACCGTTCCTTTTCTTTCTTCATTTCCATTCCTCCTATATTGAACCGGCACGCGCCGCTTTGCGGCACCTGCCATGACGTCGGAACGCTTGTGGAACTTCGTTCCACAAGCGTTCCTCCTGATTTCGTGCTCATTACATGGACATATGAAAAGCCGGAGACTCTTCCCCGGCTTCCTGTTCCTCTGTATGCTCCCCGGCAGCTGCCTGCCTCTCTGCCGCCTCCGCCATTTCCTTTTCTCTTTTCTGCCGCATCCGTTCCTTCTGGGCCAGAGCCTGGGCAGGATCCTTCCAGGCGATGCAGCCGTCCAGGTGCTTAAGCAGATGTTCCCTGGCTGTCTTGAACTCATCCCCGATAAGCCCCAGGCGCAGGAGCCAGGTGCGGAAGGTATACTTCTCATTCTCCGTTACAGTTTTCCTGCGGCTGGCACAGCTCTGGTTCAGCGCTTGCGCCCCGATGGCCAGACAGAGCTGGATATACGCCTTGATCTTCCCTGCATGGACCGTCCCGTTGAACAGCCGAAACTCCACGGTCCCTTTCTGGAACACGCTGTGCAGGTTCAGGCAATGGTACCGGCTGTCATCATAGTGTGTATCCCTGCGGCTGTTCCCGCCATACCAGATACGCTCCATCTCCTCCATGTTTTTCGGCTTTCGATTGTTCAGATCATCCAGGAAACGCTGCTCCACCGGTTTACACCAACGGTTCTGTCTGGCCACAGATACCTGCAGCGCTTTGTAGATCAGATCCTCCTTGGACGCCATGATATTCGTGATATTCCTGAGCGTCCTGGCATCAAAGGGCGAGGCATCGATATGCACATGGATCCCACAGCTTTCGTTGGCAAATGCCCCCGCTCCTCTCAGCTTGCGGATCATCTCCTGGATTGTCACAATGTCCCCATATTTACAGATGGGGCTTACCATTTCTGTCCTGTAGTCCGGGGAAGCGGCAAACTTTGTTTTTCCTTCCTTTCTCTGCGCTTTGATACTGGCATCGCTCATAAACTTCCATTCCCGTCCCTGACTGTCCTTTGCCGCGTAGGTGTCATAGTAAGTCCCCGCGTAATAAGATGAGGTCCCAAAGTGTTCCGCCACCACTTCTGCCGCCTCCGCCCGGGTGATCCCGGTCAGTTCAATCTCAATCCCGAACCTCTGGTCTTTCAGATCCATGCCCTGTCACCTCCTCTCCCTGTCAGGATATCTGACCTGACCAGAAGCCCTCTATCCGGGTTCTTCCATATTCCATTATCGTCCTCCTGCTTTTCCGAACAGTCTGGCCTTGTAATCCGGAGCCGTGACCATCAGATTATACCGCTCATTGCCGCACTTATAGAGACATACTCCCCGCTGGGGATAACGGATCAGGGAGAATTCGCTGGGTTCCAGCTGCAGGGTGTCGATATAGAATTTCTCATCAATGGCACCGGCATTGAACAGGAACTGGTGAGTGGGGATGGAGAACAGCGGCTTTGTATACTCCCTGATTCCCTCAATATTGAAATCCTCCAGGTTCTGGCTGGCGATGATGACTGCCGAATTTTTCTTTCGCACCCGCTTCATGAAGTTTCTCACATACTCCACGGCAGTCAGGTTGGATAAAAACAGATAGAACTCATCCAGGCTGGCTGCCGTATCCCCGGTGGTCAGAAGTTCGTTGCTCATGTAGGACAGCACATTGAACAGCAGCGCATTTTTCAGGCTCTTACTGGCCTGCAGAAGTCCCTTCACACCAAACGTGACAAAGGTGGAATCCGTGATGTTGGTGTGCCCATTAAAAAACTTGGATTCCGCTCCTTTGCACATGGAATGCAGCCCCAGAAGGATGTTCTGCAGAAGGTCTGCCGTATAAAGCTGCCGCTCCTTCTCATCAAAGCCTTTGTATTCCGCCTCGATAAAGTCATACATCTCCGAAAGGGTCGGATAATCTTCTGGTTCCAGCAGCTGAAAGTCCGTCTGGTCACTGAGTCCCCTGCTCTGGTAGAGCTTCTGCAGCATGATTTCAATCACATCGATCTCCCGGTCTGTAAAATCCTTATAGCTGCGGAAAAAATCCTTTAAAAAGCTGATATGCTGGCTTAAGCGGCTGCTGATCCGGAAGGTCTCCGGTGCATCCGGATCCTCCGGTCCGTCCCCCTCGTCCCATACCTTTGGTTCCAGAGGATTGATGATATAACGCCCTCCCATCAGGTCGATAAAGCACCCCTGCAGGTTGTTGGTCAGATCCTCGTACTCCATCTCCGGGTCCAGGCAAATCACATTCATGCCAGACTCCCGCAGATTGCACAGGATGAGCTTCAACAGGTAGGACTTGCCCTGTCCGGAATTTCCCAGAATCAGGATAGAACCGTTGGTCTTGTCCTCCGCCCTCTGGTTGAAGTCCACCAGAACATTGCTTCCGAACTTGTCCCGACCTACATAGAATCCATGGGGATCCGTCTTTCCGCTGTAATTGAATGGATAGAGATTAGCCACGCTGCTGGCCGGCAGCACCCGCTCGAACTGGTCACGGAACACATTTTTCCCGCTGGGCATCACGGACTGAAAGCCCTGTTGCTGCCGCAGCATCAGGCGGTCCACGTTCAGCTTGGAGCGAATCAGCTCCGTCAGCACCTCCGTCTGTAAAAGCTTCAGCTGGTCGTAATCACTGGCTGACAGCTCGATGTAGACTGCTGTGTGCAAAAGCGGCTCCCGGTTCCGGTGAGTTTGGGCTACGATTGTGGCCACATCCTGCAGGTTGCTCTCTGCCATCACCGTCTGCTGTAAGTCATTGGTATTGGCGCGGTCCATCCGGTTCTTGCTGGCAGCATTGCTAATGATCTTCCGTTCCTCCGCTGCATTCACATGACGGGTGTAGATCCGAAGCGTCACCCCGTCCTTCTCCCCCAGTCTTTTTAAGATCGCCTGTTCCTCCGTGGAGGTCGGGTACTCCCGGAGCGCCCAGACACACCGGAAGGTGTTTCCGCAGATAAAGTGGTCTGTATTGAACTTGACCACCGAAGGGGCGATCATATCCAGGAATTCCTGTACACGCACATCCCCCGTCTGGTTGAACTGGTCTGTATTTGTATTCCTCAATTCTGTTCCTCCTGTCCTGATTTTTTGCATGAAAAAACGCCAGACATTTTTCACATCTGACGTTCTTTTTCCCTGTTTTCTTACTCTCGTTTTGCTTTCTTCCGGTCAGTCATCCGGAATGATCCATCTCTCCCCGTCAAAGTCCTCAAACTTTTCGCTGGTCACGTTCTGCTCATAATACACAGCCATGATCCGCTTGATGTCCTCGCTTCCTGCCCGACTGGCGGAAAAGCCCTGCTCCTTTAAGGATTTTTCGATCCGATCCAGATAGGAGAACACCTCTGTTCCTTTCTCGTTGTGAAGCCGGATGATGATCAGAAATTCCCGGGCGGTGGCCATCTGAACCTGGATCCGGTCCAGGAAATTCTGGTCACGCTCCAGGAGCTTTCGCACCACCGGATTTTTCTCTTCCTCTGCCCGTTTCCTTAAAAAACTCTTATTCTCCTCAAAATTCTCCCGGCTGTTCAGGCACAGCATCTCGATCTCTGCCACGCCTTTCAACACATTCATCAGGGCGTACACCCTGGCCCCCACGCTGGAATCGGACAGCACCGACAGGTTGGTGGGCCGGATCATGAAATACACCAGGTCATCCCCGTCATAGGTCTCCAGGCTGTAGTCACTGACCGCTTTCGTGTTGATGAGCTGGCGGGTTGAGAGCTTCTGCTCCCTGGCCTTTTTTTCTTTTCTGCTCATTGGTGAAACCTCCATTCAAAAAATTGCTGCCTGAAAAAGTAAGCGCTGGCATAACAGAGAAAATCCAGAATACTGGTATCCTCAAAACGGATCGTCAGGAAGGCATAGGCCGCTGTCAGAAGCGCCGGGATGATGATACCGGTCTGGGTAACGGCCAGGACAGAAAGAAGGACACCCACGCCTACAATAGTGAGATCCTTAAGCTGCCACAGCCACATGGTCGCTTTTGCCTTTAAGTGATCCGGATAAATATACATACATTTCTCCCCTTCCTTAACATAATTTTATCTCCTCCATTTCCTGAAAAGACTTCTCCCCATCCTGTACTCCTGCCTGTTCCAGAAATGGCAGGACATCGGAAGACGGCACCATCCGTATGGGGATTCCAAGCCTTTCCGCCTCTTCCTTTTCTGCCCACATTCCCGCGGACATCCTCTCCCCACACAGCCAGATCTCATCACAGACAGCGAGAACCCTATGTCCCATCTTAAGTCCTGCCTCCCGCTCTTTTGGCACATTGTCATTCAGAAACTGGGGATACATCAGATGGACAGCCACCGGCGTACATCCCTTTACGGCTGCATACCGGCAGGCTGCCCTTGCAAATGCCACATTTCCTTCCACATCCCCTGCATAGGGTGACGCGATATAAACCAGCCCGTTCTCTATCATCTTGCCACCGCCTGTACCACGGTCCTGGTCATGTTGATGGCGCTCTGGGCCGCATAGACCGTACTCATGATATTGGCCCTGGTGTTGGAATCAAGTCCGAACTGTCCGGCAATCCTCGGCACTTCCCCGGCTGAGAGCATCAGTCCCAGTCCCAGGAGCGCATGGTCCTTTAACACCATGAGGCCGGCAATCAGGATGGTTGCCTGCAAAAAAGCAGTCAGGCATAAGCCGATGACCTGCTTGCACCAGCTGGTAAAGCCGTCCAGGTACCCTCTTGGAATACTGAACATGTAAAGGCTCCCCACCGCGATCTGGATTACCAGGATCCCGCCGCGTTTTAAGTTTGCAAAGAACACTTTGATGGTGGCATATCCCATCATCACCAGGATAAAAATCATCAGGATCGGGCTTGTGATATCCCGTAAACCACCGAAAACACTGCCCGTCATGGCCTCCTCCACACTCATATCCTGCAGGCTGAGAATGATGTTGTTTGCAACCGTCCCGATATCTGTCCCCAGCCCTGTAATGCCTGCCGTAAAACTCCCCTGCAGGGATACGCAGAGCTGATAAAGTCTCACCGGCACCACTGAAAACAGCCCCACTGCCATGAATCCCTTCACAGCATTTAAGGCGGTATCCCTCACACTGCCCCTTCCGGACTGGTATTCGATTCCGCATTCAAACACGGCGACCACAAGTCCTACCCCGTACAGGACCCAGCCGAACTGGAAAAAGAACTGGACAATGGACTGGACCCAGGTCATCTCAAACAGTTCTGCCCCCATATTGCCCATGGAGGCAAAGAAGTTTCCAAGAAACCCGATGATCTGCCCATAGATCCAGTCCACGATCTGCCCAAGGACCGTGTCCGCCACAAAATCCCATATAAACATAGGTCTGCCTGTTCCTCCTTTCACTTTGATTGAAAACCACTTCCCGTATCTGTCAGGTCATGCCCATCCCCTGCCCTGTATTGTATTTCCAGCACAGTCTTGGGACGATCTCAGGCAGCATCTCCAGGTTCCAGCAGCTGGTGATATCCGGCCTCAGATCCACTTCTGCCCGGATCTGTTCTTTTTCTTCCTCCCCAAGCGGGTGTGCATCGATCTCCTTGTAAATATCATTCCTGTATTCCAGCGTCCGCAGATACGATTCTGCACCAGTCTGCCCTTCTTTTCCTACCCAGGTCCAATAATCTTTCAGAATGGACACCAGCCCTTTTGTTTCAATTTCTTTTTTCTGTGCATAGGCATCTATGGCAACGTATCCATAGGCTTCAAAATCCGCACCCGTTCCCGGAATCTCCACATCTGCCAGGGAATCCGGATTCTGGAGAACCTGCATATAAACTTCTCTTCCCTGAGAAATCAGCCAGGAGCGGAAATCCATAAACCCATCATCCGAGCAGTGGGTTCCGGTCGCCGCGCAGGCCGCCCACAGGTCATTCCTGTAAGCCATATCCATATACACCTCTTTGATCTGGTGCCACATGGCAATATCTTCCGCAGAGAATTCCATCAGTTTCTTTCTGGTCGCTTCCAGAACAGCCTCCTGGTCATCACCATCCACAAGGCGGTTCACATCCCTCATCACGTTCCAGAACGTCTCTTTCTTCATGCTGCCTCCTTTCTGTACTCAGGAAGCAGTGTTTCTCTGCTTCCTGAAACATACGATATCAAGCTCTGTTGCTCAGATTCCTACAATCCCCCAGATATAGAGCGGAGCGGTCAGCATGAACACCAGGCAGGCGAACAGGATCACAGGCGGAGCCCACTCGATCTGGCCATGCTTGCGGTAGTCCATATAGGCAGTCCCTACCTTCACAAAGAACAGCACGGCCAGGATCAGGTCAATGGCCGGAAACACTACCTTGTTGACCACCGTCTTGATCTGTGCAGCTGCTGTGGTCCAGGTTCCCTCAATGGCTCCTGCCACATCCCCTGTTCCAGATGCGAATGCAGTCGTGGTGAACATCATCGCCAGGAGCATACTTACTGCCAGCATTACCATCCATTTTCTTTTTCTCATTGATTGTTTCCTCCTTTTTCTTTCTGATGATTCTTGTTCTGTTACATATTGAATTCCTGGGGACCTTTTCCCTTCCTCCTATGACGGTTCCTGCGGAGCGATATGCCAGTCCATCCACAGGTTCCCCTGGATCCTGACACTGTCTGACAGATTCATGGACAGCATCCCGGTGGGTGTCCAGCAGTCGATCAGCCAGGTGTATGGAGTATAGCTTCCATCCGGATACCAGATTGGTGTGAAATGGGTCCTCCGGTTGTAGGTGCTGTATTCATTTTCCTGAAACTCAAACCTCGCATTGTATCCGCTCCCGGTCCGCCCAAGGAGACGCCAAAACCTGCCATACTGGAATTCCGGGAAATAGGTTACTGCATTCTGGGCCGGTGTCGTGGCCGAACTCTGGCTTGTACTGACCCTGGCCGTTACCGTTTCCTGGATCCCATAACCGGATTTCAATGTATTTCCGGAGGCTGTCGGATTCTTGCCATCCGGCGTGATCTGCATGTTGGATGACAGGCTTGCATGGTAGGTATCCAGGTCAAACTCCCACCAGCCATGGTCGCACCAGTAACCGTCATCATCGTCACTTCCGCTGTGCCATACCCAGTGCTCCTGCCACCAGGGCCGCCAGATGCTCCAGTCAGAGGAAGTCCTCTGTTCGTTCACCGGCATGGGGCCTGCTGTAAACCCATCATTCCGGTCATCCGCCTGGGGATCCGGAGGCGGGTTCTGGTCCAGGTCCACGATATTGGCAGTGATCACACTTTTTTCTGCATGTCCCCTGCCGGATGCTGAGACAGTGATGGTCATCACCTGGGGTGTGGCCGGAGTAGTCCACCGGATCCAGACCAGCTGGCTGTCACCGGAAGGATAATACACGTTATTCACCCGCATGGTCCGCCCGCCCACATGGAAGGTCACCGACACCGGATGGTCCGGATCTGCCTGCCCTCCCCGCACGTTGACAGAGGTGATGACCTCTGTGTTCACCCGGTACTCATAGTCATAGGCCGTCACTTCCGGAGGGGTGACCACTTCATTGAACCGGACAATGCCAAGCCCCAGGGAGGATTTCACCTCCTGATTGGAACGCACACCGGATTGGGGACCGCTCCATGCCGGGAATCCAAGGTCACCACTCTCCAGGAACATGGAAAGCGGCAGGTTCTGAAAGGCTACGGTCGGCAGCACCCTGCGGACAGCTCCTCCGGTCACTTCATCGTAAAGAGCAGCTTCGGTGGCGGTCATGGCTACATACACTCCCTGAAACTTCACATATATGACCGGCTCCAGAAACAGCTTATATCTACCGCCGATAAGGGTATCAAAGTCCATTCCTGTCAGGCCGGCAATGCTGCGCACCACCTGTTCATCCGTGAAATAGCTCTTGATCGCCTCGATACTGGCTTTGCCAAGACTCTGGGAACTGATGATCCTGGGCAGGGACTGTCCAGGATTCACATACTGGTAGGCACTGGTATCCGGCGTTATTCCCTGTCCTCCCAGATAGGAGATCTTGCACACCTTTCCAAAGGAATAGGCGATGTTGCTTAAACGTTTGTTGGTCAGATCAATGGGAGCAGTCACCGCAGTCCCGCCTTCCGCTTCCACCACCGTCACTCGTACCCCTTCCATACCGGGTGTCCAGCTGTTCTGGCTTGTCCCCTGCCCCATTCCGCCGCCACCATTGTTGATGTTCCCTTCGCCCACCGCATAGGCAGTGACAGGGCAGAGCAGGGCAAAGACCAGTGCCCACAGAAACACTTTTTGAAAAATCTGTTTCATTTGGCTCCTTTCTGTCCGTATGCTGACTGCATCTTCGGACCATATTTTCCCGCAAAAAAAGCACCGCCAGTCTGTCGGCGATGCCCTTTTTCCTCTCTTCTCTCTGTCCATGTTTTTGTTCCTCAGTTCATGGCCCCAATCTTGTTCCCGTTCTCATACATATCCCCGGCTGTGGTTCCTGAAGCGCCCCCGCCCTGGTTCTCCACCCAGCCGAAGCCCGGGATATAAATCTTTCCCCCGGATGTATCCCCTGCTTGTGGAGTTCCCTCTGCCACCACCGGCTCTTCCGGTCTGGTTCCTTCCTCATGCGGTACAGCTTCCGGGGCTCCTTCCACGGTCTCCCCGTCAGGTTTCCTTGCAGGGTCATGGAGCACTTCTTCCGGGAGCGTCTCCGGCTTTATCACTTCCTCCTGAAGCTTCTGTTCTTCCTGATCGGTCTGGGACGGCAGGATTCCCTCCATGGTTTCCATATTTCCGTTTTCCATATGGATGACCAGTTCTTCCACCTTTTCCTGTTCTGTGGGCTTCACATCCGCCTTCGGCGGAAGATCTGCCAGGATAATCTGGGAAGGCTCCGTCTCCCCAGGCAGGATCACATCCCCTGCCCTGGGCTGTTTCTTAAACTGGCTCCCGATTGCCGCTGCCAGTGCGATGCAGATGACAGCACCTCCTGCGATCATCATCCATTTTTTCTGTCTAGATTTAAGTTTCATACTGCTCCTCCTTTTTTGTTGGGTTTATAGTCTTTCATGTACCTGTATGCATTTCTTTGTACGACACAACATACCCGAAGTTTTCCCAAAAGTCCAGCATTATTTACTGTAATTTTCAGAATATTTCGATATATCCCGCCTGTACTTTCAGACGCATCTGAAGGGGAGGGAACACCTTCCCCGCAAACCGCACTGGAACTTCCAGCGTGATCGTTGCGTCCGCCTCAAAGCGCTGGGCATTCCGGGGATCCGATGGGGCCAGCGGTGCATTCCGGACTGTTACCTGCAGGTCTGTGATCTTATACTCCAGCACACCTTCTGCATATTTAACATGGGCACCGCCTTCTGAGTGGGTCCCCAGTACCCGGTCCAGCTCATAGTAGATATCCCCGTCATCCACAGTAGCCTCAAATCCAGAGCCATCACTTGTATATCCCCCGGAATATCCTTCCCTTACTCCATGGTACACATTGGCATAATTATCATTAACCACTACCACAATGGCATCCTGTACCGCCTCCTTTACACCGGCAGCCATCAGGTTCAGACGCAGGTATTCCATAACCCCGCACAGAATCAAGAGGAGGGCCAGGGTAACGGCGATTACCAGAGGAAAAGATACCCCGTGTTCATCCTGTAAGCATTCTTTCAGCTTTCTCATTTCCAGTACACCTCCGATTTCCCGGATGCCTCCGCCTGAAGCGTCACCGGAAAGGAACCGAAGCTTCCGAACAGCCCCAGATCATACTGGTAAGTCAGACGGACGCTGACCTCTTCATTCAGCTGGATCCGCCCGCTCTTCGACCACTGGATCACAGGTGTCAGGCCGGTCTGTTCCGTCAGGACTGCCGCCCGCCTGCTGGTCTCACTCCCCACCCGCCCGTAGATCTCTGCTTCCCGGCACAGCTGTGTGGCGTAGGTATCCAGCTGCTGTTTCGCGATAAACACCGGAAGGAGCTTTACCGACAATGCCAGCACCAGGAAGACACACAATACCAGCACAGCGATATCAATGTAGCCTTCTCCCTGCTGATCTTTCCATATCTTCTTTAACACATCATCACCCCTTCCCTTTTCGCCCTTTGCCCAAACAGCTGGCAAAACTCTCCTGTGTGAGGACTGTCCTGTTCCTGCATATACACATCCTTTACCATCTCCAGCGGATCCCTAAACCGGCGCATATAATCCAAAAACTCCCTGGACCATCCATTTTCATGTAGCTGCTGGTACACCAGAGTTGCTGCTGCAATCTCCGCCGTCTGGCTGGCCAGACCTGGCGGCAGTTTCGTCTTAAGTGTCTGGAAACAGGTATGGTATTCTACCCTCAGATGCTCTTTTAGCTTTTTTTCTTTCTGTTCTTCTTTCATTGGCCCTCCTTCCTTCATTCCATCTTCATTCCTATTTCTTCATTCTCCGGCACATGCCCAGCTTCCTGCAGCTTTTCATTTAAAAGCTCATAGTATAGCTTCTCTCCATCAATGCATCCTGTGTCCAGATCAAATCCCTGGAGCTTTGGATATTTGGGAAGCTCACCTTTCGGGAGCAGACCGATCCGGTGCTCCGTATATCCCATCTTCCGCAGCTCCTCCTGAAGCATAGGCTTTCCGTCCACCACATAGGCTCTCCTCGTCTCCTTCTGCATCTCCTTCAGGACAGCAAATACATTTTTATCCTCACTTCGGCATTTCCGGGTATAAAAAGCAGCAGCAGTAATGTCAAACTCCCGCAAAAGTCCTGCCATGGTCTTATGGTTTTTTCCCCGGATCCGACAGTGAGGGATTTGGTTCAGCATCTCCTCCTTTCCCATCCCCAATCCTTCCTTCAGCTGATTCAAAACCTCAAACTCTTCCAGGAAGGTAAGGGGCTGATTCCGCAGCTGCTCCCTCACACATAGGACAGAGATACCGTAGGCTCGGCACAGGTCAATCTGGCTTTCGTATACTTTTCCCCTATAGGTCACTTCATTTTTCCCTCCCATGCCTTTGATAGGACGGGTCAGCGCATCTTCCAGATCCATCCCGTATTCCAGACGGAAATACACATTAGCCGGCTGTATCTGGTATGCTGCACACAGATCTCCGAAGTGCTCATAGGTCTTTCCATGAAATCGGATGGGTTCTGTCTCCAGGGCCTTTTTCACCACTTCCTGGAGCCTTACCCCTTCCCGCGCCTGAGTCGTCAGGTAATACTGGCTGATACCGAACACCAGGGCAACCTGGGACAGGCTCTGATACCTCTTTCCCCATACAGTCATATCCCGGCTGGCATATTCCCGGCTGTATTCCACAGACTGTTCAATATCCTTTGTCCGGTAGTAGGCATGCTGCAGGATAGAGACCGAAAGCCCCAGCTTTTTCGCCATGGATTTCAGGGATGGATACCGCACCCCTTCATACTCTACCGGGATTCCGCTGGTCACCTTTTCTCCAAGTGCGTTCTCTATAGCCTCTTCAAGGGTCCACCCTGAACGCAGACGGTTTGTTACCAGTCTCTCATTGATCCCATACTCCTGGCATAGTTCTTTTCTGGAATTGTATTTCTTTCCCTTAAAACTGACCGGTTTTGGCGGCATCCTTCACCTCCCTTAGAACATGCTTCCCATGGACTTGATGATCTCTATCACAATGATCGCCAAATACATGAACAGGAAACACATCAGCATCACGAAACTGAATACCCGGATCTTGGGCGGGATCTTCTGGGCCTCCTTCTTTAACCGCTGCAGCTCCATCTGTTTGAAGTCATGAGAGAGCATCTGGAAATACATAGCCCCGTCATCTCCCCGCAGCACCCCGATAAGTCCCCTGACCACATCAGAGAGCATGGGGGAATTCAGTCGGGCCTCGAACCGGGTCAGGGCTGCCTCGTAACTGCTGGAGCGCATATCCGCCACCAGTACATCCAGTTCCTCTGCAAACTGTTCCCCGGCGTTCTTCTTATAATTCTCCACAATAGACAGCACGTCCCGGCTGTTTTTCAGCTCCTGCTCGATAGTGGACACAAACCGTGGCAGCTCTGTCTCGATGACTCCCCGTTTTGCAGCAAGCAGCTCGTCCGCACGGTTGATCTCCTTGAAATAGACCATCACCGAAAGGAACACCACAATCACAGACAGCAGGGGGAATAAAAGGAGCGCCGGGAGGATCCCCAGCATCACGGCCCCTGCCTTTACAAGCGCATACGCCTGGTAAACCTCCGGCTCCAGGTTCAGCCCGCTGGCCTTCAGGATATTTTTCAGACGGCTCCTTTTGTAGGCATCCATCCGGATATAGGGGGCAAACCTTGCTGCCACAGTCAGCAGGTAGGTCTCCAACGTCTTTGCCGCTGTCTTTTTCTCCCTGCCTGTATTGACCATAGCCCTGGAAGTCTTAAGATATGGCAGACGGAGCAGGTCCGCTGCCACAAAGAACAGCCCTCCTGCCAGGAGTACGCCAAAGGCGATTAACAGCCCCATCATCAACATCGTTGTCATCTTTCATCACCTCCTGTACTCCAGCGGCTTGGTCAGTCGGATGACCAGGGCTGTAGAAATAAAGATCAGGGCTGCCGTCACCGCCAGGATCATCTGCCCCACCGGTGTGAACATCAGCGTCTCATACCAGCTGTGGTTCAAGAAATACATCAGCGGGATATTTCCGATCACCAGAAATACCATGGTGATGAACTCCTTCCTCGGTTCCGTCACCAGAAATTCCAGCTCTGCATTTACAATCCGCATGTCGGACATCTTATTTACGATAGGGGTCAGTGTTGTCTTCAGGCTCCGGTCCAGCTGGCAGTCGCTTAAAGCATCGCACCATTCCTCGAACACATCATTCTCAATCCGGCTCCGCAGGACCTTCAGTGCCGCTTCCACATCCGGGTTCACCATCTTCACCTGGGTGACAAAATCCCGGAACACGTTCTGGACAGGCGGGTTTAAGTAATGCAGGTTCTCCTCCACTGCCGTCAGGATGTCCTCGTTTCGCAGGTATGCCGTGGTAATGATGGAAAGAGCCGTCTCCAGCTCCGCAGATACATTCTTTTTGTAGTGGTTCGCGGTCAGCCGCACATACCAGAAAGGCACGAATAAAAACCCGCAGGCCATCACTGGTGCCAGGAAGAAATTCCCGATCATGATGGCAAAGGAGCCGCCTGCGGCAAACAGGGCAAGGCTCACTGCACAGACAAGGGAAAATTTATTCCCCCGCCCAGTCATGGCAAGGATATCCTGGGCCTCCGTAATCTCTTTTTTCAATATCCCCGGCTTCTTTCTCCTGGTGGCCTCGTTGATCTCATCCTTCAGCGTCTTCGGTTTCCGCAGGAGAAAGGAAAACAGGTCATCCGTAAACTCCACCGGCCTTAGATGCAGCAGAAAGAAAAAGCCGGTGATCATGCCGGCACAGGCCAATAACTGGATCATAGTCATAAATTTGCACCTCCTTTCAGACGCTCCAGCACACTACCGGGCATCCCGTTTTCTGTCAGCCTCCGGGCCAGCCCCTCTGAAATAGAGTTGACCCTCTTGTGGCTGCCTTCAATGATAAACTTCCCCTCCTCCATCCGGTTCTCCGTAATCTCATACTGGAACAGGGGACGGAAATGGCGGCTTCCATCGGGACGGATCTCACATTCCATGATCTCCATCAGACGGCGCTGCCGGTTTTCCAGCTGTTTGCAGAACGCCACGATTGGGTACGCTTCCGTCACATAGGCCATCAGCGTCTCATCACTCATGTCCACCGCACGCTTGCACAGGGACACCATTCTTCGGTAAGTGGCCTCACAGCTGTTGGAGTGGATGGTGGTGATCACTGCCACACCGGTCCTGGCCGCCTCCTGGGCGGCATTGGCCTCCGGTCCCCGCATCTCCCCCACTACGATTACATCCGGGTTGAAGCGCAGGGCCATATCCAAAAGGGCAATCTGGTCCACCCTCTGGCGGTCATTCTCGCTGTCACGGGTCAGGGTATGGATGACGGAATTGCTCACCTTCCCCTCCTTCTCCCGCACCAGGGCCAGCTCCCTGGATCCGGATTCTATGGTGTAGATCCGCTTCTTATCCGGGATTGTGGTCAGAAGCCATCCCATCAGCGTGGTCTTTCCGGAGCTGGTAGCCCCGGCCACACAGATGGAGATCCCATAGCGGACACATTCCGTTAAAAAGTCCAGCATCTCACCTGTGGCTGTCCCGCCCTTCACAAAGTCAGATGCCTGCATGGACTGGGGATTGACGATACGGATGGAGGCTGCCACCCCGATATCCTCATCTACCAGAGGGGTCTTCATGGCGGCGATACGGATGTTCTTGCTCAGATGCCCCAGCACCGCTGGGCTGGCATTGTCAAGCACCATGCCGGAGGTATGCAGCATCCGGCGCACCACGTTGATGGCATGCTGGGGACTTTCGAACTGTTCCGTAAGCTTCTTTGTTTCCCCTCCTGCATACTGAACCTCGATGTCCCTCCAGCTGTTGATGTCGATTTCCTCAATGCCGGCCCCGAACACATACTTGGTCAGGAAAGAGAATTCCGCCATCTCCGTATAGATGGTATCCACCAGCTCCTGGCCGCTCATGCCTTTCACAGCAATCCGGTAGTCCTGCACATATTTGGTAATGTAACGCTTGATCTGGGCCTTGGCATCCTCACCGCCATCTTCCATGATCAGCGTGGAATATTTACTGGAGATATACTCCTGCACCTCCTGCAGGACGGAGGAAAAATCCCTGGTGTTATCCTGCGGGGAAAAGAACAGGCCGTGGGTTCGAAGCGCCGTCCCTCCCTGCCCAAACTGCACCGCCTCGTCCTCCTCTTCCACATCCGTCACAGCCGGAGGATCCATGGGTGCTGCATGTACCTGGGCATTGGCCACACCCACAG
>CAMWJV010000034.1 GCA_947174665.1 uncultured Lachnospiraceae bacterium
TATCGGAGTGGCGGGATTCGAACTCGCGACCTCCGCCTCCCTAAGACGGCGCTCTAACCAAGCTGAGCCACACCCCGAAACACATTTAGCATTATAACGTGTTCCGGAGAAAAAAGCAAGTACTTTTTTAAATTCCTTTGAAGCAGAATGTAAACTCCAGTTCCCGGTCCGTGGGCAACAGATATTCCTCATGTACCCGCGCCCCCCAGCTGTCATCTCCGCCCACACCCATCTGAGCCAGAGCGGCCCGGATTACCGTGTAATGTATCCGGGGCAGTTCATGGGCATGAGCTGCGTTTTCCATCTCATGAGGGGTCCAGGGAAGAGCGGAAAAGTTCATTCCGTTTCCGGCAAGGAGAAGTCCCCTGCCCTTTGCGTCTGTTACCTTTGCGTATCTCACCTCTGTCTTGCTGCCGCACTCCTGAGGCACCATGTACCGCGCCAGATTATCCGCAACCTTGTTGCGATACAGGCCCAGCTTTGCTCCCCGCTTCCTGTCCGCGTAGGTCTCCTCAGGCCCGTTTCCATACCATTCCAGATTATTATAGTCCGCATCCATCTTGAAAATCATGCCGAACTCCGGCAGATCTCCCGGCACTTTCGCGGGCTTCATGGACAGGGTAATCTCCACGGTTCCGTCTCCGTATACACGGTAGCTCAGCTCGCACCCTGCTTCCGGTTCCGTTGGCAGCTTCCAGGTATAGGAAATTACAGCACAGCCATCTTGCAGCAGTACGCCGGAGCAATTCTCCACAGCAGCATACATGCTGGCAAGTTTCCACTGCCCGCATCGCTGCATCATATGGTTTCCACAGTCATTGTCCACAGGCGCCCGCCAGAAATTGGGCCTTGGTGCCGTCTTCAACAGTTCCCTGCCGCCATATCGGTAGGACACCAGCCCGCCATTATTGGAAAACAACGCTTCGAACTCTTCTCCCCTCACACCGGTATTGCTCTTCCCTTTGATAATCTCCAGAGGCTTCTTCACAGCCACAGCACTGTCTGTGATATAGCCGCTGCAGGAGTCTTTTCTGAACACACCCTGTCCGAAAGCCACCTCATGGCCTGCCCTCGCCCAGGGAGTATCCTCCTTCAGCCGGAAAGAAACCGTCACCGTATACTCCTTTGGCCACTCGAACAGTGCCTTCTCAGGCAGTGTAAAAGGCAGCGGGAACTCTCCGCTGCAGCCGGGCGCCACATCTGCTGCGATAAGCCTCTCCTCCACAAGCCGTCCCTGCCGCTCCATTCGGGCTAAGCAGTCAAAAGAACCGGTACTAACGAAAAGATTCTTATTTATAACCCGGAATCCTTTCTCACTCACTTCCACAGAGATATTCTGGTAATTATACTTAACCTCCTGCATCTTGGGAGAAGGGGTTCTGTCACCGCCGTAAACAATTCCGTTCCCACTGAAATTGTAGTCGCAGGGTCTGTCATCAAAATCGCCGCCGTAAGCCTGGAACTCGTTGCCATAGCGGTCTTTCTTATATATGGACTGATCCACGTAATCCCAGATAAATCCGCCCTGGTACAGCGGCTCCCTGTCGGTGAGATCCGTATATTTGTGCATAGCCCCGCAGGAGTTCCCCATGGCATGGGTATACTCACAGCAGATAAAGGGCTTGCTTCTGTCCTTTTTCAGCCAGTCTTCGATGGAAGCCGCTGAAGGATACATTTGACTCTCTACATCACTGGTATCAGGATAGCTCCTGTCATGGCAGATACCTTCATAATGCACCACACGCCCTTTGTCATGCTCCCGCAGGAACTGTGACATATCAAAAATATTTTTTCCGCCGTAAGCTTCATTTCCACAGGACCAGATCAGGATGGCGGGATGATTCTTGTCCCTCTCATACATGGATTCCACTCTGTCCAGCATCATGGCATTCCACTCCGGGCGGTTGCCGGGCACAATATCCTCCATGGGAATCTGCTTTGCAAGCGCTGCCGTCCAGGAGCCGTGGGACTCCAGATTGCACTCGTCTATCATATACAGTCCCAGCCGGTCGCACAGCCCGTAAATTCTTGAGTCATCGGGATAATGGCAGGTGCGGATCGCATTGATATTATGCTGCTTCATAGTCACCAAATCCTGCCACAGTTCCTCCTCACTGACCACCCGGCCGGTACGCGAGCTGAATTCATGGCGGTTTACGCCTTTGAACACAATGCGCCTTCCGTTGAGCTTCATCAGCCCATCCGCAATCTCAAACCGCCGGAAGCCCACCTGCACGGGGATCATCTCCTGCAGCTGCCCTGCTTCGTCAAATATCTCCAGCTCCAGCTTATAAAGATTGGGTTCCTCCGCACTCCAAAGAAGAGGCTTCTCCACGGGAATCACCAAATGGCTCACCTCACTCAGAGCCTCGGACGCCTCTGCGATTTTATGCCGATTCGTCACCTGACCGCAATTCACCCGAAATGCGGGATCAAACCGAAAGCTTATCTCCTCTCTGAACAGAGCCGCCTGCACCTTCCCCGGCCTCGTAACCTTCATATCCAGCACAAGCTCCCCCTTCCGGAAACTGTCATCCAGAAGAGTCTGCACTTTCATATCTGCAATATGTACTTCGGGCACCGTATAGAGATATACATCCCGGAAAATTCCCGAAAAACGGAAAAAGTCCTGATCCTCACACCAGCTGCTGGAACTCCACTTGAATACCCTGGCCGCCAGCTTATTTTCTCCTTCTTTTATGTAGGGTGTCAAATCAAATTCCGAGGGAGTAAAGGAATCCTCACTATATCCCACATAACTGCCGTTGCACCACAGAGCCAGCGCGCTCTCCACCCCCTGAAAAGAAACAAATACAGGCTGCCCTGTCCAGTTTTCGGGTACCTCAAAATATTTCACATAGCTTGCCACCGGATTAAATCTTTCCGGGATCTGCCCCGGCTCCGCTTCCTGCCAGCCATCCCACGGATACTGCACATTGGCATACTGCGGCCTGTCATAACCCTCCATCTGGATATGAGCCGGAACACGTATATCCACCCAGCCTTTACAGTCGTAATCCTCCGCTTCAAAGTCCTTTAAAGCGGACTCATAATTCGGAGCATATGCAAACTTCCAAAGCCCGTTCAGACTGAGTCGAAAGCTGCTCACACCGCCTTCCGCCTCACTGCCATCCTTAAAACATACATGGTCCGAATGGGCATCCAGTCTGTTTTCCCGAAAAAACTCCGGGTCCTTTACTTTGTTGTAATCAAATTGACTCATCTCAATCCTTCTCTCTTTCCGCCCTCCCTGCAAAGGCTGAACTGTTATATATGTTAAACTATATCACTCATAATCACCTTTTAAAATGGATTTTATTGTTCTCCATCCTTCGTCTCCAAAAGGCGGACCAGATACTCCCAGACTCTTCCGGTGGAAGAAATGCTCAATGTTTCCTCCGTGGTATGAATATCCCGCATATCCGGACCTATGGATACGCAGTCCAGATCATGTATCTTACTCCCGAGAATACCGCACTCCAGCCCTGCATGAATTGCCTCCACCTTGGGTGTTTTATCGTACATCTCCTCATACAGTCTGACCATCTTCTCCCGCAGCGGAGAGTCTTTTCGATACCTCCATCCGGGATAATCTCCGGTGACGGTTATGGTTCCCCCCGCCAGTTCCGTCACTGCCCGCAGTTTCCCGATCAGAGCATTTTTCGCACTCTCAACGCTGCTGCGGACGGAGAACTCTGCAAGAAGCGTGGCCGTGTTCTTTCCGGAGTCTTCCATAGAAAACTCCCCTGAACGCTCCGTCTCGCCGCATTCCAGGATTCCCAGATTCAGCGAAGTCTCCACCAGACCCGGCATGTCGGCGCTCATAGCCTGGACACCGTTGGGCAGCGCACACAGGAAATACGCCGCGCGCTTCGTATCCTCTACATCGGCGCAGGTAAGATTACACTGTTCCCGCTTTTCGGCTCTGATATAAATGCCGGGGTCCTTCGCGGACAGCTCCGCCCGGATTTCCTTTTCCACCGTATCCAGAACCGAGGCAAACGCCTCGCTGTCCTTCTCTCTGATCACCAGCACTCCACCTGTTTCTCTGGGAATAGCATTGTCCGCCAGACCTCCCTGTACCCCGGCCAGCATCACCGGCATGGCTTCACTCAGCCTGCCCAGCAGCCTTCCAAACAGGCAGTTTGAATTGCCTCGCTCCTTATGAATCTCTCCTCCGGAATGGCCGCCCAGCAAACCACCCACCGTCACCTCGTAAGCCAGTCCCCGTTCTTCCCCTGCCTGGGGCCACCGGATGCCGCCTTCACCCATACTGTCCACAGTGACTGTACCTTGCATCGGCAGCTGACATTTCACCCTGGCTCCCCCGGCACAGCTTGTCAGGAAGATTCCTTCCTCCTCGGAATCCAGATTTATCATGCGGCTGCCGGTGAGCATGGAAAGATCAATGCCCCTGGCCCCGTCCATACCAACCTCCTCGTCGACGGTAATAATCACTTCCAGCTTCGGGTGCCTGATGGTGTCGGAATCAAGAAGCGCCAGGGAATAGGCTACCGCAATGCCGTCATCCCCGCCCAGACTGGTGCCCTCGGCATACACTTTATCTCCGTCCACGGCAACGCGCAGTCCCTCTGTCCTCATATCAATGTCACATCCGGGTTTCTTCACCGCCACCATATCCATATGACCCTGCAGGATGACCGCAGGCTCCTGCTCATAACCGGGGGTTGCCTCCTTTACAATGATCACATTCTTCAGTTCGTCCTGTATAAAGTTAAGCTTCCTCTCCCTCGCGAAGTCCGCCAGATAATCACTTATCTGCCCCACATTTCCCGAACCGTGTGGAATCCTCGTGATTTCCTCAAAAAATCGGAACACATTCTTTGGTTCCAGATCAGATAATACTCCCATATTTCCCTCTTTTCCGCGCATTGAGGGGTAGTGCACCCCTGCGCATATATAAAAATTTTCAGCAAGCTACTTCAGTGTTTCACTGTTATTGAGCACCAGGGTACTGTACAGGAACAGCACGTCACAGTTGTCAAACTCCAGAAAGTTTCCCAGCAGCTCACTTGAGAGATAGCGAATGTCAACCAATGTGACCTCCCCATAGCCCTCAATCAGCAGAGGCGCAATACTGCTTCCGAAAGAGTCACGGAAAACAATGAGTCTCCTGTCCGCGGCCCCGCCGGGATTCCGTATGGTCAACAGTGATTTTGAGCCCGACAGAAACATTTCATAAGGGTCTTTCCCCCGGGACTTCTCCATATCGTAAACCGGAATTTCCCTATCTGTCTCATAATCATATACCCGACAGGAATCCAGTATATCACTTTCCAGATAATAAATCTGTTCCGCCGGAAAGGGAAGTGCGGATTGTCCGTAATAAACTCCGTAAAAGGGATTCTCCAGAAGCTTAACCCTGTATTCTCCGGAAAGGCTGATTCCCATCCCCTCCGCCAGCTTTCCGGCCACATCCGTAATCCTCTCCTGCCGCCAGTGGGTGTCCGTTTTATAGTAATCCTCAAGCTCCAGACAGTCGAAAATATCAATGTACTGCATATAATCCGTGCGTTCCCGCAAATAGGAGACAAGCGCCCCGTAATCCATGGCAGGATACCCGTTTTGTCCGGCCAGAAAAAAATTTTTATCCGGTATTACAGATAAATAAATATTCGAATTCTGCCCGTCCAGGTATTTATCATATACGCGCCGGAATCTGGCAGCTGCATTATTAAGGGAATCTGTGTTCACAGGATATTCCAGCTTTGAAGCATAGCCTTCGGCTATATAAATGCCCCCCACGTCCCTCTGCCTGAAAAGATAAAGGGCTGCGGCGGATTTTAAGGTTCTGAAGCCGGTCCGCAGCGGAAACTGGTCCATGGCATAGCTCTCAAAGTCCTGCATAAATTTCCCCGACATAACAGCGGATACACTGAAAGAAGGCATCGCCGCAAGCGGTCTTCTCTCGCTGTTGGAGACCGGGTCCGCAGGCTTAAGCAGGCACCAGGCAAAAAATCCCAGGAAAAAAACCGCTGCAGACAAAACTACTATCTTATTTTTTGCTTTTTCCGTCAATTACTTTTCCCTCCGAAATAGCTCGTTTCAAGTTAAACTTAACAGTTCAGCTCCTCATATTCATAAAAGCGTCTGCTTCGCATCCGACGCCGCTTTGCGGCTCATTTTTATTTCATATGAGGGCGCTCCGCTCATGAAATGGTAGACATTAAAATCTGAAATACAAAAAGGGATTAAAGGAGCCGTCCACAATGTAGCCTGTGATAACAAGCATCAACAGCAGTAAAACCACCGGCTCCATGATATTAAGCACTTTTGCAAATGCTTCCTTTTCCCGCAGTTTCCTGATACCCGCGGAAATCAGAGGCGTAGCGCCCACAAATGCTATTATCAGAATACCGCAGTAACTTTTCAGGTAATACAGCCCTTCCGCGGAAACAGCCGGAAATCCGCCTGCACCAAACATGGATTTGATGTAAATCCATGCTTCTGAGAGACTGGCCGCATCAAACAGCACAAAACTCAGCAGTATCACCGGTACAATATATATATACCGCAGAATCCCTGTCTTCTCCAGTATCTTCATAAGTGCCAGCTTTTCCAAAATAAGCAGCACCCCGAAAAAAAGCCCCCATACAATAAAATTCCATTCCGCGCCATGCCAAAAGCCCGTGAGGAACCACACAATCATCAGATTGCAGAGCCAGCGGAATCTTTTTACACGGTTTCCCCCCAGGGGAATGTACACATAATCCCTGAACCAGGAGCCGAGAGAGATATGCCATCTCCGCCAGAACTCAGTAGCGCTTTTTGAGATAAAAGGATAATTAAAGTTCTCGGGAAAATCAAACCCAAAGATTCTGCCCAGACCGATGGCCATGTCACTGTAGCCTGAAAAATCAAAATAAATCTGCAGGGCGCATGCTGCCGCATAAAGCCAGAAAAACAGCACCGACTTATCCTCAGACTCCCTGAATATGCTGCAGAGCTCTCCCAGGGCATTAGCTATCAAAACCTTTTTTCCCAACCCCAGGATAAAACGCCTGATGCCCAGGGCACACTTTTCAAAGCTGTGCCGCCTGTCATTTAACTGGACGGAAATATCCGCATATCTGACAATGGGGCCTGCAATCAGCTGGGGAAACATGGCGATATATGCCGCCATATTTATAAAGTTTCGCTGAACCGGAACACTCCCTCTGTAGACATCCGCAATATAACTCAATATCTGAAAGGTATAAAAGCTGATGCCAATGGGCAGCGTCACCTTCAGGAGAGGAACAGACAGTCCGGTAACCGCATTAAAGTTTTTAATAAAGAAGTCCGCATATTTACAGTAGCCCAGCATGCCGAGACTAATAGCAGCGGAGACCGCCAGATACACCCTGGCCCGGCGGCCTCCGCTCTTTTCTATCAGTATTCCAAACAGATACCCCTGCAAAACAGTAAAGAGCATCACAAAGACAAATTTCGGTTCACCCCACCCGTAAAAAACCATACTTGTGAGGAGAAGCACTGTATTTTTCAGCTTCCGCGGCGCCGCAAAATACAACAGCAGCGTGCAGGGAAGGAAATAGTAAAGAAAGGGAATGCTTGAAAATACCATGCTCTTTTCCTCGACTCACTAGATGACAGGTTCCTCGTAAACCAACTCCGCCGAATCATAAGCAGACATTGCCCTGGTCTTAAAGGTATCAATGATTTCCTCGTTTCCGAAAGCGGAAATGACATAATCCCCCACTGTGATCACTATAAGCTTATCCGGAAAACCGCACATCCACTGTCTCTGCAGAATGTTTTCCCTCAGGGAATCCGCCACAGCGGAAACATTGTCGGAACTGCTCACATGAAATGCACCGCATGTAAAGGTATTGGCATTCATCATGTGAATAAGGGATGCCGCTCCGTCAACCATGGCTGCGGAAGCCGCCGGCAGGCCAAGTGTATTATCCAGCATAGCAGCATCCTCAATTCCGTAATTTCCGGGCGCGCCGTTCACCATATTTTCCTCGGAAAAGTCGCCGCCCATAGCAGGAAATTTATCATCCTCCCCGTAGCTGTCCCAGACTGTATTGAGCAGTGTAAGGGCATCTGCAATCTCAGCCCCGGCTTCTTCACCGGAGTCCTTATCGGATTCCTTACCGCCACAGGCAGTGAGAGAAAACACCATAGCCGCCGTCAAAATCCATGCTAAAAACCTTTTCAAAACAAAATCCTCCTTGCTTATTTGTTAATAATAATTTATTATACCATTATTTTTACCGGATTAAACAGATTACTTATCCTGGTCCAGCAATTTTTCAAATTCATTTCTGCAGACAGGGCGGGAAAAGAAATACCCCTGCAGCAGCGTTGCGTCCATTTTGCCCACTATATCAGCCACCTCATGATTCTCCACGCCTTCCACGATAGAGTCATATCCAAGCCGCCTGCACATGTTAAGCAAATTGTCTATAATGACATAATCTATGTCATGCCCCGGCTCGGACAACTCCCTTACAAAGGAATGCTCCACCTTTATGTAATCCACATGAAGGGCCTTCAGCATCTCCAGAGAGGCATACGCTGTACCGAAATCATCCAGCGCTACCTTGAAACCACGCTCCCGCAGCCTGTCAAACATGGACGCCAGTTCCTGTGGTTTATCCACCTGACAGCTCTCCGTCAGCTCTATAATGATATTCTCCGGATTGCATCCGTATTTATCCATACAGCGGCTAAGCCTGTCCTCGAATTCCTCATCCAGGAACTGCTGATAAGACACGTTAAAGCTCACCCGCAGATCGCCGTATTTCCCACGCCATTCCACCTGATGTCTGATTGCCTCTTCCATCACCCAGAAGCCAACCTCCCGAATGCCGCCGTATTCCTCCAGTACCTTGATAAACTCCATGGGATAGGAATCCTTAACCTGTTCCCCCTTCCAGCGGAGAAGGCACTCACAGCCCGTAATCCGATGAGTATCCGGACTTACAAAAGGCTGGAAGAATAACTCAAAGCCCTTAAAGTTATTCTTAATACAATACTTTAAATCGTCCCGCAGCGCCAGATTTCGCTGGAGCTGCTTTACAATTTCCTCCGAGAAAAATACCAGCGTCCCCCTGTGATGCATCTTGGCATACTCCAGGCAGTGCTCCAGCCTTTTGATCAGTCTCTCCCTGGAATCCGCATCTTCCGGAAACAACAGCGCTCCTCCTGAAACCGAGAGGCTGACTTTCTGCCCGTTCGCCAGTTCCATCGCGTCCGCTTTTTTGCATCCTTTGGAACAGAAATCCTGCACTTTTTTCCTGTCCATGGTAGGCGCAATGGCTATAAATTCATCTCCGCTGAAGCGGAACAACCGCCAGTCCGACCCACAGGAATCCTTCATGATTCTTGCAAACAGAATCAGCAGTTCATCACCAACATTGTAACCGTAGTTGCTCACTACCTTTCGGAATCCGTCCAGCCCCATCAGCACGGCAGTCCCTTTCTCATCGGAAATACTGTAATTGTATAGCTCATGAGCGGTAGGCAGACCGGTCAGATTATCATATTTGTTCTGTCCGTCAAGTCTTGTCATCAGACCGGCAAATATGATCGGGGTTCCGTCCATATCCCTGATCACGCTGCCCTTGCACTCCAGCCACACATACTCACCATAGCGGTTCATGGCTCTGTACTGACATTGGTGGCGGGATTTTGCTCCCGAGAAAACCCCATTGATGTCCTCCTCATAGAGCGCTCTGTCCTCAGGGTGAATATGCTCCTCCCAGACTGCTCCGGCATTCTCAATATATTCCCCTTCCAGATTAAAATATTCCACAGATGCCATAGACCACCTGGAAATGTTGGTCCTCATATCACAGACATAAATGTATACATTATCTGATGCTGCTGCAAACGCCTCAAAAAGCTCATTGTTGAAAATATCGCTCATGATACTCCCCCCTCCCACAGCAGGAACGCTATTTTCGTTTACAATAAATATTACCACATTACCCCATTTATTTCCATATTTTTTCACAATGAAGTTAACATTATTTCTTTTTCTATAATTTTACTTGCAAGAGGGCCTTTTGCACTGTAAGATAGAAGGAAAGGAGGTATCATCATTATGGCAAAAACAAACAGTACAGCAGGCACTGCAAAACGCAACATTATCGTGGGACAGTCCGGCGGACCCACCGCTGTCATTAATTCCAGCCTGGCCGGAGTTTACAAGACAGCAAAAGAGCGTGGTTTTGACACCGTATATGGCATGCTTCACGGAATTGAGGGATTTTTGGATGAGAAATATGTGGATCTCTCCACACAAATCCATTCCGACATGGACATTGAGCTGCTAAAGAGAACTCCCTCCGCCTTTCTGGGTTCCTGCAGATATAAGCTTCCGGGGATTCATGAAGACCCCGCAATTTACGAAAAGATTTTCAGCATTCTGGATAAACTGGAGATTGAAGCATTTATCTATATCGGCGGCAATGACTCTATGGATACCATCAAAAAGCTGTCTGATTATGCAATTGTCAAGGGACATAACCAGAAGTTTCTCGGTGTTCCGAAGACTATCGACAACGATCTGGCCCTGACGGACCATACCCCCGGCTTTGGCAGCGCCGCAAAATATATCGCAGCATCCACCAAGGAAATCATCCGGGATGCTCTGGGGCTTGCCTACAACAGAAAAATGGTCTCCATTCTGGAGATCATGGGACGTAATGCCGGATGGCTGACCGGAGCCACCGCTCTGGCCAAGACCGAGGAATGCGAAGGCCCGGATTTGATTTATCTCCCTGAAGTTACCTTTAACATCGATCACTTTTTAAAGAAAACCGGCGAACTGTTAAAGAAAAAGGATTCCGTTGTCATCGCCGTCTCAGAGGGCATTAAGCTGGATGACGGCCGCTATGTCTGCGAGCTGTCCGGCGGTGCGGACTATGTGGATGCCTTCGGACATAAGCAGCTCCAGGGGACAGCGGCGTACCTGGCAGGCTTCCTGGGTGCGGAGCTTGGCTGCAAGACCAGGAGCATTGAATTCTCCACCCTGCAGAGAAGCGCTTCCCACATGGCTTCCCGGGTAGACATCAACGAGGCCTTCATGGTAGGCGGTGCCGCAGTAAAGGCAGCAGACGAGGGAGACACCGGTAAAATGGTTGTCATCGACCGTATCGCGGATGACCCTTACATGAGCTCCGCCGGTATTTATGATGTCCATCGCATCGCCAACAACGAAAAGCTGGTTCCCAGAGAGTGGGTGAACAAAGAAGGCAATTATATAACCGATGAATTTATCAACTACATTGAACCTCTGATCCAGGGCGATTACCAGCCCTTCATGGTAAACGGTCTTCCCCAGCATCTGGTTCTGAATAAAAAATAAAAAACAGGAAGGACGGGAAACTCCCGTCCTTCCTTATGATTTGCCCGGGCATTTCGTAATGTAATCTCTCTTCTGTCCGTTTTAACGGACTCTTTCAAGTCTTTTCTATGAAGACAGAGAACTACCGTCTACAGTCCCATAAAGGGCAGCACCTCATCAAGACCGTTTTCCACCGCCATCTGCAGGGGTGTAACCTGTTCTTCATTGGCAATATTATAGTCAGCACCTTTTTTGATCAGATAGATTGCCATCTCGTCGCTTCTGTTCTTAACCGCAAAGTGAAGCACCGTGTTTCCATCGGCATTTCTGGTGTTGATAAGATAACCTGCCTTTATCATTGCCTTAATAACCGCCCTGTCACAGGACCATCTGGCGTGAAGCAGAAGGGCGGTATTTCCCGCATTGTCCGTGCGGTTTACATCAGCCCCTTTTTCAATCAGCACAGGCGTCAGGATATCCGAGGCATGCATCTGATATTCCTGTGCAAGCATAAGGGGTGTCATACCATCCTTTCCCGGTATATCAACATGATTCAGCGCCCTGATAATCTCTGCCCTATCATCATTGGTCACATTTAATGCACCCATATTTTCAGAAACCGCTATATGGGCCGCAGTTTCCTCCTTCACATTCATCAGGGTATCATCCGCACCCGCCTCCATCAACATCCTTACGATTCCGGGGAAGCAGTATTCACAGGCAGTATGGAGCAGCGTATTTCCCGCAACACCGGGGGAATCCTCTGTAAGGTTTACATTGATTCCCTTTTTCAGCATTGCGGACAGCATCAGAAAATGATTTCCCCGAACGGCTTCATGGGCGGCAGAGGTTCCCAGTGAATTCAACATTTCCAGGGACTCCACACTGAAATACTCTTCCACCGCTCTGGCAAGAGATTCTTCATCGGAGTCCGGCTCGTTTTTATATCTGGGTACGGAATACTCTTCTGCCAATATACAGGCGGGCGTTCTGCCCTTCATAAGAGCGCTGTTCAGGTCAACGCCCAGCTGCGCCATTTTCTCCAGCAGTTCAAGGCTGTATCTTTCCCTCAGAAGGAAATCCCGGATATTGGTGGGCTCGCCGCGGTGATACATCAATTCCGTAAGACTGATCTGCACCTCCGCCAGCATGTCAAGAGCTTTATCCGGCGGAGTATATTTGAATATCTCATTAAGCGCTTCAAAAAAGATATCTACTTCCTCATTGTCATCCCAGTCAAGCTTCCTGAGAAGCAATTTAAAGAGAGCATGCGCATCATCCATCAGATGCTGATATGCCTCTTCTTCAGGATCACAGATACTCCATAAGACATCATGAAGCATGATCCACAAATCCGCTGCCGGAACTTCCAACTCTCTGGCCACTACCTTCGGCCGCATTTGCCTGTACTTTTCTGCGTCATATACCATATGGTTTCTCCTCTTCTCTTTACTTTATTGTCTTACAATCCCAAGAGCGGAAAAAGCTCATCCAGTCCCTGTTCTACGGCAAGCTGTACGGGCGTGACCCGTTCTTCGTTTGCCACATTGATGTCAGCACCCTTTTTGATCAGATACTGTGCCTCCTCGCTGCTTCTTCTCATAAGCGCTTTGTGAAGAGGCGTGTTTCCATCCTGATTTCTTGCATTGACATCTGCTCCTGCTTTTACCAGCGCCTTCACTAAATCCATACCGCCGCAGAGCAGCAGGGGAGTATCACCGATAATATCAGCGTGGTTCACATCCGCTCCTTTTTCCAGGAAAACCGGTGTAAGATTATGTTCAAGGCCATAATCGCCGCTGTCCATTGCTGCCATCATGGGGGTTCTGCCACATTTTCCGGGTACATCCACATGCTTCAATTCCCTCAGCAGAGCTATCCTGTCTTCAATAGTAAGTTTTTTGGAGCCGGTCACATAGTCATGAAAAAGCACTGTATGTGCGGGCGATTCTTCCTTTACATTCAGTATGGTATCATCAGCCCCGGCTTCTATCAGCAGTTTTACTATCTCGGAATACCCGTATCTGCAGGCCGTATGTAAAAGAGTAGTTCCGGCAACTCTGGGAGAATCCTCCGTGAGATTCACATCAACTCCGGCCTGAATCATTGCCTCCAGCATCAGATAATGATTATTTTTTACGGCAATGTGGGCAGCAGAGGTGCCATCCGCATTCAGAGCTTCCATGGATTCTTTGCTGAAATAGGATACTGCTTTTGCCATTTCTTCCTCCGGTTCTATCTTTGTAAAGGGAATCCTTTTCTGCAGTTCTCTGTTTGCCACTATGAAGGCAGGTGTTTTACCTTTGATCAAAGGTGTATTTAAGTCAACTCCTAACTGCGACAGTCTCTCCACAATCCCCAGACGGCATATACGTTCCAGAATCCAGTCCCGGAGCGTGGTCTGACTGCCGCTGTAATATCTTATTTCTGTAAAGCTGACGCCTCTTTCTGCAAGTATATCTAATACATATAAGGGATTTTCTATATCACTTTGCTGAATTCGCGCTGCAGCTTCAAAAATGTATTTCATCTCCTCTTCATCATCTAAGTCTGCTGTTTCAAGCATTTTTCGGAAAACTCCGAAAATCATTTTATTCTCCAGCTTTTGACGGGTGGACAGATCTACGGTCTTTTTCAACAAAAAATCAAGATTCTCCAATGAAAGGACCAGTTCTCCCGCAGATACCTGCTCTGCGCTTTCAATAATATCCTCGTCGTACATTGCGTAATTATTAAACATCTTTTACCCGCCTTCCTTTACTTATGCTATGTATTATGCCTTAAGCAGTTTCATTGTCTCATATTATACGGCAAAGTTCAAGGTTACAGCTGCGTCTCACGATCTGCGGAAAGTCACTGTTGCAATCCTGCATAAAACATTGTATAATAAACCCAGATTTGTCGGGAAAGGTGGTGAAAAGCATGAAACGATACGAAGTTCTGATGGCCAAGGAGTTATTTCATGGCAGTGATGTTGTGCGCAGCTTCGCATACAAAGCAGGAACCTCAGGGGATAACTATGCCCTTTTTGAGAAAACGGATTGTTTTGTGCGCTGCTCACCATGTGACGGGATAATCGGGAATATGGCGGTTTTGTGATGGAATAAATACGGAATATCACAATTCCTCATATGTCGGATTTATAGTTGAACATCAGAGCCCTGTGCGGACGAAACAGTCTGTACAGGGTATTTTTATGCCCAAAAGGCTGTTCAGATGCTGTAATAATGAATGCCGCAATCGCGGCGGAAAGAGAGGAATGATAATGACTCATAAATATATGGCCACTGCCCGGATGGCCCTGCAGAGCAAAACAGGCGGCGGCGTGCTTTATATGTTTCCGGATATTGCTGTAAAGGTGGTATATCTTGTGCCGGTAATGTTTATCTGGAAGTCTCTGGCGGAAAGCGGATATGAGGTGGAAATGTCCGTTACCCAGCTCCTGAGCTACACTTATGTCAATGCTCTGCTGACAGATCTGATGGTTGTAAATACCTGTTTATCGGCATGGAATTATGATACCGGGAGCATGGAACTCTTTACCCGTCCAATGCCTGTGTTCGCACAGGTCATCTCAAGGACGGTTGGAGAATGGGTGCCGATGCTGCTTTTGTTTTCGCTGCCCATGTTTTTGGCCGCGCCTCTGTTAAAGATACGGATTCTTCCCGGGACTTTATGGGTAATTCCGTCACTGCTGTTAAGCGTATCCCTTGGGTTTGCCTTTGAATTCCTGTTCTACTGCGTTACAATCAGGCTTCGCAATGTTTCCTGGCTCACCTATGTCATCAGGAGCGCTGTGACATCATTTTTTTCGGGCACGGTTATACCCTTCAAAATACTGCCCTTCGGCATGGACAAGTGGATTCAATATCAGCCCTTCGGCAGTCTGGGCGGCGCCTTTTTGTCATTATATGTAGGAAACACAAAGGCTTCAGAGATAATTCCGGTACAGCTTTTCTGGAATATTGTAATATGGATTGCCGCAGCCGTATGGTTCCGGCGCTCCAGAGAAAGGATGGTGAGCTTCGGTGGATAAAAAGAAAGTATTTCATGGAATAAGGCGGTATTTTCAGTTGCTTGGAATATATGCCCGGATGGATCTGTCATCCCTGATGCGGGACAGAAAATTCATGGCAATTGTTATCACTGCTGATATTGTCTCCAATATATCGTCAATTTCCGGCATATTCCTTCTGGCATGGAAATTCGGAGGAATCGGCGGTATGGACCGGTTTGAGGTTCTGTTTATGCTGGCGTACGGCAATATTGTGATGGGCTTCCTGAATATGATGGGCGGCTGTAATGCACTGTTTCCAAGCAGGATCATAGCCAGAGGACAGTGGGAGCATATGTTTATCATGCCCCTTCCTTATATGGTACAGCTGACGGTGGGTATTTTTCCCTTCACCGGCTCCAGCAGCTTTCTGTCCGGAATCGTGATGCTGTGGGTTGCTGTATGCAGCATGGAAACGGTTCTGCCATGGTGGTGGCCGGGAGTGCTGGTGCTGCAGCTGATGATCAGTATGGTAATTGTGGTGGCACTCTCCTATCTGTTATCGAGCCTTGCCTTTTATGCGCCGGTACAGTGTGAGGAAATATCCGGCACAGTGGTTTACAGTATTGGGCACACCATGACTTTTCCCTTATCCGGTATGCCTTTGTATATTCGGTATCCCCTGCTGACGATTTTCCCTGCGGGCCTTATGGCATGGTTTCCCACAATGATTCTGCTGGGGAAGGCAACTACATTTGAAAACTTTTATCCGGCGATATTTGCGCTGATGATATCGCTGTCTGCAGTTTATTTTTTCAGGAAAGGATTTAGATATTATGTTAAAAAAGGAATCAACAGATATGTTTCAGGCGGCCACCGCTCCTGAGGATATTGCGGTAAGGGCAGAGTCAGTGAGTAAAACATTTACACAGCGGCGTTGGAGGGAAAAGAAAATCGTGACCGCCCTTGACAACGTTTCCTTCCGAATCAGACATGGCGAATTTGTTGCCTACGCGGGCCCTAACGGAGCCGGCAAGAGCACAACAATGAAGCTGCTGTCGGGTATACTTAAGCCCACAAAAGGATCCGTATCCGTTCTGGGCATGTCACCGGAGAAAGACCGGATAGCTCTTATGAAAAAGCTTGGCGTTTTATTCGGAAACCGAACAGAGCTTTGGTGGGATCATCCTGTGATACAGAGCTTTGAATGGAAAAAAGTAGTGTGGGATATTCCGGATGCGGTATACAGACGGAATCTGGATATGGTTACGGAATTATTGGGTCTTAGCGGGATTCTGAACACCTTTGCCAGAGAATTGTCACTGGGACAACGAATGAGGGCGGATCTTGCAATGATGCTGCTGCATTCGCCGGAACTGATCCTGCTGGACGAGCCCACACTGGGACTGGATGTGGTGGCAAAGCGCCAGATGATTGAATTTCTGAAAAAAATTAATCGTGAAAAGAACGTGACAATCCTGGTGACCAGCCACGATATGGATGATCTGGAAGAGATGGCTCAGAGAATTCTGATGATTTCCGGTGGTAAGCTTGCCTTTGACGGCAGTTTTGACGGTTTGCGTGAAATTACGGGAAATCTGACACATTTTATCGTTACCACGGACGGAAGGGAACTCAAGCTTGAGGGCTGCAGGCTCCTGAGCGAGAAGCATGGCGTTTATGAATTCGAAGCGGACCTGTCCCGTCTGCCCATCAAGGCATTGCTGGAGAAGCTGTCAAAGGCCGACGGGATCATGGATGTGGAAATCAGGAAAGCACCTATCGAACAGGTAATCGCACAGCTGTATCAAACCTGGAAGAACACGTGATATGCAGCACCAAACCGCACCCGGTAGAACTGTATTGCTCGCAGGAATAACGACAGCGGAAGCCGGATATCAAAAAGATTTCCGGCTTCCTGTTCTACTGCTCATCCTCCGCCTCCGGCATCGTCCTCTGATACCGCTCCAGCTCCGCCTGGATGATCAGTTTCATTGCGCTGTCCTCACTCATCTCTTTCAGCCGCTCGCCCGCCACGGACTCCTGAGCAAAGCTGTTGAAAATATCCGTCTTCCCCTGCAGAATCTCCAGCATCCTCTCGTCAATGCTGTTCTCCGTGAGGAGCCGATGTACCATGACCTTCTGTTTCTGCCCCATGCGGTAGGCTCTTGAAATCGCCTGTTCCTCCGTGGAAGGCTTCCACTGGGGTTCGCAGAGAATCACCACACTGGCCGCCTGCACGTTAATACCTGTACCTCCTGCGATAATCTGGCTCACCAGCACGCTGCCCGGCTCACTCTCCTCAAAGGCATCCAGTATCTCCTGACGCTTTTTCCCGGAGATTCCGCCGCTTATAGGACCATAACAGCGCTCGCCCAGCAGCCCCGTCACCGCCTGGATGGTATGCAGGAAGAAGGAAAAAATAATGACCCGCCTCCCGTTTTCCCTGGCGGTCTCACAGAGCTCCAGCAACCGTGCAGCCTTGGAGGAATCCTTGATATCCTCCACATTCCAGGACACCTGGCGCACCGCCATATAGTTGCCCGCCAGAAGGGACTGGTAATACGCCTCCTCCTCACGGCGGTTCATAGCGCACCATTCCTGCTTTTCCTCCTTATCCGGCAGTTCAGTCAGAACGTCCTCCCTGATACGCCGCAGATATACCTCCCCGGCAGCCTCACGAAAACTGTCGGCAGTGGTAACAGCCGCCACTCTGTCCAGCTTTTTCGCTGTCTCCGGGTTCAGCATGCTCACAAGGAAGGTCATCTCCTCCACACGGTTTTCCAGGGGCGTACCCGTCATAAACAACACATATTCCGCAGCCTCCGCCAGACGGCTCAACGCCTGAGTCCGCTGGGCTTTGGGATTTTTCACATAATGAGCCTCGTCCACAACCAGCAGATCGATGTGCTCCTGCCCCAGCTCCAGCCGAGTAATAGTCTCATAGGTGGTGATGCCCACACCGCCGTCCTGTTTCCACTGGTCATACTCCTCTCCCCGGTCAAACCCGTGAATCTCCAGTGCCTGCTGACTGCTGTGATTGCCTACCTCCCTGCTCCAGTTGACCATGACGCTCACCGGACATACCACCAGAAAGTGGGTTTTGCCCTGAGTCTTCAGATGCGCCATACACGCTATGGCCTGTATGGTCTTGCCCAGGCCCATCTCGTCTCCCAGCAGCACCCGCTTGTTCTGGATGATATATTTCACGCCGAAAAGCTGATACCCACGCAGAGTAGAACGCATCAGAGACAGATCCAGTTCCAGTTCCTCGATGCTCTGTACGTATTCCTTGGACAGACCGCCGGAGTAGGCCTGCTCATCAAGGCTCTCACCGGTAATTTCCTCCAGGCGGGCATAAAAAGGAGCCGTATTGCGCTCAAAAGCCTGACACCCCAAAAAGCCGGTGTCCTTCCCCATCACTTTCCGGGTACGGGCATAAATCTGCCCCGCCTGACCGGCATAGCCCTGCTGCACCAGATTGTCCAGATCATAATAGGCATCCAGCGCTTTTTCTTTCTGCTGACTGCTCTTGAATATCCAGCCAAGCATCCCCTGTATCTGCCGGGCGCACTGTATTTTTTCCTCCAGGGAATCGTGATGCGCCTCCTGAGCGCTGACCGCCTGCCGGATTTCCGCCTGCAGCTCCATCAGCAGATAGAGATTCTGCACTATGGTCGTCTGCCGGGGATTTTTGCCCACACTATCCAGTTTGACCCGAGCTTTTTTCTCCGCCTCCTGATAATACAGACGGGCAATCTTCATGATCTTGTCCGCGCCTGCCTCCCCGATGCCGTTTATGCCTTCCAGACGCTGGCTGCCCGCACACAGCACCTGATAGATATTCTCGATACGGGCGCCTTTTAGCAGAGAAACCCGGATGCCCTGTTTCTGGCGGTTTAAATCCTCCACGTCAATCTCTTTCAACAATTCGTATGCAGCTTCCTTTTTCTCCCCGCGATAGGCCTGAAGAATTTGACGCCGGCAGTCCCGGGCCATATCCACCACGTACTGATACTGTTTGTCCGCCTGCACTACGGCAGATACCGCCGCCTTCAGGCCGGCCATATTCGGCCTTGTCCGATTTGCCATTTTGCCCTTCATCCGTCCTTTTTTCCTGATATTACCTATAGTTTATCATTCCTATCCTTTCTTCTCAACAGATTTTTTGTCATGACCACTCTGTTCAATAAAAAAAGAGCGTCGCTCCATAACCGGAATTCGGTTACTTTGCGACACTCCTTATTCATATTATCTGACCCACATTCCCCATTTCTCATTCCATTCCCAGCCATCATTCGTAACAACCTTATTCTCCGATTTTGTACCGGTTGCAGCTGCCTGTTCCGTCCCTGTATTAGCTGCTGCCGCCGGATTACCGATCACACTTCCATCATTGCGATAAGCAATTCTGCCTTCTGCCTTACCATTATTCAGATAATGATTGTAGAGCGCCTTCGCATCATATCCGAATGCTTTCTTCAAATCCTGATAGTCATTCGCATAACGCACATGGTCAAACTCGGCGGCCGAAACTTCAACTGTCCGGTCCGTCCCGCCTGCATTAGCTGCTTCCGCCTGATTTCCTGCCGCACCTTCGATTGCGCTTCCATCGTTCCGATATGCGATTCTGCCTTCCGCCTTACCATTATTCAGATAATGATTGTAGAGTGCCTTCGCATCATATCCGAACGCCTCCTTCAAATCCTGATAATCATCCGCATAGCGCTTATGATCAAACTCGTCAGCTGAAATAACGGCGTAGGCTGTACGCTGCTCCGCTATACCGCATGTCCGGTAATGGTTGTAGAGCGCCTTCGCATCATATCCGAACGCTTCCTTCAAATCCTGATAGTCGTCCGCATAGCGCACATAATCAAAGTTTTCTCTCGTGATCTTCTCACTTGCAGACACATTCATGGGCAGACACATTACAGTCAGTCCGACCAAAAGGCAGCCTGCCAGCCCTGCTGCAGCCATTCGCCCGCCTCCCCCAAAGATTCTGTTCTGTCTTTCTTCTTTTTTCATCTCTCCGTTTCCTCCTTATTAAATATATTAAAGCGAATCGCTCAGAACCGAATAAACCACACTGTATGTGACTCCGCTCATACTCGCCAGATCACTTCCGAAGAAAAAGGAACGTGTAGGAACACTGTCACACATCGCGTACTTTTCAGCCGACTGCTCAGTCAATGTATAATCATCGGGATTAAACTCATCGCCGTAAAGTGATTTCAATGTTGCGAATATCTCATCAGTATCCGAAACGCTGCCGGTGGTGAGTGTGATTTCGAGGCTTTCGAAGTCGCCGTTGGAATCAAACAGGAACTTCTCCTCTATTGTAAATTCGTCAGCATAGTACGCGCCGAAAAGAATCATCGTTCCGTCCGCACCGAAAAGCGTATAGGACACATCATCAAGAGTGATTCCGCTCTGCAGGGAGTCCGAGGGATCGTCGATAATATACGGCATCTGGGGCTCGCCTGACACACCGATAATAGCTTCTGCCTCTTCCTGAGAGTATCCTTCAGACATAAGCGCCACACCCCAGAAAAACGTGCGCAGTTCCTCGATAGTGAACGAATTCATATACTCCTCTTCTTCCTGGGACGCCTCGAGGTTCATCGTCCAGCCGTCAGTAACCTCAGTGAAGATAGAAGGACTGCCGCCCGCAAGCACATCGGCGTTATTAATAATTGCTGCCAGATCGGTCTCCGTGCCGGGGGCAACCTTGATTACCCCGCCGTTATAGCTTCCGTTCTCGTAAATGTATCTCTGTGTTACGGTGCAGGCATCTCCATATGTATATGTGAGCTCGAAATATCTCGTATCGCCGCTGCTTAATACTTCGGAGCAATCAATTGTGAACGGCTCGTAATTTGCCTGGCTTGCGCCTGATTCGCTCGAAGACTCCGGCGTCTCGGAGTCAGTGAGGGCTGAATCCGAGGATTCGGAGGGATTTGATTTCTCTGTTGTGTTCTGAGACTCGACCGTTGACGACTCGTCACTGTCTTTCGTTTTTGTCTCGGGGGATCCGCATCCCGTGATGGCAAGGCTGACCGCCAAAATCGCCGCAAGGGCAAATGTTCTCTTTTTCAAGTTCATAGTATTTCCTCCTGTAAAATATTTTGCTTTCCTGATCACTAAGCCGGCAGCTATACTATATATAGCACAAAAATTTTTTTAATGGGAAGATTTTGCACAATTGGTAGGAGAATTTGCGTAACTTGCCGAAAAGCCAAAAAAGTAACTCCAAAATTGTTCTCATTCTGATATTTTTTGAGCCGCTGCGGCAATAATTGGCAGGACCGGAGGGGCTGTGGCGTTTGACTAAAGCTGAAATATTGATTATAATAAGGCATACTTTATGAACTTTATGCTGATCGGAGGAATGAACATAATGTACAGAATAGCTGTGATCGATGATGAACCGGTTTGGATTGAAATCATCCGTGGGATCGTAAATGAATTTTTTGACAGCCGATCAATGGAGATTCAGATAGATGTGTTTGATAATTCACAGCTGCTTTTGGACGCAATGACTGAAAAAAAGGAAGCCGCCGATATTGTGATTCTCGACATAGACATTCCAAACATAAACTGTTTTGAGATTGCAGAAAAACTGAAGGAATTGTATCCCGATATTATCTTTATGTTCTATACTATGCATGAACATTTTGTATTTGACTCATTCAGCTTTCAGCCCTTCAGATATATCCGCAAGGAATATGCAGCCAGGGAGCTAAAACCCGCATTAGACTCTGCGTTACAGGTCATTGAAAACCGTGCTGAGAAATTTATCATGTTAAAATCCCTGAATGGAATCAGTAACATTGAAATTTCTGAAATTATGTACTATGAGACAAACAAGCGCAGATGCGATGTTTATTTAAAGGACGGAAGCATAATCAACGTACGCAAAACAATCAAGGAGCTATATTCGGAAATCGGCAGCGACAATTTTGTTTTTCTCCACAGAGGGGCCGCTGTGAATGTCAGATACATAAAAAGCTGCTCCTCCTATGATTTGACGCTGGAAAACGGAATAAAACTGATAGTAAGCCGAAACCGTATAAAAGATGTGAAAGCAGCATTTACCAGGTATTGGGAAACATAAAGATGAAATAACCCATGCCGGGGCTATTTCCCGGCATGGGTTTATATGTCATCAGATTCCCTGCATCACTGTCTGGCGATGTCTTTCTCCATTTTATCGGCAAGCACAAGCGTCTGATCGAGAATCTTCTGGATCTGACTGATATTTTCCATATTCTCTTTTGCCATATTATTCGCATCTTTTATTGAAGAGATAATTGCGACAAGATGATTTGTAATGGTATTTAATGTATCCTTAATCTCGGTTGCAGAACCGCCGCTGTCCTTTGCCAGCTTCCCCATTTCATTGGCAACCACAGCAAATCCGCGGCCGGACTCACCGCTGCGCGCCGCCTCAATAGACGCATTTAACGCAAGCATATTGGAACGTGAAGCATTGCTGCTGACCTTGTTTACTACCTCAACTGCATTTTTTACATCGCTTTCGACGCCATTTGCCATCCTGTCCATTTCCGTCAGCATATGAAACAAACTATCAATCCCGCTGATGACTGCATGGATAGATCCGTCAATGCCTTTAACCGACTCCTGAAACTGATTTGCTATCTCTGACATCTGCTTCTTTAAATCAACAGAATATGTACAGACCATACATCCGACAACTTCCACACCGTCCCTGACCGGCACTAATTCTCCCTCAAACGCTTCACCCATAACCTCTTCCGGCAAATAGTTATGCTTCCGCTTTCCGGATCTGATCACTTCATCAAAAGCACCGCTCGGGTCATTAAATACCTGACCGACACTCAGCACGGGTACTACCCCGTCCGGAACGGAAAAACCCTGTATGATTCCATTCCTGTCCAACACTGATAAGTATACATCATGGTCAAAAAGCTGCTTGATTACCGGCAGCAATTCAACAATCTGAGTCAGTTTTTCATTTGGCATGAGTAAATATCTCCTTTTCTTTATCATTGTCCATTGTAACTGTTTTTTTCATATGTCCATTGTATCAGACTTTTTCCGACAGGACAAGGTACAAAAAATTGTACAGGAAAGGAGCATCCGTTTAAGCCCTTTGTCCGAAATGCAGGTCCCGCAGCCCTTCTACCTCATCACATACCGCCTTCAGATTACAGGTACCGCAGTCCATATTCAGGCCTGTAAAGATATGGTTCAGCGACTCCGTGATCTGCTCTGCCCTGCGCAGCATTTCGTCCAATGCATGATAATCAAATTCCCTGTGCGTGACAAAGATCACATTGACATTCTTCACCTGCAGAATCCTTTGATAACGTTCCAGATACATCCGGCCCACATCACTAAAGCTGATTTTATTCTTCAGGGCTTTTACGCCAATGCGCACCGGTTCCCGCTGGCTTACCGGCGAAATGCGGATCATGTAGCCTTCCGGATGAATGTGATATCGCACATAGTCCATTTCCCGAAATTTCCGGTACAGGGCTTCCTCGTCATTGCTTTCTTCCAGCTCTGCGAGTACAATTCGCGCAAAAGACTGACTGGTGTTTATCTGTGTCAGGTCATCTCCATACAGATATACTCCCCTGGGAAGCAGCAGAGGCTTTGTTGTGCAGAGACAGCCGCTTAGACCAAGGGTATTCTGCCCGCCAAGCTCATACGCCATCTCCTTCCCAAGTATCATATGGTGCTCCCCTGCATCCTTCCATATCCTTGACGGCTGTTCCAGTCTTGCGTCATCTGCCCCTGTGATCTGATTCAACTGTCCCAGGATGTCTTTTATCATTTCATCAAAAAAATCCATATTAGTTTTTACCAATTCCTGCTGTCGTCAAAATCCTCGAGACTTGGGTCAAGGGGCTCCTCGCGGAATACGGTGCGCATATATCGGTTGACCTCTGTCCGCATGTCCTTTCTCGAACCGTCCTCCGGCTTCATCAGATTGTGGTTGACCCAGATCAAATGAATGCCGTGCTTTCTCGCCTCTTCCTCAAAAAGCCCGTGATATCCGGACATCGCCTTGCACCCTATGTGGCAGTACATGATGACCACGTCCACATCAAAGCTTTCGCAGAAGCGCCACAAATCCTCCACGCCAACCTCATAGCCGCCGTTGGAACGGCTTCTCATAACCATCTTTCCATATAGATACGCCAGATCCTCCAGCGCCTTTTCCTTGTTTTGTGTGTCGATTATGCGGGTGGAACATAAACTCAGCATATCCACCAGCGCCGCCACGCCCCAGCAGTTCTGAAGCCAGACCGTAAAAGCGGTGTAATATGCTGCCTGCACTCCCCATGTGATCGCCCGGTGTCTGATCTCCCTGCAGACAAGCTCTTTTTTCTCATACCCCTGTCTGACATAGCGGTTCAGCTTTTGCTCCACTTTCCGGAACACCTCGAACCGTCCGCCTGTAGCCATATAGACGCAGTAGCGGTAAAGCGCCAAATTTGTTCCGATCATCTGAGGATATTTCGTTCGGCTGATTTCAAACCAGTCAAGCATGTTCCGGGTCTCATGATTGAAAAGCTCCATACTCCTGAAAAAGGCATTCCAGTCAAAAGTCTCCCCCGTATGCTTTTCGATAAAAGCAATACAGTTCTGAATTTCCTCCACTGCATAGGGCACAACACTGTCGTAAGTATGTCGGATGGGAACCGCAAGTTCAAAGGTGGGAATACCAAAATACCGGCTCTCGATACTGTTTCCCATAAGACTGCCGTCACAAGTTGTATTGCAGTGTACCGCACACGCCCCAATCCTCGGGTAATCATCCTCCAGAGCAACGCCGAGCTCCGCAAGCGGCATCGGACAGACATCCGCCGGAATACCGTACTCCTGCGCCGCATCCGTATAATGCACCACGCCGTCCTGAACCATCATGGCGCTGGTGTACACCGCAGGCACCTCCACAGAAGTCCATATCAGGTTCGGGAATCCGTTCATGATCTCACTCATCATGTTTTCATCAAAAAGCACCATTTTCCTTCTGAGCTTCTCATTATTTCCCACATTAGGATCCGCCTTAAACATCCTGGTCATGCTCTTGCACATATCTATGACAACGATGCTGAGCGCCGTATGTGTAATGCGAAGCTGCGTACCCCGCATTCCTTCCGTATGCCTGTCAAAAAAGTCCGGTACCACCAGATAATTCACCATCCAGCGATACCTGAAAAAAGCCTTTACATTATTCGGCTTTACGGCAAATCCTATGAGGACACCCCAGATTCGAAGCCACTGGAAGTAATCGTACAATGTATCTTTGATGCCGCGCCACTCGCGCCGCTTTTTTGCCTGTTTACCTGTATAAAAGGAACCGAGCTTCTCACTCCCCATCTTTTTTCCCATTTACCTGCTACCATGCCTTTCTAAATCTTTTTAATTTCCAGGCTTTCCACAAACGCCTGGAATCTGGTCCGCAGCTGCCCTGAGTTTCCGGTCACATAGGGTCTGTCTATGGAAAGTGCCGGTACTCCGAATTTTTCCCGCATGTTTTTCGATGCATAGGCCCGCTCATAGCCCCAGTAATCGCAGAATTTCATCTGCTGATAGATCACGCCGTCCGCATGATACTCCTGCACCAGCCGGCGTACATAGTCCTGACGCTCTATTACCTTTTCCGCATTCATATAGCGGGGGCATTTACCCAGCTTGAGATAATGTCTGCAGATCTGGGTCAGCACATCCTCGGTATCATTCAGCGCGATTGGCAGCCGCTCCGGTAATGAACCAAAACAAAAGCGGTCAGCAACGACTCGTGCACCTGCTTCCTCGATTAATCTGATCAGTCCCGGATCGTCAATCTCAGAACCGGCAACAACCACCTTCACACGAAATACCGGTTTCGCATCAGGTTCTCTCGTCTTTAACTCTTCCACGACAGATGAGAGCCGTTCTGTCAAAAGTTCCTTCGGGCAGCAATAAGAAGCCGTACACAGGACTGCAAACTCGTATCCCGTGATACGAGGATTTTCCTCCTTGCGATACTCTGATATCTCCTGCAAAAGGCCACAGATCTGATTGTGCTGTTCCACTGCTTTCCGAAGACTCTCATCAGAAATATCAATATCAAACTTTTCCTGCAACGGTGCGAGAACATGGGTCTGCATCTGCCGCACATAATGGCGGAGCGCAGCGTCATCCGATTTCATGGGCGCATCAAAATAGGAGACAAAAAAGCTTTCTTTTTCAATGCATTTCAGATGCTCAATATTTTCCACACACCGATTCATCTGCGAGCAGGCATCCGGTGCGATGATGCAGTCAAGGAACTGATACCCGCCCTCCACCGCCCGCTCAAGTATTGCCCGGCAGCACTCACACAAAAGGCTCGACATATAATATGTACCGATATCTATCGACCCGGTCCGCGGCGCGCGAAGTCTCACCGAAAAGCATCCCGGCAGATTCAAAAGCGGCTCAGGTATCAGCGAACAGACACTTCCGATGGGATGCATCCCTTTTGCGATGCCTTCACGAACCAGATCGTTATGCGCTTCCTCCAGAAGCTTTTCAAAATAATACAGTTGTGATAACTCTCTCATCCCTATACCCCTATCCTGCCGACGCCGCCTTTTCCCGTTTCTGCAATAACTTTTTTTCTGTTCCTACAGGCTGATATGATAAATGATATCATATAAATCATATTTTTCCTACAAAATTTTAGCAGAATGCCTTTGTTCATCTTGACAAAGCCTTCCTGATACCACAAAATTGAAACAGAAACAATGGAAAAGCAATGCGTGTCAGAGCACGCAAGGGAGGATAAAAGTGAGAAAAAGACTATGCCTGCTTATAATGTGGCTGCTGCTTTTTATGTCAGTGGGCTGCAGTCAGGTAATACCACAGATGCCCGGGACATCCGTCACGGAATCGTCCATAAACGTTGATGGCTCCTATACTTCCAAAGAGGATGTGGCATTATACATTCATCTATACGGACATCTGCCTCCCAACTTCATCACAAAGAAGGAGGCAGAAAAACTGGGCTGGACCGGCGGTTCTCTGGAACCTTTTGCTCCGGGTATGTGCATCGGCGGAAGCTATTTCGGCAATTATGAGGGGCTCTTGCCGCAACAGGAAGGCCGCAGCTATACCGAGTGTGACATAGATACTCTGGGCGCCGACAAGCGAGGCTCCAAACGCATTGTATTCTCTAATGATGGCCTGATATACTATACAGAAGACCATTATCAAAGCTTTGAACTTCTGTATGGTGAAGCGGATCCCTGAATATCATAATGAAAACGGAGATTAACCAAGGACATGCTTATTTGTATATTAGACGGAAACAAAATCACAAACAAAGAAACGCTCCACAACACGTTAGCCGGTTCCCTTCAGCTTCCTGATTGGTATGGCCGGAATCTGGATGCCCTATACGACTGCCTCACGGATATACAAGAGGAAACCGAAATCCGGCTCCTGCATGATGAAGCTCTGGAAGACTATCTTGGATGCTATGCCAACGCTTTTAGAAAGGCAGTATACAGCGCATGCCGGGAAAATCCCATGATACATTTCATAATAAACCATAAAAATTAATTATACCATTACTAAACACGGATTAAAAGTAGTCATTGTGCTAAAGAAGATTGTGAATTATAATAGTACTATACGCGCAATAAAATGTGATGGAGGCAGGATAAAAATGAATTATAAATTTATCGCTGTGATTGTGATTACTCTCACTTTTTTCTTTCAGACATTTATGAAGTGGCTGGAGATGAAATCGGCAGAACGGAAGATTCCCGAAAATGTGACAGATGTATATGACAAGCCGGCCTATCGTAAATGGCTGCGCTATTATAAAGAAAAGACTCTGCTTTCCTTCGTCAGGCATCTGCTGACCTATCTGACCGTCTATCTGATGCTGGGACTTGACGCATATGCCTGGATTGTGTGGGTGCTGTCGCCTGCAGGCGACTATGCTGCTGCCATTGTGGTTCTGGCGGCAGATATGCTTGTGGGGCTGCTTGTTGCGATTCCCTGCGACTATGTAAATTCCATGGTGGTGGAACAAAAGTATGGTTTCAATAAGATGACAAAGAAAACTTTTTTCCTTGATCGGATCAAAAATGTGGTGATCGAGCTGGCGTTGATGTGCGGACTCTGCTGTCTGTTCATCTGGCTTCACAAGATGCTGGGAAACTGGATGATTCCTGCATTTACCGGTATTGCCTTTCTGCTGCTTCTGCTGATGGTGTTCCTCTATCCGGTGTTTTCCAAAATCTTCAATAAGTTTGAACCCCTGCCGGAGGGAGAACTCAGGGACAGAC